>NZ_CAJYPF010000246.1 GCF_913776565.1 uncultured Microbacterium sp. | reverse complement strand
GTGACCCCAGCGGGATTCGAACCCGCGTTACCGCCGTGAGAGGGCGGCGTACTAGGCCGCTATACGATGGGGCCGCGTCGCAACGTGTTCAAGTATGCACCACGAATGACGCGCACGCAAAATCGGGGCCGAGCCACCGATATCCCGGGCGTGTCCGGCCACCGTACCGCGAACGTGCGCGGACCGGAAGACCCGTTAGGCGATGTTCACCCGGGCCGCCAGCACTTGCCGCTCTCCCCCGACCCGGAGTTGACTCGGAGCATGCGCCTCACGAAGCACGAACACGCGTCTCTCGTCGTCGTCGAAGGCGGGCACACGCTCGTCATCGATCCGGGCAGCTTCACCTCGCCCCTCGAAGACCTCACCGGGCTGGTGGGGGTGGTCATCACGCACGAGCACGCCGACCACTGGACCCCCGAGCACCTCACGCGCCTGCAGAAGGCGCATCCCACCGTGCCGATCTATGGTCCCGAGGGCGTGCGCAATGCGGCCGCCGGATTCGACGTCACCGTGGTGCACCCGGGCGACAGCCTCGACCTCGGTCCGTTCCACCTGGAGTTCTTCGGTGGCCGCCACGAAGTCATCCACGAGTCGATCCCCGTGGTCGACAACGTCGGCGTCCTCGTCAACGACGCCCTCTACTACCCCGGCGACTCCTACGCCGTGCCGAAGCACAAGAAGGTCGCCCTCCTCGCCGCCCCCGTCGGAGCGCCGTGGCTCAAGATCGGCGACGCGATCGACTACGTCCTCGCGGTCAAGCCCGAGCGCGTGTTCGCGACCCACGACATGACGCTGTCGGTCGCGGGAAAGCAGATGGGCGACGCGCGACTGACGTGGGCCGTCGAGCAGAACGGCGGCTCGTTCATCGACCTCAAGCCGGGCGATTCGGTCGAGGTCTAGGGCCGACGGCGGGGCGGAACTCCTGACGTTCGATCCTCGGCGTCCGTGACCACGGCGTATGCGGCGCCGCACCGAGCGATTCTCAGGAGCTTCGCCCGGCAGACCCCGCCGCCTCGACGCGCGCGACACCGTCCCGTCCCGCGCGGCACCGTCCCGTCCCGCGCGCGACACCGTCCCGTCCCGCGCGCCAGCGTCCCGGCGCGCGCGGCATCTCCGCGACGCACGCCACCCGGAAGACGAGACACCGGATGCCACGAGCCCTGGGCCCGTGGCATCCGGTGTTCTGAGAAGAGGCGCTTACTGCGCGTCGAGGTCGGTCTCGAGCAGAGCGACCAGCTCGTCGAGCGCCTGCTCGGCGCCCTCGCCCTCGGCCTTGAGCGTCACGACCGTGCCGTGACCGGCACCCAGGCCCATCAGCGACAGGATGCTGCCGGCGTTGAGATCGGGTCCGCCCTGGGCGGCGATGGTGACGGGCACCTTCTTCTCCTGCACGGCCTGCACGAAGAGCTTCGCGGGGCGGGCGTGGAGTCCCGAGCTGCTGGCGATGGTGGCCTGACGTTCTGCCATGGTGAATCCTTCCGATTCGACGGGGGTGTTTACGCGGCGACCGTGGCCACGGGAGCGGCCTCGGTGACGGCGGCGTCCTTGGTGCTCCGGCCGATGCCCTTGAGGGCGACGACGATCAGCGCCGTCACGACCGTACCCACAATGATCGCGAGGGGGAAACCCCACACCGGGTTGATGGCGAACAGCACGAAGATGCCGCCGTGCGGGGCGTAGGACTGCACTCCGATCAGCATGCTCAGTCCACCCGTGATCGCACCGCCCACCATCGAGGCGGGGATGACGCGCAGCGGGTCGGCCGCGGCGAACGGGATCGCGCCCTCGGAGATGAACGAGGCGCCCAGCAGCCAGGCCGCCGCACCGTTCTCGCGCTCCACCGGGGTGAACTTGCCACGCGCCAGGATCGTCGAGGCGAGGGCCATCGCGAGCGGGGGCACCATGCCGGCGGCCATGACCGCGGCCATGATGAGGTACGGGGCGGTGTTGGTCTGGCTCGCCGCGGCAAGGCCCGTGGTGGCGAAGACGTAGGCGACCTTGTTGACCGGTCCACCGAGGTCGAAGCACATCATGAGACCGAGGATGATGCCCAGCACGATCGCGCCGGCGCCGCTGGAGGCGAGGCCCGTGAGGCCGTCGGTGAGTGCCGTCATGAGGGCAGCGATGGGACGACCGAGGAAGAGGATCATCAGGCCCGAGGCGAAGATCGAGCCGAGGAAGGGCACGATCACGACCGGCATGAGGCCGCGCAGCCACCGGGGGGCGTCGAAACGGCCGAGCCACCAGGCGATGAATCCGGCCAGCAGACCACCGATGATGCCGCCGATGAAGCCGGCGTTCATGAGCACCGCGACGGCGCCGGCGACGAAACCGGGCGCGATACCGGGGCGGTCGGCGATCGCGTAGGCGATGAATCCCGCGAGCACGGCGACGATGAAGCCCATCGACGTCGCACCGATCATGAAGGCGACCGAGCCGAGGTATTGACCCACGGGACCGAGCGGCGAGGTGATGCCGTCGGTGGGCAGGTCCCACAGCGAGTTCTGGATGATGACGTTGGCCGCGTTCTGCGTGACCTGATAGCCGCCGAGCAGGAAGCCGAGGGCGATGAGCAGACCGCCGCCCGCGACGAACGGGATCATGTAGCTGACACCGGTCAGCAGCCAGCGCTGGATGCGGCGACCCACGGACTGCTGCGCGACGGGGGCGTCCGAGGCGGATGCCGCCGCGGCACCGCCCTGCACGCGGGCGGCGTTCGGGTTCTCGCTCGCGGCGAGGGCTTCGGCGATGAGCTGCTTCGGCTGCTCGATGCCGCGCTTGACCCCGGCGCGGACGACCGGCTTGCCCGCGAAGCGCTGGGGTTCGCGGACGTCGACGTCGACGGCGAAGATCACGGCGTCGGCGTCGTCGATCACGCTCTGCGGCAGGGCCTTGTATCCGCTTGAGCCCTGCGGCTCGACGATCAGCTCGACGCCGTCGGTCTCGGCACCCGCCGCGGTCAGGGCGTCGGCCGCCATGAAGGTGTGGGCGATGCCGGTGGCGCACGCGGTGACGGCGACGATCTTCTTCGTCTTCGTCGCGGTAGTCGAGCGAGCCTCGGCGCGGGTGGCGGCGACCGGGGCCGCGGCCTCCGCGACCGTCGGCTCGGCGGCCGGAGCGATGGCATCCGTGATGATACGGACGGCCTCGGCGTTCGACGAGGCACGGCGCAGGCCGCCGGTGAAGTCGTCCTTCATGAGGCTGCGGGCCAGCTGCGACAGCACCGACAGGTGGGCCTCGTCGGCGCCCTCGGGCGCGGCGATGAGGAACACGATGTCGGCGGGGCCGTCGGGGGCGCCGAAGTCGACGCCCGGGGCCAGGCGGGCGAAGGCGAGGGTCGGCTCGGTGACCGACGCGCTGCGCGCGTGCGGGATGCCGATGCCGCCGGGCAGGCCGGTCTCGTCCTTCTGCTCGCGGGCCCACGCGTCGTCGAAGAGCTCCTGTGCGCTTCGGGCGCGGCCTTGCGCGACGACGCGCTCGGCGAGGGCGCGGATCACCGACTGCTTGTCGGTGCCCAGGGACACGTCGAGGGTGACGAGCTCCGGAGTGATGATGTCGGACATTGTCGGTGACCTTTCGTGGTCAGGATGTAGCGATAGGGGTGGCGAAGGCGGAAACGGCGATCGGGCCCGCGGGCAGATCGGCCGGTGTCGGGGCCTGAGTCCCCGGCAGGGTCGCGGCGGCGGCGCCGTAGGCGATGCTGCGCGCGAGGCGGTCGGGGGCCGCAGCCCCCTCGACGGCGGCCAGCAGGTAGCCGGCGAGCGAGCTGTCGCCCGCGCCGACCGTGCTGGCCACCTGGATCTTCGGGGCACGTCCGCGCCAGGCTCCCTCGGCGGTGAACAGCAGCGCGCCGTCCGCACCGAGGGTCACGAGAGCGGATGCCACGCGGTCGGGCACCAGGGCGGTCGCGCGACGCGCGGCGTCGGCGAGGGTGTCGGCGTCGGTCGCGTGGTCCTCGCCGACGAGCTCGGCGAGCTCTTCGTGGTTCGGCTTGATGAGGTCGGGCCGGGCCGTCGCCACGACCGCGGCGAGGGCCTCACCGGACGCGTCGACCGCGATGAGCGGGGCGTGGGCGCCCCAGCGCTCGCGCACGGCGACGATGAGGTCGGCGTAGAAGGTGGCGGGAACCCTGGGAGGCAGCGATCCGGCCAAGACGAGCCAGGTGGCCCCCTCGGCTGCCGCGACGACGCCGGCCGTCAGGGCTTCGACCTCGGCGGGCGACAGTTCGGCGCCCGGCAGGTTGAGCTTGGTCGTCTCACCCGTCGGATCGGTGATGGTGAGGTTCGCCCGGGCGCGCCCGGCGACCTCGACGAGGTCGAGGGCGATCCCCGTGTCCTCGAGCAGCAGGCGGTACGGGTCATGAGCGTTCACGGGAACGACCGCTCGAGCGGCGGCACCGGCGGCGGTCACGACGCGAGCGACGTTGACGCCCTTGCCCCCGGCATCCTCGCGAGAGGACAGCGCGCGCTGCACCTCGCCGACGACGAGTGCGTCGGGCAGGACGACGGCGCGGTCGGCCGAGGGGTTGGCGGTCAGGGTGACGATCATGCGACGCGCACCTCGATGTCGGCGTCGGCGAGAGCCTCGGCCAGGTCGGCGGGCGGGGCCGCGTCGGTCACGAGAACGTCGATCTCGTCGAGCTGGGCGAAGCGCACGAGCAGTTCCTCTCCGAATTTGGCGGCGTCGGCGACGAGGACGACGCGACGGGCCGACTGGATGATCGCGGCCTTGACGGCGGCTTCGTCGGGGTCGGGGGTGCTGAGGCCGAAACCGGCGCTCACGCCGTTGGTGCCGACGAACGCGATGTCGGGGCGCAACTGGGCGATCGTGCGCACGGTGTGGGCGCCGACGGCGGCGGCGGTGACGCCGCGGACGCGGCCCCCGATGGTGGTGAGCGAGAGCCGCTCCTCGCCCGAGAGGACGTGGGCGGCCTCGAGCGAGTGGGTGACGACCTCGACACCGCCGATGCCCGCGCCGAGCGCCTCGGGCAGCAGGGCGGCGACGGCCGCGGCGGTGGTGCCCGCATCGACGAAAATCGAGCCGCGGAAGTCGTGGCCGAGCAGCGCGACGGCGGAGGAGGCGATGGCGCGCTTGGCGTCTCCGTGACGCTCGCGACGTTCGGTGAGCGGCGACTCGGCCGTGCTGGCGCGACCGATGTCGACGGCGCCGCCGTGGACGCGGCGAAGGGATCCGAGGCTCTCGAGGCGGTCGAGATCGCGGCGCACCGTCTCGGTCGTCACGTCGAAGCGTCTGGCGAGGTCGACGACGCTGACGCGTCCGACATCGCGCAGTTCGCGCTCGATGAGCTGCTGGCGCTCCATTGCGTACACGGGATCTCCTTCGAAGATTCCCACACAGTACAACACGAAACCACAGAGGGCAACACATTGTTTGCCGCGTAGGCATCGAGGCGGACACGCCCGAGTGGCAGGAGAAGTGAGGTTACCCTTACCTAAGCAAACTCCCCCGCCCGCCCCGAAGGAAGATCCCAGATGCCACGCGCCCGCGCCCTCGCCCTGCCCCTCGTCCTCGCCGCCGTCGGCGCCCTTCTCGCCGGGTGCGGCGCCTCCGAGGCCGTGCCCGCCGCGACGAGCTCGACCGGGGGCGAGGGACGCACCGCCTATCCGCTCACGATCACCGACTGCGGACGGCAGGTCACCGTCGACGCTCCCCCGGCTCGGGTCGTCTCGCTCGACCAGGACTCCACCGAGATCCTGCTCTCGCTCGGCCTCGAGGATCGCCTCGTGGGCACGGCGTCGTGGACCGACCCGATCCTCGACTCGCTGGCCGAGGCGAACGCCACCGTCCCCCGCCTCGCCGACAACGCGCCGACCTACGAGGTCGTTCTGGGTGCCGATCCCGACTTCGTCACCGCCTCGTTCGGTCGGCACTTCGCACAGGGCGGCGTCGCGACGCGCGACCGCTTCGCGGAGACCGGCATCCCCACCTATCTCTCGCCCACGGACTGCGACGGCGACGTGAGCGTCAACGCCGGGGGCACCCGGACGGCCCCGCTGACCGTCGACGTGCTCTACGGCGAGATCCGCGACCTCGCGCGCATCTTCGACGTCGCGGACCGGGGCGAGGCGCTCGTCGCCTCTCTGCAGCAGCGCGCCGCCACCGCGACCGAGGGGGTCGACTTCGGCGGGCGGACCGTGACGTTCTGGTTCGCCGACACCAAGACCCCCTACGTCGCCGGTGGGTTCTCGAACGCCGGGCTGCTGGCATCCGCCACCGGAATGACCAACGTCTTCGCGCAGCAGACCGACGACTGGCCCGCGGTGGGCTGGGAGAGCATGGTCGCGGCCGATCCCGACGTGCTGGTGCTCGGCGACCTGCAGCGCGACCGCTTCCCCGGTGACCGCCTGGACGACAAGATCGCCTTCCTCGAGAGCGACCCGCTCACGCGCACGATGTCGGCCGTGCAGAACGGGCGCTACATCGCCCTGCACGGGGCCGAGCTCAACCCGTCGATCCGCTTCGTCGACGCGCTCGAGAAGATCCGCGCGTGGTGGGACGAGAACGGGAGCGCGCTCTGAGCGCCGCGGTCGTGGCGCGGGTCCGCACCCGCGGACGCGCCGTCGGCGCCGGGGCGGTGATCGCGGCGATCGTGCTGCTGGTCGCGTCGGTCGCCGTCGCCGTGACGCTCGGTCCCGCCGACGTCTCCCTGGTCAACGTGCGCGACATCGTGGCCAATCACCTGGGGCTCGCCGACATCCCCGTGAAGACCGCGAAGAACGCGATCGTGTGGGAGGAACGCCTTCCTCGCGCCCTCGTCGCCGCCTGCGCCGGGGCGGGACTGGCCCTCTGCGGCGTGGTGATGCAGTCACTGCTGCGCAACCCGCTCGCCGAGCCTTTCGTGCTCGGCGTGTCGTCGGGGGCCTCGACGGGCGCGGTCGTCATCGGCGTCCTGGGCCTGGGCGGCGGCGTCCTCGGCCTGTCGGGCGGAGCGTTCGTCGGCGCCGTGTTCGCGTTCGGACTCGTCCTGCTGCTCTCGCGCTTCACCTCGGCGGGGACGGCGGGCGTGGTGCTCGCCGGCGTCGCGGGGACGCAGTTCTTCTCGGCGATCACCTCGCTCGTGGTGTTCGCGGCGGCCGACAGCGACGAGACGCGCGGGGTGATGTTCTGGCTGCTCGGCTCGCTCGAGGGTATGCGGTGGGACAAGGTGGCCCTGTGCGCCGCCGTCGTCGCGGTGGGCGGGGCCGTGTGCCTGCTGTCCGCGCGCGCGCTCGACGCCTTCGCCTTCGGTGACGACGTCGCCGCCTCGCTCGGCATCCCCGTGGCACGCCTGCGCGGCACCCTGCTCGTGGTCACCGCGCTCATGACGGCGGCGCTCGTCAGCGCGGTGGGTGCGGTGGGGTTCGTGGGCCTCGTCGTTCCGCACGCGGTGCGACTCGTCGTCGGCCCCCGTCACTCTCGCGTGGTGCCGCTGTCGGCCCTGGTCGGCGCCGTGTTCATGGTTTGGGTGGATGCCGCCACCCGCACGCTCTTCGCCCCCACTCCCCTGCCGGTGGGCGTCGGCACGGCACTGGTCGGTGTGCCGGTGTTCGTGGCGCTGCTCGTTCGACGCCGGCGGCGCGGCTGACGCCCGGGAGGTCGGCGTCAGTACGGCACGACGGTGATGGTGAACGAGATCGTCTTGCCGTCGGCGCCGGTGAGGGTCGCGGCCGTGCTGCCGACCTCGCGGACGAGGAACCCGGGGCGGAACACCGCCCCCTCGGACGGCCCGCCGGGCGAGAACTCCGCGATCGCGACGTCGGCGGTCGTCCCCGTCCACTCGGCCTCGCTGGCGTCGGGGACGGTCAGCACCAGGGCCGTGCCCTGCACCACCTTCACGTCGGTGCCCTCGAGAGCGTCCGGGGCGACGAAGGTCGGCGGAAGGGCCCCCTCGATCGCTGACGGCGACGAGCTCGGGGCCGCGGCGGAGGGTGCCTCCGTCGACGGGGACGACGACGTCTCGGGCGCGCAGCCGGTGAGGACGAGCGCCATCGCGACGGCCGCGACCACGGGCAAGACGAGAGCGCGTTTCATCGGGACCTTCTCTCGGAACGTGGGCGGATGCCGTTCGGTCTCGGATCGTACCGCGGCGCCACGCCCCGGCCTCGGCGCACCGCCGTCACGGCACCACATCGATGGGCGAACCGTCGACGCGCACCCCCACCCAGTCGGGACGCGGGGGCGGTCGAGACGCGGGTCAGCGTGCGGTCCCCGACCACGGCGCGGGGCCGGTCGGAACGCGGGTCAGTCCGCGGACCCCTGCGGTTCAGCGCTCTGCAGGGGAACCTGCACCGAGGTGACCGGAGCGTCCACGAGGCCGAGCAGACTCACCGGTGAAGCCTCGGGGGCCGCGTCGTCCGGAAGCTCCTCGGCGCGCGAGCGCGGCCGCACGGGCTCGCCCGGCAGTCCCGCCCACTCGCTCGGCTCCTCGGGTCGCTGCGTGAAAAGTCCCATGCAGGCATTCTGCGCCCGTTCGGCCTCACCCGGCTCCCCCGGCGGCGATTCGTCGCTGCTCACCGCTCTTGCGGCACATCCGCGCGGGGGAAGGACGACGGCGCTCCGCGCCCGGGGGACCCGACTGCGCGCTGATCGGCGTCCGGCGCGGACAAGGCGAAAGCCCCGGCGATCTGATCGATCACCGGGGCTTTTCTCAAGCTGGGGTACCTGGACTCGAACCAAGAACAACGGAACCAGAAACCGCCGTGTTGCCAATTACACCATACCCCAATGGCTTCGAGCCGTAACTCGTGCCGAGGATCAAGCTTACGCGAGACGGGCCCGAGCGCAAAACCGGCGACCCGGTCCGCGCGTCCCGGGCGCGTCCCGCACCCGCCACCTCCGCGCCGGAAAACGCGATCCCCGCCCTCCACACGGAGAGACGGGGATCACGACGGAACCGTCAGCCCAGGTGCCGCACCAGCGCGTCGAGGCGGCGCAGGGTCTCGGCCTTGCCGAGCAGCTCCATCGACTCGAACAGGGGCGGCGACACGCGACGCCCGGTCAGCGCGACGCGCGGCGGACCGTAGGCGACGCGGGGCTTGAGGCCGAGCTCGTCCACCAGTGCGGTCGACAGGGCGGCCTGAACGCCCGCGGCGCTGAAGTCGTCGACGCCCTCCAGCGCACGGATGGATGCCGTGAGCACCTCGGCGGCGTTCGCGGGCAGCCCCTTGAGCGCGTCCTCGGCGTACGTCACGTCCGAGACGAACAGGAAGCCGAGCATGCCCGGGACCTCGCCGAGCAGCTGTACGCGCTCCTGCACGAGGGGCGCGGCCTGCGCGATGATCGCGCGGTGCGCGTCCGAGGGCTGCTCGGCGATCAGACCGGCACCCGCGAGGTAGGGGACGATCCGAGCGGCGAAGTCGTCGGCATCCAGCATGCGGATGTGGTCGCCGTTGATCGCCTCGGCCTTCTTCTGGTCGAAGCGCGCCGGGTTGGGATTGACGTCGGCGATGTCGAAGGCGGCGATCATCTCGTCGAGCGAGAACACGTCGCGATCGCTCGTGAGCGACCAGCCGAGCAGCGACAGGTAGTTGAGGAGTCCCTCGTGGATGAAGCCCTTCTCGCGCTGCAGGAACAGGTCGGCCTGCGGGTCGCGCTTGGACAGCTTCTTGTTGCCGGTCTCGCCGAGGACGAGGGGCATGTGTCCGAAGCGCGGGATGAACGTGGTGATGCCGGCATCCACCAGAGCCGAGTACAGCGCGAGCTGGCGGGCCGTGGAGGGCATGAGGTCTTCGCCGCGGATGACGTGGGTGATGCCCATCAGGGCGTCGTCGACCGGATTCACGAACGGGTAGAGCGGCACTCCCCCGGCGCGCACGAGCACGAAGTCGGGGAACGATCCGGCCGGGAAGGTGACCTCGCCGCGGATGAGGTCGACGTAGGTGAGGTCGTGGTCGGGCACGCGCAGGCGCCAGGCGGGCTGGCGTCCCTCGGCGCGGAACGCGGCCTTCTGCTCGTCGGTGAGGTCGCGGTCGAAGTTGTCGTAGCCGAGCTGCTTGGCGCGACCGTTCGCCTCGTTGCGGGCGTCGATCTCTTCGGCGGTCGAATAGCTCTCGTACACGGCACCTGCGGCGACGAGCTTGTCGAGCACCTCGCGGTAGAGGTCGTGCCGCTGCGACTGACGGTAGGGAGCGTGGGGGCCGCCGACCTCGACGCCCTCGTCCCAGTCGATGTTCATCCACCGCAGGGCGTCGAGGAGCTGCTGGTAGCTCTCTTCGCTGTCGCGCGCGGCGTCGGTGTCTTCGATGCGGAAGACGAGCTTTCCGCCGTTGTGCCGGGCGTACGCCCAGTTGAACAGGACGGTGCGGATCAGGCCGACGTGCGGCAGGCCCGTCGGTGACGGGCAGAACCGGACGCGAACGTCGGCGCCGGAGGCGGTCGTGGTGCGGGGATCGGGCGTGGCAGACATCCCCTCGATCCTACCGGCGGGCGCCGACACGCCCGTGGTCGGCCAGCACGTCGCCGACCACGTCGAGGGCGGCGCCGACGGCGGGGACGTGCTCGGCTCCGCGGGCGGTGACCACATGCAGCGTGCGCGACTCGGCGGCGGGCAGGCGCGGCGCCGCGATCCCCGCCGGAAGGGGCAGGGATGCCACGGCCATCCGCGGCAGGATCGCCATCCCGACGCCGAGGGCGACCAGGTTCTCGACGGCGATGTAGTTGTCGGTCTCGAAGGCGATGTCGGGCGTGAAACCGGCGCGCCCGCACGCCTCGAGCAGGTGACCCCGGCACTGCGGGCACCCGGCGATCCAGCGCTCCCCCGCCAATTGCGACAGGTCGATGGGATCGTGGGATGCCGCGGGGTGCTCCGCGGGGACCACGACGACCGTGTCGTCGTCCGCGAGGTGGCGCACCGACAGCCCCGCGGCCGCCTGCGTCAGCTGTTCGCGGCGATCGCCGGGGTAGCTGTAGATGAGGGCGATGTCGGCGCGGTCCTCGCGCACGGCGGCGATCGCCTCGGGCGGCTCCGCCTCGACGAAGCTGATCGAGACGCCGGGCCGACGGGCGGTCACGGCCGCGATCACGCGCGGCACGACGGTCGACGAGGCCGAGGGGAATGCCGCGATGCGCACGCGACCGGCGCGCAGGCCCCGCAGTTCGGCGAGGTCGCCGGCGGCGGCGTCGAGCGCGGTGGTGACGGTCGCGGCGTGGCGCGCGAGGACGCGTCCGGCCTCGGTCAGTCGGACGCCGCGACCGATGCGCTCGACGATCGGCAGCCCGGCGCGCTGTTCCAGTCGCCGCAGTTGCTGACTCACCGCGGGTTGGCTGTAGCCCAGGGCGCGGGCGGCGGCGGTGATCGAGCCGGTGTCGGCGATCGCCTTGACGACGCGCAGGCCGTGGGCGTCGAGCCCGTCTTCCGTTTCGCTCACGCCCACACATAAGCAGATCGAATGCATCTCATGCAACACCTGCTCTAGTGCAATACACGTGAGGGCGAGACCCTGGTTCCATGAGCAGCCTCGCCACGCACTTCGCCGGCGGCCGCGACTACCTCGCCGCCTGCACCCTCGGCCTGCCGTCCCGAGCGACGGTCCGCGCCGTCCGCGCCGACCTCGAGGCCGCGGCATCCGGTCGACCCGACGTCGTGGCGGCCTCGCAGGCCGTCGAAGAGGCGCGGGCGTCGTACGCCCGCCTCGTCAGCGCACCGGTCGGCGACGTCGCGATCGGCTCGCAGACGTCCGTGCAGGTCGCGCTCATCGCCGCCTCGGTCCCCGACGGCGCCGAGGTGCTGTGCGCCGAAGGGGACTTCTCGTCGCTCGTGGCGCCGTTCGCGCACGCCGGGCGCGGCATCCGCCTGCGTACCGCTCCCCTGCACGAGCTCGCCGACGCGGTGTCGCCCGACACCTGGCTCGTCGCGTTCTCGCTCGTGCAGTCGGCGACCGGCGAGGTGGCCGACGCGATGCGCATCGCCGCCGCCGCCGCTCGGGCCGGAGCCCGCACCCTCGTCGACCTGACCCAGGCCGCCGGATGGCTGCCCGTCGACGCGACGATGTTCGACGCCACCGTATGCCATGCCTACAAGTGGTTGTGCTGCCCGCGGGGCGTGTCGTTCCTGACCGTCTCGGCCGCGTTCGCGCGCGAGATCCGGCCCGTGCAGGCCGGCTGGTACAGCGGCGACGACCCGTGGTCGTCCTGCTACGGCACGGGCGGCGTGCTCGCGTCGGACGCGCGTCGATTCGACGTGTCGCCGGCATGGCAGGCGTTCATCGGGGCGGCCCCCGCCCTGGCCCTGTTCGCCGATGCCGACATCACCGCGACCTACGCGCACACCACGGCTCTGGCCGCTCGCTTCCGCGACGGTCTCGGCCTGGCTCACCCCGACCGCCCCTCGGCCATCGTCACCTGGCCGGATGCCACGGGCGAAGCCCTCGCTCAGCTCACCGCCCACGGGATCACGGCGTCGGGTCGCGCCGGGCGGGCGCGGGTGGCCTTCCACGTGTTCAACGACGAACTGGACGTCGACCGCGCCCTCCACGCGCTCGGCGTGCGCGGCGGGGACGACCTGTCGGCCTTCGACGGCCTGGTCTACGCGATCTGAGGCGCACCCACCTCTCGCCGGACTGCCGTGGCGCGAATCGCCTAGGCGCGGGTGACCGGAAGTGACGCGCGGGCGACCGCTGCCGCGCCGAGGCACACCACCGCTACCGGGACGAGCGCCCACAGCGCGAGGCCCGCGTATCCCGCGAGGCCGAGGATGATCCCGGCGAGCACCGACCCGGCCGCGGCGCACGCGGTCATCAGCGTGTCGCTGCGACCCTGCCGACGCGGCCGGGCGGCCAGCGGCGTCGCCTCGGTCAGCAGCGCCGACCCGGCCACCGTCGCTGCGCTCCATCCCAAACCCAGCAGCACCAGCGCCACGAGCACCCCGGCCTGCGCGTCCGCGAAAACCGCGGCGACGACGAGCGAGATCACCAGCAGCACCTGCCCGAGCACGATGACGGACACGCGTCCCCATCGGTCCGCGAGCAGACCGAAGACGGGCGAGAGTCCGTACATGCCGAAGACGTGCAGTGCGATCGTGACGCCGACGGTGGCGGTCACGGCATCCGGGGCCACGATGTGCGACAGGTGCACCGGCGTCATCGCCATCACCGAGGCCATCGTGACGTGGGACGCGGCAACGGCGAACATCGCGAACCGCGCGAGCGCAGGACGATCGGCGTGCACAGCGACGGGGGTGGATGCCGTGCCCTCCCGGTCCAGGCGCTGGGCGAGCAGCAGGGGGTCGGGCCGCAGCACGAACGTGTACAGCGCGAAGGCGCACGCCTGCGCGGCGAACGAGAAGAGGTACGCGCCGGTGAGGCGCGGCATCCCGATGCCGGCTCCGAGGAGTTCGCCCGGAGCCAGGAGCAGCGGACCGACCACGCCTCCGACCGTGGTGGCCCACACGACCGTCGCCAGGTCGCGCCCGCGCCGCGCGGTGGGCGCCAGATCGGTCGCGGCGAACCGGGACTGGAGGGTTCCCGCGTTGCCGGCGCCGATGAGCGCGATTCCGGCGAGCAGCAGCGGGAACAGGCGGGTCGCCGCGGCCGCGATGACGACGACGATACCGACGAGGGCGGCGAGATTCCCCGTCGTGAGCGCGAACCGCCGACCCCGTCGACCGGCCAAGCGCGCCAGCGGAATCGCGGTGAGCGCCGCACCCAGCGTGACGGCGGCGGTCGCGAATCCCGAGAGCGCCTCGTTCCCCGAGAGGTCCGCGGCGAGCAGGGCGCCGAGCGACAGCGTCGCACCGAAGGCCACGCCGGTGAGCACCTGACCCGCCGCCAGCACGCGCACGGTGCGGCGCTGTGTGGCGACGAGGTCGACGCCCGCCGGCGCGACGAGGTCAGGCATCGCGCGCGGTGTTGCGCAGCACCCCGATGCCGTCGATCTCGACCTCGACGACGTCGCCCGCGCCGAACGAACCGATACCGGCCGGGGTGCCGGTGAGGATCAGGTCCCCCGGCAAGAGGGTGAACACCGCGCTCGCGTACGCGACGAGGGCGGGGATGTCGTGGACCATGTCGGAGACGGGTCCGTCCTGGCGGACCTCGCCGTTCACCCGGGTGACGATGCGGGCCGTGCCGAGGTCGAGGTCCGTCTCGATGACGGGTCCGACCGGGCAGAACGTGTCGAAACCCTTTGCGCGCGACCACTGGCCGTCGCTGCGCTGCAGGTCGCGCGCGGTGACGTCGTTGGCGACGGTGTAGCCGAAGATGTACTCGCCCGCGCGCTCGGCCGGGACGTTCTTGGCGATGCGTCCGATGACGACGGCGAGCTCCCCCTCGTAGTCGGTCTGCTCGCTGAGGCGCGTGGGACGCACGATCGCGTCGTTCGGACCGATCACCGAGGTGTTCGGCTTGAGGAACATCAGCGGCTCGTCGGGGGCCTCGCCGCCCATCTCGGCGGCGTGATCGCGGTAGTTCTTGCCGATGCAGACGACCTTGGAGCGTGGGATGACGGGCGCCAGCAACGCGACCTCGGAGAGCGGGATGCGCTCACCGGTCGTGTCGAATCCGGCGAACATGGGGTCGCCCTCGAGAACGACGAGGTGGTCGTCGTCGACGATGCCGTAGCGGAGGGCGTCCTGGTGGCTGAACCGAGCGATCTTCACCCGGCCAGCCTATCCGGGGGCTCCGACACGGCGACGGCAACGCCCAGATCCCCCCGATGACGGCACGCGCCCGCCGCCGCAACGACACGCCCGCGAACGACGAAGGGGCCCCCGGCATCCGGGAGCCCCTCGTGTCGCAACGCGCCTTACGCGTCCAGGCGGTACAGCCAGCCGTGCTTGTCCTCGGCGCGGCCGTACTGGATGTCGGTGAGCTCCTGGCGGAGCTCGAGTGCGAGGGTGCCGGTGGGCTGCTCGTCGATGAAGTCACGACCCTTGAGCGTGCCGATCGGAGTGACCACGGCGGCGGTACCGCACGCGAACACCTCGACGATGTCTCCGGATGCCACGCCCTGACGCCACTCGTCCAGCGAGACGTTACGGCCCTCGACGTGGTGGCCGCGGTCGCGGGCGAGCTGCAGCAGCGAGTCGCGCGTGATGCCCTCGAGGATCGAGTCCGACTGCGGGGTGACGATCGTGCCGTCCCTGTAGACGAAGACGACGTTCATGCCGCCGAGCTCTTCGACGTTGCGGTCCTGGTCGAGGAAGACGACCTGGTCGCACTCGTTCTCGTACGCCTCGGACTGGGGCAGCAGGCTGGCGGCGTAGTTGCCGCCGGTCTTGGCCGCGCCCGTGCCGCCCTTGCCGGCGCGCGAGTAGTCCTCGCTGAGCCAGATCGACACCGGCTTCACGCCGCCCTTGAAGTAGGCGCCCGCGGGGCTGGCGATGAGGTAGTACGCCACCTTGTGCGCGGGGCGCACGCCGAGGAACGCCTCTTTCGCGAACATGAAGGGCCGCAGGTAGAGGCTCTGGTCGTCGCCCGACGGCACCCACGCTCCGTCGACGGCGATGAGCTCGCGCAGCGACTGCAGGAAGTACGGCACGGGCAGTTCGGGCAGCGCGAGACGGCGCGCGGAGCGCTGCAGGCGACGCCCGTTCTGGTCGGGGCGGAAGGTGTGCACCGATCCGTCGGCGTGGCGGTAGGCCTTGATGCCCTCGAAGATCTCCTGCCCGTAGTGCAGGACCGCCGCGGCGGGGTCGAGCGAGATCGGGCCGTAGGGCGAGACGCGCGGTCGGTGCCAGCCACCGCGGACCGACCAGCAGATGTCGACCATGTGGTCGGTGAAGTTCTGCCCGAAACCGGGGCTGGCGAGGATGGCGTCGCGCTCGGCCGCGTTCTTGGCGGCGAGGTTGCGGGTGACCGAGAACTCGAGCGGGTCGAGTCCGGTGTCGGGGTCGGTGTCGATCGTGGTCATCTGTGGTCCAAAACTCTTCGTGTGCCGGGGGCGATACGGGCCGATCGGTCCAGGTTACGCCTGGACGCGTGCGGCGATCGCGTCGCCGATCTGCGCGGTGGTGCGCTGGCCGTCGCGGTTCGCGATGTCGTCTTCGACCGCGCGGGTGACGCGGGCGGATTCGTCGGTGAGCCCGAGGTGATCGAGCAGCAGGGCGACGGAGAGGATCGCGGCCGTGGGGTCGGCCTTCTGGCTTCCCGCGATGTCGGGCGCCGATCCGTGCACGGGCTCGAACATCGAGGGGAACGCGCCGTCGGGGTTGATGTTGCCCGATGCGGCGAGACCGATGCCACCGGTGACGGCGCCGGCCAGGTCGGTCAGGATGTCGCCGAAGAGGTTGTCGGTGACGATCACGTCGAAGCGGCCCGGGTTCGTGACCAGGAAGATGGTTGCCGCGTCGACGTGCAGGTAGTCTACGGCGACCTCGGGGAACTCGGATGCCACGGCATCCACGATCCGCTTGTACATCCCGCCCGCGTGCACGAGCACGTTCGTCTTGTGCACGAGCGTCAGTTTCTGCCGACGACGGCCCGCGAGGGCGAAGGCGTAGCGGACGACGCGCTCGACGCCGTAGGCCGTGTTCACCGAGGTCTCGTTGGCGACCTCGTGCGCGGTGCCGCGACGGATCGACCCGCCGTTGCCGACGTAGGGGCCCTCGGTGCCCTCGCGGACCACGACGAAGTCGATCTCACCGGGGTCGGCGAGGGGGCCCGTGGCACCGGGGTACAGCTTCGAGGGGCGCAGGTTGACGTAGTGGTCGAGCTCGAAGCGCAGCTTCAGCAGCAGGCCGCGCTCGATGTTCGCGTCCGTGAGACGTGGGTCGCCGGGCACTCCCCCGACCGCACCGAGCAGGATCGCGTCGTGCGCGGCGATCGCGGCGAGGTCGTCGTCGGTGAGGGTGTCGCCGGTCTCGAGGTAGCGTCCCGCGCCGAGCGAGAAGGGCGTCTTCTCGAACGTCACGCCGGAGGCGGCGGTGACGGCGTCGAGCACCTTGACAGCTTCGGTGACGACTTCGGGACCGATGCCGTCACCGGGGATGACGGCCAGTTTCACGACACGCGACATCGCTCTCCTCAGAGCTCGGGGCGCGTCACTTCGTCGACGCGCCGCGGGATGATCCCAGGGTAGTGGCAGCGATCACCCCGGCCACGACGATCAGTCCCGCGCCGATGAGCGCGGTGATCACGACACCCGAGTCGAACGCGTGCGCGGCCGCGACGCGCAGGGCCTCGGCCAGGGACGGGTCGTCGAGGGTCTGCGACACCGCGACGGCTCCGGCGAGGGTCTCACGGGCGGCCTGGGCCGCGGCATCCGGAAGCCCGGCCGGCAGCACCAGCTGCGCGCGATAGAAGGCCGCGAGGATGCCGCCGAGCACCGCCGTGCCCAGGACGGCCCCCACCTCGTACGCCGTCTCGGACACCGCGCTGGCAGCTCCGGCTTTCGCCGACGGAGCGCTCGAGAGGATGAGCTCGTTCGACACCGTCTCGGCCGCGCCGATGCCGATCCCGAGCAGACCGAACGCCACGATGAGCTGCACCAGATCGGCCGTCGAGAACGCGACGAGCACGTACGCCACGACCGAGAACGACAGGGCGACGGGCACCACGATGCGCGGCGCGAAGCGCTTGGCGACGGGCACGACCGCCAGACCCGAGACGATCATCAGCACCAGGCCCGGCAGCAGGGCGAAGCCCGCGACCATCGGAGACAGGCCGACGACGAGCTGCAGGTGCTGCGCCACGAAGTACAGGAAGCCGACCAGGCCCACGACGCTCAGCAGGTTGACGAGGATGGCGCCCGAGAAGGTGCCCCGGCCGAACAGCGTCATGTCGAGCATGGGCGTGGGGAGCGAGCGCTGACGCCGGACGAAGAGCCAGCCGAAGACGACGCCCACGACGAACAGGACAGGCGCAAGCGAGAGTGGACCGTCGACGGCCAACTTCTTGATGCCGTAGACGATCGGCACCATCGTCGCGAGCGACAGCAGCACGCTGACGGGGTCGAACCGGCCCGGGTTCGGGTCGCGGCTCTCGGGCACGAAGAACGGCGCGAGGATCAGCAGCGGCACGAGGACCGGGACGGCCATGAGGAAGACCGAGCCCCACGAGAAGTGCTCGAGCAGGAATCCGCCGACGATCGGCCCGAGGGCGGCGCCCGCCGAGAAGCCCGATGCCCAGATCGCGATCGCGAATCGGCGCTGATCACGGTCGCGGAAGATGCTGCGCAGCAGCGACAGCGTCGAGGGCATCAGCATCGCGCCGAAGACGCCCATGAGCGCGCGGCCGGTGATGAGCAGGGCCGCGGTGGGCGCGAACGCCGACAGCGCCGACACGGCCGCGAAGCCGGTCGCGCCGATGAGCAGCAGGCGGCGCCGGCCGAAGCGGTCGCCGAGCGTGCCCATGGTCACGAGCAGACCCGCCAGCACGAGGGGGTAGACGTCGATGATCCAGAGCTGCTCGATGCTCGTGGGCTGGAGCGACAGGGCGATCTCGGGCAGCGCGAAGCTCAGCACCGTGTTGTCGACCGAGACCAGCAGCACGGGCAGCATGAGCACCGCCAGCGCGAACCACCCGCGCCATCCGGCGCGGGTCACGGTGATGTCCGAGGTGGGCAGCGACGAGGTGAGCATGTACCGTTTCCGTTTCTAAACCGTCCAGCCGGTATAGTAACAGAGGTCGGCGTCCGCCCGCCAGTACGATCGAGGAGTCATGAGTCGCCCCCCTCTCGCCCGCGAAGCCGTGCTCGACGCGTTCACCCGCATCCTCGTCGACGACGGTGAACGCGCGGCGACGATGGATGCCACGGCCCGCGCGGCCGGCGTGTCCAAGGGCGGATTGCTCTATCACTTCGGGTCCAAGAGCGCCCTCGAAGAAGCACTGGTCCGTCGCCTCGAAGAACTGGCGCGCGAGGACGTGGCCGAGATCGAGAGGGCCGACGAGGGAGTGGTCGCCGCGCACCTGCGGTCGTCGCAGAACACCGGCTCGCCCCTCGACGTCACGATCCTTGCCGTGTCGCGACTCGCGCAGAACGGCAACGATGCGGCATCCACCTCTCTCCGCCGCGTGCGGGAGCTGTGGGAAGAGAGCCTCCGCGCGCACACGCGCGACGAGACGGCACTGCAGATGGTGCTGCTCGTCAGCGACGGCCTCTACTTCAACGCGGTGCTCGACCTCAACGCGGTACCCGGTCCCGCCCTCGAGGGGGCCGCGCTCGACCGCCTGATCGACGCCGTCGTCGCCGCGACCACCTGACGCGGGTCAGCGTCCGACGCGACGGCGGGATCGGCGCAGATCGACGACCACCCCGATGAGCACGAGCGCGCCCCCGATGATTCCCAGCAGTCCCAGCGGGCCGCGGCGCACGACGTCGGCGACACCGTCGATGAGGAACAGGATGCCGAGACCGGCCAGGATCAGACGGAGCACGAGCATCATGAGCGCATCATGCCGCGCTCGCTTCTGCGTCCGCCGAGAGCGACGCGCCGTGACCGACGGAAGAGGGGGCCGCGTGCCGCGACCCCCTCTCCACGCACTCGTGCGGCCTCAGCCCTCGACGATCTCGATCTGCCGGAACAGGTCGGCGCCGACGGCCTCGCGCATCGCGTCGAGGATCTCGTCCGGCACCGGCGAGTCGACCGTGAGCACCGACAGCGCGCGGCCCGTGGCATCCTGCGCCGCGACCTGCAGACCGGCGATGTTGATGCCGGCGTCGCCGAGCTTCTGGCCGTAGATGGCGACGATGCCCGGGCGGTCGGCGTAGCGCATGACGACGTGGTGCCGTTCGATCGGCACCTCGATGTCGTAGCCGTTGATCGACACGACCTTGGGCACCATGCGCGTACCGGCGAGCGTGCCGGCGACCTCGAGGGTCGAGCCGTCGGCCAGGGTGCCGCGCAGGATCGTGATGTTGCGGTATAGCGGGCTCTCGGCCTCGACGACCAGGCGCGCCTCGACGCCGCGCTGCTCGGCGAACAGCGGCGCGTTGACGTACGACACGGTCTCGCTGACGATGCGGCTGAAGTACCCCTTGAGCGCCGCGAGACGGTAGACGCTGACGTCGTACTGCGCGAGCTCGCCGCGCACCTCGATGTCCAGGCTCGTCAGGGCGCTGTCGGCGAGTCCGCTGAAGAACTGACCCAGCATCTCGACGAGCGCGATGCCCGGACGCACGAAGGGGTCGATCGCTCCCCCGGCGACGTTCACGGCATCCGGGACCAGATCGCCCTCGAGCGCGAGCTTGACGCTGCGCGCGACCGAAACGCCCGCCTTCTCCTGCGCCTCTTCGGTGCTGGCGCCCAGGTGCGGGGTGACGACGACGTTGGGCAGATCGAGCAGCTTGCGGGCGGGGCCTCCCTCGGCCGGCGGCTCGGTCGAGAACACGTCGAGGCCGGCGCCGGCGATCTCGCCGGAGGTGAGCGCCTCGAACAGCGCCTCTTCGTCGATGAGCCCACCGCGGGCCACGTTGATGACGTACGCGCTCTTCTTCATGCGGCGCAGCTGGTCGGCACCGATCATGCCGGTCGTCTCGGGCGTCTTCGGCATGTGGATCGTGACGAAGTCGCTCTGCTCGAGCAGTTCGTCGAGCGAGACGAGCTGCACGCCCAGCTGCTGGGCGCGGGCGGCGGTGACATAGGGGTCGTACGCGATGACGCGCATGTCGAAGCCCTGCAGGCGCGCGGCGATCAAGGCGCCGATGCGGCCGAGGCCGATGATGCCGATGGTCTTCTCGAACAGCTCGGTGCCGGTGAAAGAGCTGCGCTTCCACAGTCCCTGGGCGAGCGAGGCGTGGGCGGCCGGGATGCGGCGCGCGAGGCTCAGCACGTGACCGACGGTCAGCTCGGCCGCCGAGATGATGTTGGACGTCGGGGCGTTGACGACCATGACACCGGCCGCGGTGGCCGCCTTGATGTCGACGTTGTCGAGGCCGACACCGGCGCGGGCGACCACCTTGAGCGACGGCGCCGCGGTCAGGGCCTCGGCATCGATCTGGGTGGCCGAGCGCACGAGCACCGCGTGTGCGTCGGCCAGGGCCGAGAGCAGCGCGGGGCGGTCGGTCCCGTCGACGTTGCGCACGTCGAAATCGGGGCCGAGCGCGTCGATCGTGGCGGGAGAGAGTTCTTCGGCGATGAGCACGACGGGCTTCGTCACGGATGCGTCCTTCGAAACGGTGCTGGGGACCGGCGCGCACCGCCGCACACCGCCGGCGCGAGCCGGGCGCGCGGCCCGTGCGGGCCGTGTGTCAGCCTAGCGCGGCGTCACCGAGCCTCCCGACCGTGTGACGTCGCTCTCTTCCCGCCGGGATGCCGCGCCCCAGGCCCTCAGCCGCCGTACAGGCCGTACGACGTCGTGCCGTAGCCGACGATCGCGAGCCAGAACGCCGCCGACAGCGTCAGCCCGGCGAGCAGCACGATCGCGAACTGCCCCGCCGCGCGGCGGGCACCGATCGCGAAGGCGATGCCGAAGGCGATGAGGGGGAAGACGATCGGCAGGATGTAGACGAACCATCCCAGGCCATTCAGGCCGAGCGGACCGTTGACCTGCTGGATGAGCAGCGCGACCGCGCTCCACACCACGTAGGCGTAGAACAGGCCGAACAACCCCGCGATCGTGACGACCAGCCACGTGGGCAACCGGCGGACGGACGCCTTCTTCGCGTCTGCGCTCATGCGAACACCCCCAACGACAGGAACGGCCACGGCACGAGCAGCACGATCCCCAGGATCAGCAGCAGGAAACGCTGCCACGTGCGCCACGCCCGGGTGAGGGCCAGGACGGCGACGAACCACACCATCGGGGCGAGCGCGGCGGCGATCGTCAGCGACACCAGGGTCACGTCGGGGATCGGCAGGCCGAGACCGCGCAGCTGGAACCCCGCGATCAGCCAGCCGACCGCGAAGAGCACGAAGGTCGCCGCCACCATGCCGATCCCGACGAGACCGACGTTGCCCAGCGGCGCCGCGTGCGCGGCATCCGCGTCCACCTCGGTCCCGGCCTCTTCGCTCTCCGCGGGGGACGGCTCGGGATGCCGCTCGACCGGCGCCGCGGGCGGCTGCAGGGGCTCCGGTTCCGGCTCCGGCTGCAGGGGCTCCGGCTCCGCAGTCCACGCGGCGCCCGGCGCCGCGTCGGCCGCACCGGGCGTCCGCTTCTCACCGACGTCGAGGGTGGGGTCGTCGTCACCGCCCCACGAGAGGGCGTCGTCATCGCGCGGAGTACTCACCCGACCACGGTAGCGCCGCTCCCCCGCCGCCCGGCCGCGCCCCGCCGTGCGGGCGTGCGCGGCATCCGGGACCGAGACGACCCGCACAGACGGCGAACGCCCCGCGGCCGAAGCCGCGGGGCGTTCGATAGACGCGGGTCAGCGCGCCGCGGAACCCTCGACGTAGTCGGCGTCCTGCTGCTTCCACGCGAACAGGCCGCGCAGCTCGCGACCAGTGGCCTCGATGGGGTGACCCTGCTCCTTCTCGCGGAGCTCGAGGAACTCGGTGGCGCCGTTGTCCTGGTCGGCGATGAAGCGCTCGGCGAAGGCACCCGACTGGATGTCGGCGAGCACGGCCTTCATGTTCTCCTTCACGTCGGGCGAGATGACGCGGGGACCCGAGACGTAGTCGCCGTACTCGGCGGTGTCCGAGATCGACCAGCGCTGCTTGGCGATGCCGCCCTCCCACATCAGGTCGACGATGAGCTTGAGCTCGTGCAGCACCTCGAAGTAGGCGATCTGCGGCTGGTAGCCCGCCTCGGTCAGCGTCTCGAAGCCGTACTGGACGAGGTGGCTCATGCCACCGCACAGCACCGCCTGCTCGCCGAACAGGTCGGTCTCGGTCTCTTCGGTGAAGGTCGTCTTGATGACGCCGGCACGGGTGCCGCCGATGGCCTTCGCGTACGACAGGGCGGTGTCCCAGGCCGAGCCCGAGGCGTCGCGCTCGACGGCGATGATGTCGGGAATGCCACGACCCGCGACGTACTCGCGACGCACGGTGTGACCCGGCGCCTTCGGAGCGACGAGGATGACGTCGACACCCTCGGGGGCGTCGATGTAACCGAAGCGGATGTTGAAGCCGTGCGCGAAGGCGAGCGTCTTGCCCTCGGTCAGCTTGTCCTTGATGGAGTCGGCGTAGATCGAGCGCTGGTGCTGGTCGGGCGCCAGGATCATGATCAGGTCGGCCCACTCGGCCGCGTCGGCGACGTTCTTGACCTCGAAGCCGTCCTCCTGGGCCTTCGCGGTCGACTTCGAGCCGTCCTTGAGGGCGATGACGACCTCGACACCGGAGTCGCGGAGGTTCTGCGCGTGCGCGTGACCCTGCGAGCCGTAGCCGACGATCGCGACCTTCTTGCCCTGGATGATCGAGAGGTCGGCGTCGTCGTCGTAGAAGATCTCTGCCATGGAACTTTCTCCTTGGTTACAGGTCCCTGAGCTTGTCGAAGGGACCGGGGGTTGTGGGACGAGAGAAGTGGGGGTGTCGGACCCTTCGACAGGCTCGGGGACCGACGGGGTCTCAGCCGCGCAGGACGCGCTCGGTGATGCTCTTGCCGCCGCGGCCGACGGCGAGCAGGCCCGACTGCGCGAGCTCCTTCACGCCGAAGGGCTCGATCGCCTTGAGGAAAGCGTCGACCTTTCCCTTGTCGCCGGTGATCTCGATCACGACGGCATCGGGGGCGTAGTCGACGACCGAGGCGCGGAAGAGGTTCACGACCTCGAGCACGTTGGAGCGGGTGGCGTTGTCGGCGCGCACCTTCACGAGGACGTGCTCGCGCTGAACGGATGCCGCGGGATCGAGCTCGACGATCTTGATGACGTTGATCAGCTTGTTCAACTGCTTCGTCACCTGCTCGAGGGGCAGGCCCTCGACGTCGACGACGACCGTGATGCGCGAGAGGCCCGGGACCTCGGTGACACCCACGGCGAGGGATTCGATGTTGAACCCGCGGCGGGCGAACAGGCCCGCCACACGCGTCAGCAGACCCGGCTTGTCCTCGACGAGGAGGCTCAGAACGTGACGAGACATCTCAGTCCTCCTGCTCGGCGAAGGCGGGCGAGTGATCGCGCGCGTACTGGACGTAGCTGTTGCTGACGCCCTGAGGAACCATCGGCCACACCATGGCGTCGGCGCTCACGACGAAGTCGATCACGACGGGACGGTCGTTCGTGTCGAGCGCGAGCTGGATCGCGGCGTCGATCTCGTCTTCCTTCTCGACGCGGATCGCGAGGCAACCGTAAGCCTCGGCGAGCTTGACGAAGTCGGGGATGCGACGCGTGCCGTGACCCGTGTTCAGGTCGGTGTTGGAGTGACGTCCCTCGAAGAACAGCGTCTGCCACTGGCGCACCATGCCCAGCGAGGAGTTGTTGATGATCGCGACCTTGATGGGAATGTCGTTGATGACGCAGGTCGCGAGCTCCTGATTGGTCATCTGGAAGCAGCCGTCGCCGTCGATCGCCCACACGGCGCGCTCGGGCTGGGCGACCTTGGCCCCCATGGCCGCGGGCACGGCGTAGCCCATAGTGCCGGCGCCGCCGGAGTTGAGCCAGGCGTTGGGGCGCTCGTACTTGATGAACTGCGCGGCCCACATCTGGTGCTGGCCGACGCCGGAGGCGTACACGCCCTCGGGGCCGGTCAGCTCGCCGATGCGCTGGATGACGTACTGGGGCGAGAGCAGACCGTCCGAGGTCGGGGTGTACCCGAGCGGGAACTCCTCGCGGAGGCCGTTCAGGTAGGTCCACCACTCGGTGTAGTCGTGCGGGTGCTCGGCGTCGGCGGCGCGGAACGCGGCATCCAGGTCGACGAGGACCTCTTTGAGGTCGCCCACGATGGGCACGTCGGCGGTGCGGATCTTCGAGATTTCGGCGGGGTCGATGTCGACGTGCACGACCTGGGCGTGCGGGGCGAACAGCGCCGCCTTGCCGGTCACGCGGTCGTCGAAGCGTGCCCCGAGCGACACGATCAGGTCGCTCTCCTGCAGCGCGAGCACGGCGGGGACCGTGCCGTGCATACCGGGCATGCCCAGGTGCTGCTCGTGCGAGTCGGGGAACGCGTCGCGCGCCATGAGGGTCGTGACCAGCGGAGCACCCGTCGCCTCGGCGAGCACCTTGAGCTCGGCCGCGGCGTTCGCGCGGATGGTTCCGCCGCCGACGTAGAGCACGGGCTTCTTGGCGGTGGCCAGCAGGTGCGCCGCGGCCTGGATCTGCTTGCCGTGAGCCTTGGTGACCGGGCGGTAGCCGGGCAGGTCGACCTTGGGGGGCCACACGAAGGGCGCCTCGGCCTGCTGCGCATCCTTCGTGATGTCGACCAGCACGGGTCCCGGTCGACCCGTCGACGCGATCTCGAAGGCGGCCGCGATCGCGCCGGGGATCTCCTCGGCCGTCTTCACCAGGAACGAGTGCTTGGTGATCGGCATCGTGATGCCGACGATGTCGGCCTCTTGGAAGGCGTCCGTGCCCATGAGGGTCGAGAACACCTGTCCGGTGATGCACACCAACGGCACCGAATCCATGTAGGCGTCGGCGATCGCGGTGACCAGGTTGGTCGCGCCGGGACCCGACGTCGCGATCGCGACGCCGACCTTGCCGGATGCCGCGGCATAGCCCTCGGCGGCGTGGCCGGCGCCCTGCTCGTGACGCACGAGGATGTGGCGGACGTGCTCGTCGTCCATGAGCGGGTCGTAGACGGGCATGATCGCCCCGCCCGGCAGACCGAACACGTCGGTGACGCCGAGGAGGTCGAGCGAGCGGACCACCGCCTGCGCCCCCGACATCACGGGCGCCGGAGCGGTGCGGGCAGGCGGCCGGGGCACGGCCGCCGTAGGGGAATCGATGGACATGGGAGTACCTCGAGAACCGGGAGAAGGTGAGAAGGGGATGGCCGTCAGCCCGTGACCGCGCCCTCCGCGGCGGAGTGCACGAGCTTGGAGTACTTGGCCAGAACGCCACGGGTATAGCGCGGGGGAAGCGGTTCCCACCCATCACGGCGGGAACTCAGCTCGGCCTCATCGACGATCAAGTCGAGAGTGCGAGCGGCGATATCGACCCGTATCAGATCACCATCGCGCACGAAGGCGATGGGACCTGCGTCCACCGCTTCGGGAGCTATGTGGCCGATGCACAGGCCGGTTGTGCCGCCTGAGAATCGTCCGTCCGTCAACAGTAGTACATCTTTTCCGAGCCCCGCGCCCTTGATGGCGGCGGTGATCGCGAGCATCTCGCGCATGCCGGGGCCGCCCTTCGGGCCCTCGTAGCGGATGACGACGACGTCGCCGGCGGCGATCTCGCCCGCCTCGAGGGCGTCCATCGCTCCGCGCTCGCGCTCGAACACGCGGGCGGGACCCTCGAACACGTTGCCGTCGAAGCCGGCCGACTTCACGACCGCACCCTCGGGCGCCATCGAGCCGTGCAGGATCGTGATGCCGCCGGTCGCATGGATCGGGTCGTCGAAGGCGTGGATGACCTTGCCGTCGACGGGGTCGGGGTTCAGGTCGGCCAGGTTCTCGGCGAGCGTCTTGCCGGTGACGGTCAGCGCGTCGCCGTGCAGGAGCCCCTCGTCGAGCATCGCCTTCATGATGACCGGGATGCCGCCGTGGCGGTCGACGTCGTTCATGACGTACTGCCCGAAGGGCTTCATGTCGGCCACGTGGGGCGTGCGGTCGCCGATGCGGTTGAAGTCGTGCAGGTTCAGCTCGACCTCGGCCTCGTTCGCGATCGCGAGCAGGTGGAGGACGACGTTGGTCGAGCCGCCGAGCGCCATGGCGAGGGCGATGGCGTTCTCGAACGCCTCTTTCGTGAGGATGTCGCGCGTCGTGATGCCCTGACGCAGCAGGTTGACGACGGCCTCGCCCGAGCGGTGCGCGAAGTAGTCGCGGCGGCGGTCGGCGGACGGCGGGGCGGCCGAGCCGGGCAGGCTCAGGCCGAGGGCCTCGGCGACCGACGCCATGGTGTTGGCCGTGTACATGCCGCCGCAGGCGCCCTCACCGGGGGCGATCGCGCACTCGATGCGCTTGAGGTCTTCTTCGCTCATCTTGCCCGCGAGGCACGCGCCCACGGCCTCGAACGAGTCGATGATCGTGACGTCCTTCTCGGTGCCGTCGCTGAGCTTGACCCAGCCCGGCGCGATGGATCCGGCGTAGAGGAAGACACTCGACAGGTCGAGACGAGCGGATGCCATGAGCATGCCCGGGATGGACTTGTCGCAGCCGGCGAGCAGCACGGAGCCGTCGAGGCGCTCGGCCATCATGACCGTCTCGACGCTGTCGGCGATGACCTCGCGCGAGACGAGCGAGAAGTGCATGCCCTCGTGGCCCATGGAGATGCCGTCCGAGACCGAGATGGTGCCGAACTGCAGCGGGTAGCCGCCGCCGGAGTGCACGCCCTCTTTCGCGCCCTGCGCGAGGCGGTCGAGGCTGAGGTTGCAGGGGGTGATCTCGTTCCAGCTCGACGCGATGCCGATCTGGGGCTTGTCCCAGTCCTCGTCGCCCATGCCGACCGCGCGGAGCATTCCACGCGAGGTGGTGGCTTCGATGCCGTCGGTGACGACGCGACTGCGGGGCTTGATGTCGAACTCGCCGGTGTTCGGATTCTGCGGTGCGGGCATTCTCGAAGTCTATTGCGAGCCGCACGCGACCGATGCCGAACGGGCGGCGAACGGAGGATTCATAGACGCCCGCGACCGTGGACGCGCCCGCCGGCCGCCCCCGCGCGAGTCGCGCGACCTCGGCTCAGCGCGTGTGAGCGCGACGCAGCCGCACGATCTGCTCCAGCACCGCCACGAACGCGTCGATGTCGGCGACGCGCAGCGTCGCGGCCGTCTCGCCGTCGCCGACGCGCACGCCGAGATCGCCCGGCCGGAGCGACCGCAGGGCGTCCTCGTCCGTCACGTCATCGCCGGCGAAGAGAACCGCGCTCGCCCCGAGACGCTCCCGCAGGTGCGCGACGGCGGAGTCCTTGCCCTCGTGACGGAACGAGAACTCGAGGATGTCATGACCGGTACGGCGTCGCCACGAGGGAGCCTCGGCGGCGAGGATCTCGTCGGTCGCCGCCCGCGCGGCGCGCGCGGTCTCGGCATCCGCTGTCCGCGTGTGCCGGCCGCGACCGAAATGCTTCGGCTCCACGCGGACGCCCGGCAGGGCGGCGACGGCGTCGCGGATCTCGGTCGTCAGGCGATCGCGCAGGGCGCGGTCGTCGGCGTCGTCGTCGGACTCCGCGGCGACGGAACCCGGTTCCCACGACTCGGCGCCGTGCGAACCCATGAGCCACCACGGCGAGGCATCGTCGTGCTCGGCGATGACGCGCAGGTCGCCGAGCGTGCGGCCCGAGACCAGGGCGACCGTCGTCGCGGGGAGGGCGGCGAGCTCGTCGAGCGCGGCGCGGGCGCCGGGGGTCATGCGCGCCGACATCGGCTCGTCGACGAGCGGCGAGAGGGTGCCGTCGAAATCGAGCGCGATCAACAGCGTCGCGGTGGTGGCGACGGCCTCGACGGCGGCGTCAGCGGCGGTCATGCGGCATCCCTTCCTCAGCGTCCGGGAGAACCGTCACGAGGGTGCGGCTCATCCGGCATCCGTCTCGTCGATCGGCTCGCGCTCGGGGGTCGACCCGTCGTCGTGCGCGGTGATCTGGGCGGCGGCCGCCGCGGTCGAGGCCTTCTCGTGGAACACAGACAGTGCCTCGAGGAAGTCACGGGACCAGTCCTCGACGTCGTGGTCGCGCACGCGCTTGCGCAGCGCCCGCATGCGGCGCCCCTGTTCGGCGGCGGGCATCTCGAGGGCGCGGACGATGGCGTCCTTCATGCCGTCGATGTCGTGCGGGTTGATGAGCAGAGCGCTGCCCATCTCGTCGGCGGCGCCGGCGAACTCGCTCAGCAGCAGCACTCCGCGGTTGTCGACGCGGCTGGCCACGTACTCCTTCGCGACGAGGTTCATGCCGTCGCGCAGCGCCGTGACGAGCATGATGTCGGCGGCGAGGAAGAGGGCCACCATCTCGTCACGCGGATACGACTGGTGCAGATAGCGGATCGCGGTGTGGGTCGTGGTGTCGTGGTCGCCGTTGATGCGGCCGACGGTCATCTCGATCTCGTCGCGCAGCTGCACGTAGGCCTCGACGCGTTCGCGGCTGGGGCTGGCGACCTGCACGAGGGTGGCGTCCTCGACGGTGGCGCGGCCGTCCTCGAGCAGCTCGCCCCACGCCTTCAGGCGGTGACGGATGCCCTTGGTGTAGTCGAGCCGGTCGACGCCGAGCAGGATCTTGCGGGGATTGCCGAGACCCTCGCGGATCTCTTTCGCGCGCTGCTGGATCTCGGGCTTCTGCGCGAGTTCGACGTACGACTCCGCGTCGATCGAGATCGGGAACGCCTTGGCGAGGGCCACGCGCGTCGTCTCGCCCTCGGGGACGACGATGCCGCTGGCCTTGGTCTCGTACCGCAGCTGCCGCCGCACGGCGCGGGCGAAGTTGCCGGCGTCGGCGACGCGCTGGAACCCGATGACGTCGGCGCCGAGGAGTCCCTCGAGCACCTGCTTGCGCCACGGGAGCTGCGCGTAGAGCCCGTACGCGGGGAACGGGATGTGGTGGAAGTACCCGATCGTGAGGTCGGGACGCAGCTCGCGCAGCATCTTGGGCACGAGCTGCAGCTGGTAGTCCTGCACCCACACGATGCCGCCGTCGGCGGCGACCTCGGCCGCGGCCTCGGCGAAACGCCGGTTGACCTTGACGTACGCGTCCCACCAGGCGCGCTTGTACGTCGGCGCGGCGATGACGTCGTGGTACAGCGGCCAGATCGTGTCGTTCGAGAAGCCCTCGTAATAGAGCTCCACGTCGGAGGCCGACAGCGTGACCGGAACGAGGTGCGTACCGTCGAACTCGAAGGGCTCGACGGTGGTGTCGGCCTGGCCGGCCCAGCCCACCCACGCGCCCTCGGCGCGACGCATCACGGGTTCGAGGGCGGTGACGAGACCGCCGGGTGAGCGTCGCCACCCCTCGCCGTCGGGGGTGCGGTCGACGGGCAGCCGGTTGGCGACGACGACGAAATCGGCCTGGGTCACAGGTCCTCCTCGGGGATCGTCCTCAGGCTAACAGCGGGCGATCCACCCCCACGGGGGATAGACGTCCCGCGCAGGTCCACCCCTCGATAAACGCCGCGTGTGTCGAGACACGGTGCCTGACCGCGTGTCTCGGCACGCGCGGCGTTTATCGGCGGGGTGGGGCGCGGTGTCAAGGAGCGGCATCCACCCGTGCTGCTCGATAGGTTGAGAGCATGCGCCAGTACATCTTCGGAACCGGTCTCCTCAGCGCCATCACCGGTGGCGTCACCCTGCTCCGCGGCCTCAAGAACGATGAGCCGTTCACGTGGCGCACCGCGCTGGCGTGGCTCAGCTGGGGCATCACCCTCGCCCTCGCCATCGGCGCGGTCGTCGACACGCGTCGCGCCCGCCGCGGCCGCACGATCGCGGGCGACTCCCCCATCTCGAAGAAGCAGGGCAAGCTGCTGAAGAAGCGTCTCGCGCGCTGACCCCCTGACGATCGAGGGGATGCCGCAGCCCTGGGGCGCGGCATCCCCTCGTCGTTTCTCGAGGTGTCAGCGGGTCAGGATCAGCGCGTCGCCCTGACCACCGCCACCGCAGAGGGCGACCGCGGCCGTGCCGCTCCCCCGCCGGACGAGTTCGTGCACCGCGTGCACCACGAGGCGGTTGCCGGACGCGCCGATCGGGTGACCGATCGCGATCCCGCCGCCGTGCGGGTTGACGATGTCATCGGACACGCCGAGCTCGGCCTGCGAGCGCGCGACGACGGCACCGAAGGCCTCGTTGATCTCGACGAGGTCCAGATCGGATGCCGCCAGCCCCTGCTTCTCGAGCGCCTTCGCGATCGCGCGGGCGGGCTGGGCGTGCAGCGAGTTGTCGGGGCCGGCGACCTGGCCGGCCGCACCGACGACGGCCAGGACGTCCCAACCGTGCTCCTCGGCGGTGGCGCGGGTGGTCACGACCACCGCGGACGCGCCGTCCGAGATCTGCGAGGCGTTGCCGGCGGTGATCGAGCCGCCTTCGGCGAAGGCCGGCCGCAGCGTCGCGAGCGTCTCGATCGTCGTGTCGGCGCGGATGCCCTCGTCGGCCGTGACGATCACGGGGTCGCCCTTGCGTCGCGGGATCGACACCGGCACGATCTCGGCGTCGAAGACTCCCTCGGCCTGCGCGGCGGCGGCGCGTTGGTGCGAACGCGCGGCAACGGCGTCCTGGGCCTCGCGGGTCACGTCGTAGCGGGCGTTCGCGCGTTCGGTCGAGGCGCCCATGCTCTCGCGGTCGTACGCGTCGGTCAGACCGTCGTAGGCCATGTGGTCGAGCACCTCGACCGAGCCGTAGGCGTAGCCGTCGCGCGAGTTCATCAGCAGGTGCGGGGCGCGGGTCATCGACTCCATACCCGCGGCGACGACGACCGTCGCGTCCCCGAGGCGCAGCATGCGCGCGGCGTCGATGATCGCGGTGAGACCGGACAGGCAGACCTTGTTGATCGTGGCGCTGTGCACGTCCCACCCGATGCCCGCCTCGATCGCCGCCTGCCGCGCGGCGTTCTGTCCCGCGCCGGCCTGCAGCACCTGGCCCACGAGCACCGCGTCGACGGTGTCGGCGGCGATGCCCCCGCGCTCGAGGGCACCGCGGATGGCCGCTGCCCCCAACTGCACCGCCGTGAGCGGCGCGAGCTGACCCTTGAGCCGGCCCTGCGGGGTGCGGGCGGCGGCGACGATGACGACATCGTCCTTCTGTGCGTTCATGCGTGCTGCTCCTCAGCGAGTCGGACGATCAATGCGGGCTCGGTGGCGGCTCGCACCTCGTCGAGACTCACCCCGGGGGCGGTCTCGACGAGCACCAGTCCATCCTCGGTCACATCGATGACGGCGAGGTCGGTGATGATGCGATCGACCACGCCGCGGCCGGTCAGCGGGAGCGAGCACGCGTCGACGATCTTGGGCGAGCCGTCCCGGGCGACGTGCTCCATGAGCACGATCACGCGGGCCGCTCCGTGCACGAGGTCCATCGCGCCGCCGGGGCCCTTCACCATCTTTCCGGGGATCATCCAGTTCGCCAGATCTCCGGATGCCGACACCTGCATCGCCCCGAGGATGGCGGCGTCGATCTTGCCGCCGCGGATCATGCCGAAGCTCAGCGCCGAGTCGAAGAACGCGGCCCCCGCGAGGGTCGTCACGGTCTCCTTGCCGGCGTTGATGAGGTCGGCGTCCACGGCGTCCTCGGTCGGGTACGGCCCGACGCCGAGGATGCCGTTCTCGGACTGCAGCACCACGGTCACTCCGTCGGGGACGTGGTTGGGCACGAGGGTGGGCAGGCCGATGCCGAGGTTCACGTAGGCGCCGTCGGCGAGTTCGCGGGCGGCGCGGGCCGCCATCTCGATGCGGGACAGGGCCATCAGCGGGTCTCCTCACGGACGGTGCGCTTCTCGATGCGCTTCGGAACGTCGGGCCCGACCCCCACGATGCGGTGGACGTACACGCCCGGGAGGTGGACGGCATCCGGGTCGATCTCTCCGGGCTCGACGAGGTGCTCGACCTGCACGATGCACGTGCGGCCGGCCATCGCGGCGAGCGGGTTGAAGGCGCGGGCGGCCTTGCGGAAGACGAGGTTGCCGTGCCGGTCGCCCTTCCACGCGTGCACGAGCGCGTAGTCGGTGGTGATGGCCTCTTCGAGGACGAACTCGCGGGGTTCGCCGTTCACCTCGAACGTGCGGACGTCCTTCGCGGGCGAGGCGACGGCGACGGCGCCCGATCCGTCGTAGCGGCGCGGCAGGCCGCCCTCGGCGACCTGCGTGCCGACGCCCGTCTGGGTGTAGAAGGCCGCGATACCCGACCCTCCGGCGCGCAGTTTCTCGGCGAGCGTTCCCTGCGGGGTGAGTTCGAGTTCGAGCTCGCCCGAGAGGAACTGCCGCTCGAATTCCTTGTTCTCGCCGACATACGACGAGGTCATCTTGCGAATGCGACCGGCGCCGAGCAGGACGCCCAGACCCCAGTCGTCGACGCCGCAGTTGTTCGACACGACCGAGAGGTCGCGGGTGCCCTGGGCGAGAAGTGCCTCGATGAGGGCGATGGGGTTGCCCGAGAGGCCGAACCCGCCGACGGCGAGCGAGGCCCCGTCGGCGATGTCGGCGACGGCCTCGGCGGCGGATGCGACGGTCTTGTCGATCATGAGGTTCCCCCACGAATGGCGGCGCGGCGCGCCGCGGGCGAGAGCAGAGACTCGTCGATCATGAGCGTCCTCCGCGGGTGATGACGCCGTGCGGCGCGGGCGGGGACGAGGTCGTGTGGATCACGCGGACTCCTTCGTAACAGCGTGGTTCCACTCTCGGCCGCGGAGTCGCCGCGGGGCGACCGCGTTCTTGTCATGTGGATGCCGAAGAGCGTAGCGTCCACATCGTGGACACCCCCGCTTCATCCGCCGCCCCCGTCAGCCCGCCCGCTGTCCCCGGCGCCCAGTCCATCGCGCGCGCCGCGCACCTGCTGCGCCTGGTCACGGCTTCCGGAGACGGCGGTGCCGGAGTCGCCGATCTGGCGCGCGAGGCGGGACTGACCAGGCCGACGGCGCATCGACTGCTGAGCGCCCTGCGGGTCGAGGGTCTCGTCGACCGCGACGACGCGAGCGGACACTGGCTTCCCGGGCCGGAACTGTTCCTGATGGGCAGTGTGGCGGCATCCCGCTTCGACATCACCGCGATCGCGCGCGACATCGTCCGCTCCCTCGCGGTGCGGACGGAGGAGAGCGCGTTCCTGTCGGTGCGGCGAGGCGACGAGACGGTGTGCCTCGTGCGCGAGGACGGGAGCTTCCCGATCCGGTCGTTCGTGCTGTCGGAGGGGGTGCGGTTTCCGCTCGGGGTGGCATCGGCGGGGCTGGCGATCCTGGCCTTCCTGCCACCCGAGGACGTGGACGCGTATCTCGAGCGGCATCCGGAGCTGTCCGAGAGGTGGGGAGCCTCGCATTCCCCCGCGCGCTTGCGGTCGCGCATCGCCGACACGAAGGCCCGCGGCTATGCGGTCAATCCCGGCCTGATCGTCGAAGGCAGCTGGGGCGTGGGAGCCGCGGTGTTCACGCGGGCGGGCGATCCGCAGTGGGCGCTGAGCCTGACCGGGGTGGAGTTCCGCTTCGGCGGCGAGCGCCTCGCGGAGCTGGGGCGGATCCTGCTGGCGCACGCCCATCAGCTCTCGACGCGGATCGCGGCGCGGTAGCCGCGGCATCCCGCCCCTTTTCCCGCGTGCGACAGTGCGCGGTCATCGCGGCATCCGCCATTCGATACCCCAAGTATATAACAGGGGTATACTTTTCGGTATGACCCGCGACGACGACCTGCAGCGACTCCTGCTCGCGGTGCACGCCCTCACGCGCATCGCGGCCCTCGACACCCAGAGCGAAGCCCCCGCCGCCCAGT
>NZ_CAJYPF010000245.1 GCF_913776565.1 uncultured Microbacterium sp. | reverse complement strand
GCCGGATCGACTCGCTTTTGTCGGCCGCGAAGATCGCCGACCGCTACCGCCGTGACGGGGAGCTGCGCTCATTGGCGCTCGACGTCGTCCCGGTCGCGGGTCTGCTCGCCGAGGGCGGGCGGACGCTGCGCGAGAGCGAGTTCATCGCGCTGCGCCACATCGCGATGATGGACCGCGCCGCCCGCGACCGCCTCATGCTGACCGTCGATCGCTTCACCCGTGCGAGCGACGACACCGCCCTCAGCGTCGACGTCCGGCGGGCCCTGCTGCGCCGCTTCGGCCTGTTCGGCGTGCGGCTGGCCGCCGCCCTCATCCGCGGCGGGGCGAACACCTCGTCGGCGCTGTCGGACCGCCTCGTGCAGCAGAGCGGCCTCGTCGAGGTGCAGCGCTTCGTCGAGGACCAGTTCCGCGGCCGGGCCTTCGCGCTCAAGGCGCGCGGCATCCTGCACAGCGTCGAGCGGCTGGTGCGTGAGCGCCCGCGTCCGAACACGGCGGGGCTCTTGGCATCCATCGAGCGCTTGACGGCCCAGAGCCACGACCTGCGCGAGCTGTCGCTGCTGGCCGAGCTGCGCACCTCGCCCCCCGAGCTCGACGCCGCGGTGCTCGCCGAGGCCGAGCGCATCGTCGGTGGGGCGGGACTCGCGCCGGCGCGACGTCTGGGGCTCACCGACGACGCCGAGCCCGCCGCGCAGCGCGAGCGCATCGACGGCCTGATGACCACGTGGCGCTCCCTGGCGGAGTCGCCCCTCACCGACCGCCACACGGCCGATCTGTGTCGCGGTGTCGTGCGCAGCGTCGAGGGGGCGGCATCCGACCTCTTCGGATCGGATGCCGCCCCCTCGGCTTCAGAGTTCGGCGGTGGTGCCGCTGGTGGTTCCGCGTCGGACGTCGTGCTTTCGGGCGGTCCAGCGTAGAGCGGCCGGGATCACCGAGAACAGCAGCCCCAGGGCCGACAGGCCCAGCTGGATCAGCAGCAGCCGGTCCAGGGGGACGCCGCGATCGCCCACGGCCACGAACTGGCGGGCGGCCAGCACCGTGACGGCGAGGAACACCAGGATGCCGAGCATCCACCACCGCGCGTTGTTGCGGCGGTTGTTGAACGACACCAGGGTCGTGATCTGCACGAGCAGGACCGTCACCATCGCGCCGAAGACGCACCAGAAGACGATGTCGGCCGCGGAGCTGATGGTCTCGGAGGCACGCGTGGTGTCCACCTCGCGCACGATCGCCTCGATGTCGGGGTCGATCGACTGCCGGATGATGAAGAGGTACCCCACCGCGATCGCGCCGACCACCAGGCTCAGCACCCAGCTGATCTGCGCCAGGCGAACGGCCGCCGGGGGCGGCATCTTCACCATGACCGGGGCGGCGGCCTTGTCGTACAGTGCCGGTCGCTCGGGCTTGGCGGCCTTGGGCGGCGGCTCGTAGGGCGGGGGAGCCGGCGAGCGGCGCACCTGCGCCTGCGGGGCGGACGCGCCGGAACGGCGGGTGAGCTCCTGGGAGCCCACCCGCCGTTCCGAGGGGGTGTCAGAGGGTGTCATCCGACGTGTCTTCGATGACGGTCTCGTTGCCCGAGTCGAACACCACGGTGGTGTCCTGGTCGACGTCGGTGTCGATCGTCGTGTCGGTGGTGTCGTTGAACGAGTCGCCGATCGCGACGTCGGTCGAGGAGTCGTTGGCCGAGTCGGTCAGGTCGATGTCCGTCGAGTTGTCCGTCGTCTCGGTGTTCTCGGTGTTCTCGTTGTACGAGCCGTCGATGTCGGTGTTCGTCTCTTCGTTGCCGATGTTGACGTCGTTGCCGGCGTCGATGTTCGTCGAGTGGTCCAGGGTGGTGTCCTGGTCGACGTCGTTGCCGGCAGCGATGGCCTTGTCGCCCGAGGCGACGACGGCCTCGTTGCCGAAGGTCTGGTTGACATCGCCGTTGGCCCAGATGTTCTGGTTCACCGACTGGTCGATGATCGTGTCGCGATCGTCGATGTGGGTGTACTGCAGCGAGTTGGTGATCGTCTTGATCTCGCGCACGACCGGGTTGCTGTGCTCCGGGCGGTCATAGTGCACCGGCGCCGGGGTCGGGTTGGGAGCGACCGACGGCTTGTCCGCGATGACCGGGGCCACCGAGCACACGTCCGCGTAGGAGACGTTGTTCAGCCCGCGGGCCGCCATCGCGCCTTCCGGGTCCTCCTCGAACTCGGCCGCAGCCTGCGGGTCGCGCAGAAGGCTCAGGATGAATTCGATCAGCGCATCTGCCATGGTCGCCAGCGTGACGCTCATTGGGGTCTCCTCACGGTTGTTCCTTGGTTCGACGGTATGTCGAAGGGGTACGGGTCCGCGTCGGGGGGAACCCCCATAGCGCGGGACGGGTCATAGGGGTTTGCCGGGCGCATGGTCAGCCCACGCGTTCGGGCAGTGCGACGGGCGTGCGCACGTCGTCGTCGAGGGCCGTGCGCAGGCGCGCCATGAGGTCGGAGCGCGAGGTCGCGCCCAGGCGTCGGCGGATGCGCGCGATGTGGTGCTCGGCGGTGCGCGGCGAGATGAAGATGGCCTCGCCGATCTCGGCGTAGGTCTTGCCCTGAAGGACCAGGGCCGCCACTTCGCGCTCGCGATCGCTCAGGACGCCGTGGTTCTCCGTCGGGCGAGTCGAGCCGACCACCGGTCCCGTCTCGGCGATCGCGGGTGCGGTCGGCACCACCTCCGTGCGCTCGCGCGGGTGCAGCTGACGCGCGCAGGCCAGCAGGCGGGCGATGACGCGCCGGTCATCGGACTTGTTCGCGCCGTGGCTGGCGAGACGGGCGCCGTCCCACGCGAAGCCGCAGGTCGCCAGCCCTGCCGCGGCCTCTTCGATCGCGTCGGCGTCGACCACCCCGGTGAGCACGTCGGTCCAGACCCGACCCGCGCGGGCGAGCTTCGCCGCAAGCGGCGAGCGCTCCGCGGCCGCCCGCAGGGCCCGCGCGTGAAGGGTGAGCTCCTCGGGGCTTCCGAGCAGGATGCTGGCATGCAGGGCCGACCACTGCAGGCTCGCGGCCCACAGCGCCGGCTGTCCGAGGTCGGCGAGCAGCCGCTCGGCCTGTTCCACCTGCGCCCGCACCGCCGCGAATTCGCCGAGCTTCGCCGCCGAGACGGCGAACTCTCCCAGCGGCACGAGGGTGAACAGGTCGATCTGCGCGCGCAGCAGCGACTCCTGCGCCCGCGCCCAGACCGGGGCGAGCTCGGACGGCTGACCGTTGCGGCGGACCAGACCCAGCTCGACGGCGTCGGCCAGCAGCCGATCACGCGCCGCGAGCGGGCGGTCCGTGGCGGTCGCGGCACGCAGCGCGGCGTCGGCCTCGGCCGCGTGCTCGCTCTGCACGGCGACCCAGGCGCGCCACAGCAGCAGACGCGGCGCCGCCCAGGCTCCCCCCTGCGAGCCGGCGATCGCGGCATCCAGCACGCGCTGCGCCACCGCCGCCTCCCCCAGGTGGAGGGCGACGAGGGCGGCGAGCACGGCCGGCAGCTCGGGCAGGGGAGCATCGGATCCGGATGCCGTGTACATCTCGCTCGCGCGGACGAGGTCCTGCAGGCCGTTACGGTCCGTGGCGTCGAGCGAGGACCGCAATCCTCGTGAGAGAAGCTCGAGCGAGACGCCGTGGGCGGTCGGGATGGAGCGTGCGGCGGTGCCGGCCGCGGCGTCCGCGGGGTCGGGATGCCCCGAGCCCACCGCGGCGATGAGCCACTTCGCGCGGCTCTCGGCGGTCCGCGGCACTCCGGCGGCGTACACCTGCGCGCCCAGGCTCATGTCGCCGCGCAGCGCCCAGACGGCCGCGGCCATGTCGAGCGTCTCGTCGCCGGGCGCGTCGGGGGTCGAGAACATCCGGTCGACGAACGCGCCCGCGGCATCCACGTCCCCGAGGGCCCACGCCGCGCGGGCACGGCGCAGCGGCAGGTCGCTCGACGTGGCGCCGGCGCGGTCGGCGGCGTCGTACAGCTCCGCGGCCCGGCGCGGGTCGCGCGACAGTTCGCGATCCGCGTCCGCGAGCAGGGCCGCGGCGACGCGGACGTCGGTCGCGCCGCCGAGCAGGGCCTGCACCGTGGAGGCGTCCTTGACCAGACGGGCCGAGTAGAGATCGAGCAGTCGATCGGGGGTCAGTCGTGCCCGGACCGCTTCGCGCACGACGGGGACGGTGCGTCCGCCGCGCTGCAGCAGACCGGCGTCGTACCCGGCGGCGCATGCCGCGCCCGCGTTGGCATCCAGGGCGGACCGCTCGTCGAGGCACAGGGCTTCGACCGCGAGCCGCAGGGAGGGATCGAGGGAGTCGATACGGTGCGAGATGAGGTCGTACAGGGAGCGGGCGATCTCGTCGCGGTCGCAGCGTCCGTCGCACATCGCCTCCCCGTGCAGGGAGAGCGCTTCCGAGGTCAGCCAGGCCAGGCCCCCCGTGGCCTCGAAGAGCGTCGACACGCAGTCGCGGCACGCGCCGCTCGGCGTGGCGCCGAGGTGCGCGAGGGCGTCGGGGATCGAGACCTGACCGAGCAGGACCGGCGGCTGATGCCGCTCGATGTCGTCGATGAGGGCGCGCAGGACGACGGATGCCGGATCCGGCCGCGTCGACAGGAGCACCGTCGCGGTGCCGCCGCGCAGGCGCTCGGCTACCCGGCTCAGCAGGGCGTCGTCGAGCAGGTGCGCGTCGTCGACGACCACGACGGCGCCGTCCTCGGCGGGCAGGTCGCTGGCGTGGGCGAGGGCCACGGGGGCGGCGCCGGCCTCCAGGAGTGCGGCGAAGACGTGTCGGAGGACGCGGGATTTGCCCGCGCCGGCCGTACCGATCACGGCGAGGGGGAGGGGAGCGGCCGTGCTCGTGTACGCGTCGAGCAGCGTGCGCGCGACGCGGGGCAGCAGCAGCGACTCGAG
>NZ_CAJYPF010000244.1 GCF_913776565.1 uncultured Microbacterium sp. | reverse complement strand
ACCTCGGACGGCGTCGCCAACTCCGTCGCCGTGCGCGACGACGGCCTCGGCGTCGTCGCCTTCGAGGCGAAGGACAAGACCGCTCCCGGTCACCTCGTCTTCTTCGACGCCAACAAGGACGACGCCTCGACCGCCACGCTCGGCACGGTCACCGTCGGCGCCCTGCCCGACATGGTCACCTTCTCGAAGGACGGCTCCTACGCCGTCGTCGCGAACGAGGGCGAGCCCGCGAACGACTTCTCGAGCGACCCCGAGGGCACGGTCAGCGTCATCGCGCTGACGACGGCGCTCACCGCCCCGGCGCAAAGCGCCGTGAAGACCGCGGGCTTCCGCGCCTTCGAGCAGGGCGGCACCAAGACGCTCGACGCGAAGGTGCGCGTCTTCGGCCCCGACGTGGCCGCCCCCGACCAGGGCTCAACGCCCCTGTCGGCCAACCGCGTCTCGCGCAACCTCGAGCCCGAGTACATCACCACCGACGGCACGGTCGCCTACGTCACGCTGCAGGAGGCGAACGCCGTCGCCACGGTCGACCTGGCCAAGGCCGAGGTCAGCGGCATCCTGCCCCTCGGGTACAAGGACTTCGGCGCCGCCGGCAACGGACTCGACACGAGCGACAAGGACGGCAAGATCGACATCCGCACCGTGCAGGGCCTGAAGGGCCTGTACATGCCGGACGGGATCGCGTCGTACTCGGCCAGCGTCGACGGCAAGGCGAGCACCTACCTCGTCACCGCGAACGAGGGCGACGGGCGCGAGTGGGGCACGTTCATCGACGAGGCCCGCATCAAGGACCTGGGCAAGAACGGCCTGGGCGCCGTCTGCGCCACCTCGCCCCTCGCGGGCCGCTCGGCGGATGCCGACCTCGGCCGCCTCAAGGTCGTCACCGACCTCGGCACGACCGCCGACGGCTGCTACAGCGAGCTGTACGCGTACGGCGGCCGCTCGTTCTCGATCTGGGACACCAAGGGCACGCTCGTCTTCGACTCGGGCGACCGGTTCGAGCAGAAGCTGAAGGAGGTCGCTCCGCAGCTGTTCAACACCTCGAACGACAACAACACCGTCGACGACCGCAGCGATGACAAGGGCCCCGAGCCCGAGAACGTCACGGTCGGCGTCGTCGACGGGCGCACGTACGCCTTCATCGGCCTCGAGCGCCCGGGCGGCGTGATGGTCTACGACATCACCGACCCCAAGGCCCCCGCCTACGTCACCTACGTCAACAACCGCAACGCGGCCGCCGACGTCAAGACCGCCGCGGCGGGCGACCTGGGTCCCGAGGGCATCGCGTTCGTCTCGGCACTGCGCTCCCCCACCGGCGTGCCGCTGCTGATCACCGGCAACGAGGTCTCGGGCACCACGACCGTCTTCGAGGTGCGTCCGACCCAGCCCAAGAAGCCCGACCTGCAGATCCTCACGATCAACGACTTCCACGGTCGCCTGCTGCAGGAGACCGGGGGCGTCGCGGGTGCGGGCGTCCTCGCCGGCGCGGTGGAGAAGTACCGCCAGCAGAACCCGAACACGCTCTTCGTCTCGGCCGGTGACAACATCGGCGCGAGCGCGTTCGAGTCGTTCATCGATCAGGACACCCCGACGATCAAGGCCCTCAAGGCCGCCTCGCTCGACGTCAGCGTCGTGGGCAACCACGAGTTCGACCGCGGCTTCGCCGACCTGACCGGCCGAGTCATCCCCGCCTACGGCGGCAACACCGGCGCGTCCAGCGACTTCGCCCTCGGCGCGAACGTGTACAAGAAGGGCACCAAGACCCCCGCCCTCAAGCCGTACACGATCAAGCAGGTCGGCTCCACGAAGGTCGCCTTCGTCGGCACCGTGACGCGCCAGACGGCCGGTATGGTCGACCCGTCGAAGATCGACACGATCGAGTTCGGCGACCAGGTCGAAGCCGCCAACCGCGAGGCGAAGAACGCCCGCGCCGCCGGCGCCGACATCGTGATCCTCCTCGCCCACGAGGGCTCCGAGGGCACCGACTGCACCAAGATCGCCACCGAGACCGGAGACTTCGGCGACCTCGTCCGCGGCGCCTCGGCCGACGTGAACGCGATCGTCTCGGCGCACACCCACCAGAAGTACGCGTGCACCATCGGCGGCCGATCGGTGATCCAGACGGGCCAGTACGGCACCAACCTGGGCATGCTCGACATCGACCTGAACGACGACGGCAGCCTGGCATCCATCACCCCCGGCGTGCGCGCGCTGCTCGACCCCGCCGTGACGCAGTACATCGCGTACCCCCAGCAGGCGACGGCGAAGATCGTGGCGGATGCCAAGGCCACCGCCGACGTGAAGGGACAGGTCGAGGTCGGCAAGATCACCGCCGACATCACCCGCGCCAAGAACGCCTCGGGCGGCGAGGACCGTGGTGCGTACTCGACGCTCGGCAACACCGTGGCGGACGTCTATCTGTGGGCCACGAGTGAGAACCCCTCCTTCAACGGCCAGGACGCCCAGATCTCGTTCATGAACCCGGGCGGCCTGCGCGCCGACCTGCTCTACGGCTCCGACAGCGGCTCGGTGTCCTACCGAGAGGCCGCCAACGTGCAGCCCTTCGGCAACACGCTCGTGACCCTCTCGCTCACCGGAGCCCAGATCAAGCAGGTGCTCGAGCAGCAGTGGCAGCCCGACGGCGCGTCGCGTCCGGTGCTCGCGCTGGGCGTCTCGAAGGGCTTCACCTTCGCGTACGACCCGGCCGCCGCGAGAGGCTCGCGCATCACGGCGATCGCCCTGAACGGCACCGCGATCGACCCCGCCGCGTCGTACCGCGTGGTCACGAACTCGTTCCTCGCCGCCGGTGGTGACAACTTCACCGCCTTCGCGCAGGGCACGGGCAAGGCCGACTCGGGTCAGATCGACCTGCAGGCCACCATCGACTACTTCGCCGCGAAGAAGGTCGTCGCCCCCTCGCCGGTCGGACGCGCGTACCTCGTCGGGACGACACCCGTGGACGAGGGCGGCAGCACGCCGTCGCCGAACCCGACCGGATCGCCGACGGGATCGCCGTCGCCGAACCCGACCGGATCGCCGACGGGTGCACCCACCGGCCAGCCCACCGGCTCGCCGACGGGATCGCCCTCGACGGCGCCGACCTCGTCGCCCTCCGCGGGCGTCACGATCAGCGCCAGCGCCACGCGCGTCGAGCAGGGCGGATCGTTCACGGTCACGGTGACCGGTCTGAACGCGGGCGAGCAGGTCACGGCCACGCTGAACAGCACGCCCACGGTGATCACCGGCATCCCCGCCGCCGGCGCCGACGGCGCGGTGTCGTTCCGGGTGAACGTGCCCGCGGCTCTCGAGCCCGGCGCGCACACGGTCGTCATCACGCGCGCCGACGGCAGGGTGCTGCCCGCGCTGTCGATCGAGGTCGCCCGCAAGGGCACCCTCGCGGCCACCGGGGCGCAGGCCCCGTGGGGCCTCGCCCTCGCGGGCGGCATGTTCGTCGTCGCCGGAGGCCTCGCCTTCGCGCTTCGCCGCCGCCGCACGGTCTGACACCCGGAACGGCCCCCATCCTCACGGGTGGGGGCCGTTCCCGTTCGCGTGAGGGGTCAGAAAGTGTCGCTTGGGAAGGCTCG
>NZ_CAJYPF010000243.1 GCF_913776565.1 uncultured Microbacterium sp. | reverse complement strand
GCGACACGCTCGTCCCCACGCCGATGCACGCGGGATCAGTCGCCACCCGCCGTTGTCCCACAGGAAGTACGTGGCGACGAACAATCGTCCGCCGTCCTCGCCGATCAGCTTCCACCCGAAGGGGCTCTCGTTCGTCAGGCCGCCGATGGAATCGGTCTCCAGCGCCTCGACCGTCTCGGCCAGGCCGTCCGGGGCGTTCGAGACCCCGGAGATCGCGCCGAGCAGGGTGTGGTCCGCGAAGCCGGCCGCCATCTCGTCCTCCAGGATGCGCGGCGGCTCCCCGAACAGACGGCCCAGGACAACGACGGCGACGAGCAGGACGACGAGAACGGCCAATCGTCGCCGGGAGGGGCGCGAACTCCCCGAAGCCGACGGGACAGCCGTCGGCGTCTTCATCGGTGTCGTCGTGAGCCGCACGTCGGGCCCTACAGCAGTCCCGGAAGCCGCTCGGCGAATGCCCGCAGCACGTCGGTCGTTCCACCGTCGATCTTCACGGCCGCGCGCTGATCGGCGCGCGTGGCTCCGCGGTTGACGATGACGACGGGCAGGCGCTTGCGGCGCGCGCGTTCGACCAGACGGATGCCGCTGTTCACCACCAGTGACGAGCCCGCCACCACCAGGGCGTCGCTGGTGTGCACCAGCTGCTCGGCCTCGCGGAACTTCTCGACCGGGATGTATTCGCCGAAGAACACCACGTCGGGCTTGAGCGTCCCGCCGCACACGGAGCACTCGGGCACGACGAAGCCGTCGGCGGACGCGGGCGTCACGTCGCCGTCGGGCCCGAGCTCGACGTTCTCGGGCAGGCTGATCCACGGATTGTCGGCCTCGACCCGCTCGGCCAGATCACGACGGTCGAACACCTGACCGCACTGCAGGCAGCCCACGCGGCGCATCGTGCCGTGCAGTTCTACGACCCGGCCGCTGCCGGCCCGCACGTGCAGGCCGTCGACGTTCTGCGTCACGACGCCGTTGGCCACCCCCGCGCCCTCGAGCGCGGCGAGCGCGCGATGACCGTCGTTGGGTTCGGCGGCGGCGAAGACCTTCCACCCCAGGTGGCTGCCCACCCAATAGCGTCGGCGGGCGTCGGCGCTGGCCAGGAACTGCTGCGCCGTCATGGGCGTCCGCGTCGGCGCGCCCTTCCCGCGATAGTCGGGGATCCCGGAGTCCGTCGACACGCCCGCGCCGGTCAGGACCGCGACCCGTCGGCCGGCCAGCACCTCGACGGCTCGATCGATGGATGCCGAGAACCCGGCATCCTCCGTCGTGTCGGTCATGCACACCTCCGTCGCAACGAGTCTAGGGCGGGCCGCCGACACCGGCTCACGCCGACCGCGCGGGGCGACGGCGGTCGAGAACGCCCGCGCGCGGCACCACCGGACGAGCCGCGGACCCGCCGATACTGGGGACATGCCCCCCGTTTCGCCCCCCGCCATGCTCGACGTCACCTGCCTCCGTCGCGTGCGGCCGTGGGGCGGCGATCCCGTCGACATCGACATCGCCGACGGCCGCATCGCGGCGATCCGACCCGCCGGCACCGCACCGATCGGCGTGCGCGAGTTCGACGGCCGCGGCCTGCTGGCCCTTCCCGGTCTGATCAACGCCCACGCCCACGTCGACAAGTCCTGGTGGGGCCTGCCGTGGCAGTCGTACGGGGGAGCGGCCGGCGTCGAGGGACGCATCCGCCACGAGCGCGATCAGCGCGAGGCGCTCGGCATCCCCTCGATCGAACGCTCCGCCGCGGTGCTCGAGCAGCTCGTGCTGCACGGCACCACGGCCATCCGCACGCACGTCGATGTCGACACGGGGATCGGCCTGCGCGCGATCGACGCGGTCCAACAGGCCGCGGAGGCCTACGTCGGAGCCCTCGACGTGCAGCTCGTCGCCTTTCCTCAGGACGGCGTCCTGCGCCGCCCGGGCGTCCTCGAGCTGCTGCGCGCGGCCGCGAGTCGTGAGAGCGTCGGCTGGATCGGCGGGCTGGACCCGGCATCCATCGATCGAGACCCCGTCGGACAGATCGACGCCCTCGTGTCGCTGGCCCTCGAGACCGGCGCGGGGATCGACATCCACCTGCACGACCCCGCCGAGCTCGGGGCCTTTCAGATCGAGTTGCTCGTCGACCGCGTGCAGCGGCACGGTCTCGCCGGCCGGGTGAACATCGCGCACGGTTTCGCCGTCGCGCAGCTCGACGCCGTCCGTCGTCGCGACCTGCTCGCCGCGATGGGCGAAGCGGGGGTGTCGATGACCACCGTCGCCCCCCTCGGCGGTGCTCAGCTGCCCCTCGCCGACCTCGACGCCGCCGGGGTCGCGTTCGGGCTCGGTACCGACGGCATCCGGGATCTGTGGAGCCCCTACGGAACGGGCGACATCCTGGGCATCGCGTGGCAGTACGCCCGCGCCGGGGGACTCGTGCGCGACGACGACCTCGACCGCGTGGTGCGGCTGGCCACGAGCGCCGCCGCGTGGGCCGTCGGCCGCGACGTGCACGATCTGATCGAGGGCGCGCGCGCCGACATCGTCCTGATGGATGCCGAGAACCCGATCGACGCGCTCGTCCGACAGCCCGAGCGGGCATTGGTCATCGCCGGGGGCAAAGCACTGCACGTGGCCTGAGCCGGGCGCCGGCGGCGCGGGCCGGGGCGCGGGTGGCGTGAGCCCGGTGCAGATCACGGGCCCCGTGCGTTCGAGCGTCCAGGACACTCCGGGTGGGCGCCGCCCGGTGCGGCGTGTCGTGGGCACTCGACGATCGCGCGGAGCGGTCCCGCACGGCTGGCACGATGGGACGATGCCCGTCATTCCCCTGGACTCCGCCGACGATCCGCGCCTCGCCGACTACCGCCACCTCACCGACGTGTCGCTGCGGCGCGTGTCCGAACCCGCCGGCGGGCTCTACATTGCCGAGTCGGCCAAGGTGCTCGACCGCGCGCTGCGGGCCGGACACCGCCCCCGCTCGGTCCTCGTGCAGGAGAAGTTCCTCGCCGACGCCCTCGCCCTCGTCGGTGAGGATGCCGAGGTCTACGTCGTCGCGGCCGAGATCGCCGAACAGGTGACGGGGTACACCGTGCACCGGGGCCTGCTGGCATCCATGCACCGCCCCGCCCTGGCATCCGTCGCCGACGTCGTCCGCGAC
>NZ_CAJYPF010000242.1 GCF_913776565.1 uncultured Microbacterium sp. | reverse complement strand
GAGCCGGGCGTGGTCAGCGCCGCTCGGCCCCCGGGGCGACGTGCGTCAGCACGCGATCCCACACCGAGGTGAGGGTGACGTGCCCGTTGACCGAGTCGATGTCGTCGGACGGCACGACCTCGGCCTGGGCGGCGCGCAGACGATCGACGTACCACGAGGCGTCGTCGTGATCGGCAGGGCCTTCTCCACCGACCACGACGAGCACCTCGGCGTCGAGGTGCTCCAGCAGCGGAGTCCGCAGGTCGCGGCTGAGCGGATCGGACGGGCTGCGGACCCCCACGATGGCGAGGCGGTCGACCACCGGGCCCATCGCGGCCGCGAGATAGATCGCGATCGGCCCCGCCGCCCTCTCGCCGACCAGGCCGACCGTCGCTCCGGGGGCCTCGCGTTCGAGAAGGGCGCGCAGGGCGTCGACGGTGAGTCCGGCGGGAGTCTGCCCGCCGAAGACAGGGGGGTCTTCGAGTTCGGGAGCGTCGAGTCCCACGGCCACCACGCGCACGTCGAAGCCCGACGTGATCCGCGCGTCCGGATCCGTGGTCGCCACGTCGCCCGTGCGCAGGACGAAGACCGCACGCGGGGAGCCGGGGGTGCCGAAACTGCGGTAGCCGAGCTCGCCGTCGAGCCAGGGGGCCAGACTCATCGCGTCATCCTTCCGTCGCAGCGCCGCCGCCGGGAAGCAGCGCGCGCAGCGTGTCTATCGTGTCGGCCTGGGCCGCGGGCTTGTCGGAACGGTATGCCTTGACACGCGCGAAGCGCAGCGCCACGCCGCCGGGGTAGCGCACCGAGCGCTGCACCCCGTCGATGGCGATCTCGACCACGGTGTCGGGGACGACGCGGATGCCTCCGGGCACCTCGCCCGTCTCGCGCTCGGCGAAGTGCGCGGTCTGCCACGCCAGGAGCTCGTCGGTGAGACCCTTGAACGTCTTGCCGACCATGACGAAACCCCCCGGCTCGCCGAACAGCCCGTCCGGGTCGCGCGCGCCGAGGTGAAGGTTCGAGAACCAGCCCGCGCGGCGCCCCGAACCCCGCTCGACGCCGAGCACCACCAGGTCGAAAGTGTGCACCGGCTTGACCTTGAGCCAGCTCTTGCCGCGTCGCCCGGCGGTGTAGGTCGCGTCGAGCCCCTTCACCATGACCCCCTCGTGACCGGCCGCCAGCGCCGCACGCGCGAAGTCGTCGGCGACCGCGACGTCGTCGGTGATGACCGCGGGGATGCGCCACGGCGCGGCGACCTTCTCGAGCGCGTCGAGGCGGGCGTGGAGGGGTTCGTCGACGAGATCACGACCGTCGACGTGCAGGATGTCGAAGAACCACGGCCGCAGGGCGATGGCCCGCGCCGTCTCGGCTCCGAAGCGTGCCATCGTGTCCTGGAACGGGCGGGGCGCCCCGTCGTCGTCGAGCGACAGGGTCTCGCCGTCGAAGATGACGTCGGTGACGGGCAGATCGCGCACGATCTCGACGATCTCGGGAACCCTGTGCGTGACGTCGGCGAGGGTGCGGGTGAACACGCGCACCTCGTCGCCGTGACGGTGCACCTGCACGCGTGCACCGTCGAGCTTGTACTCCACCGACGCACGACCCGCGACGGCGAGCGCCTCGGCTACCGTCGCGGCGGTGGATGCCAGCATGGGCTGCACGCCGCGTCCGACCATCAGACCGATCGCGGCCAGATCGTCGGCGGTGCCGGTGAGTGCCACCCGGGCGGTCTGCCCCAGGTCGCCCGAGAGCATGGCGGCGCGGCGCACCGCGGCGGCGTCGCGATCGGCGGCGCGCGCCACGGCATCCAGCAGGACTCCCTCGAGCGCGCCGGTGCGCAGTTCTCCGGTCATGACGCGGACCAGCAGGTGCCACTCCCCCGCAGTGGAGCGCGCGGCCAGGTCGTCGAGCAGTGCCGAACGCTGCGCCGCCGACCCGCTGCCGCCGATGCCGATCAGTCGGCTGAACGCGTCGTCGACCTCGGCGACCGTGAGCGTCGGGGTGTCGACGTGCCCCACGGCCCGGCTCGACAGCGTCTTGTAGCCGACGCCGAGGCGCCCCTGCCGCGGGGCCGCCGTGAGGAAGCCGACCACGGGTTCGATCTCGCCGGACTCGAGGCCGCGCAGCAGCGTTGCGAGGGCGTCGACCTTGGCCAGACGCGAGCGCGTGTTCGTGACCGTCGCGAGGGCCGTCTCGATGTCGCCGAAGAGCATGCGGACATCGTGGCATCCCCCTCCGACATCGCCGTCGCGCTTGCGCGAGGCGGCTCGCGATGCCACCGCGCGGAGCCCGCCGGGTGACACACGACGCACGTCCTCGCAACCCCCGAGCCGATGTCGGAGGTCTGAGGTGTGCTGGGGGTCTTCGCCAGGAATGAGGCCCCGTGAACGCTCCCGCCACGCTCGAACAGTCCGCCCGCACCGCCCGCGAGGTCTTCGGCTGGGACGACCTGCTGCCCGGTCAGGCCGAGGCGATCGACGCGGTCATCGGTGGTCGCGACACGCTCGTCGTCTTCCCCACCGGCGCCGGCAAATCGGCGGTGTACCAGATCGCCGGGTGCGAACTCGGCGGGGTGACGGTCGTCATCTCGCCTCTGCTCGCCCTGCAGCGCGACCAGATCGACTCGATCGACCGCGCCCCCGACGCCCCCGCCGCGGTCGCTGTGAACTCGCGCACGAGCGCGCGCGACAAGAAGGCCGCGTGGGCGGCGATCGAGAGCGGCGAATCCGTTTACGCCTTCCTCGCCCCCGAGCAGCTCGCCAACGACGAGGTCTTCGAGCGGTTGGCCGCGGCCGACGTGCGCCTGGTCGTCGTCGACGAAGCGCACTGTGTCTCGGCCTGGGGTCACGACTTCCGCCCCGAGTACGCGCGCATCGGCGACGCGGTGCAGGCGCTCGGTCGCCCACCCGTGCTCGCGCTGACGGCCACGGCATCCGCTCCGGTCCGCGACGACATCGTGTCGAGCCTGGGCATGCGCGACCCGCACCTCGAGGTGCGCGGCATGGACCGCCCCGAGATCCACCTGTCGGCATCCCGCACATCGTCGACGACGGCGCGGCGCTTGCCGG
>NZ_CAJYPF010000241.1 GCF_913776565.1 uncultured Microbacterium sp. | reverse complement strand
AGGATGACGGCATCCAGTTCTCCTCCGCGCACGCGCGCGAGGCGGGAATCGACGTTGCCGCGGATGTCGCGGATGTCCAGCCGCGGGTTGTGGCGCCGGGCCTGCGCGATACGACGCGGGGAGCCGGTCCCCACGCGCGCCCCGGGCGCGAGGGCACCCAGCGGCGTTCCGTCGCGGGTGACGACGACGTCGCGGGCGTCCTCGCGGGGCGGGGTCGCGGCGATCACCAGACCGTCGGGCTGCACGGTCGGAAGGTCCTTGAGCGAGTGCACGAGGAAATCGCAGCGATCGGCCGCGAGCGCCTCGCGCAGACCGTTCGCGAACACGCCGCGCCCGCCCAGCTGCGACAAGGACGCGCGGTTGACGTCGCCCTCGGAGACGATCGGCACCAGCTCGACCGGACGACCGGATGCCGAGGCGACCGCGTCGGCCACCATCTGCGACTGCGCCATCGCCAACGCACTGCGCCGCGTCCCCAGGCGCAGGGCGGTGCTCACTGGAGGATCTCGGGGATCTCGTCGAGCGTGACGAGACGGCCGGTGTAGAACGGCACCTCCTCGCGCACGTGGCGTCGGGCCTCGGTGTACCGCAGGTCGCGCATCATGTCGACGAGGTCGGTGAGCACGTCGGACTCCATCGGCAGCAACCACTCGTAGTCGCCGAGGGCGAAGGATGCCACGGTGTTGGCGATCACGCCGCGGTACTCCGAGCCCTTCTTGCCGTGCTCGATGAGCATGTCGCGGCGCTCGGCCTCGGGCAGCAGGTACCACTCGTAGCTGCGCACGAACGGGTACAGGCACAGCCACTGCTTCGCGTCGATGCCGCGCAGGAAGCCGGGGACGTGCGAACGGTTGAACTCCGCGTCGCGGTGCACGCCCATCGCGTTCCACGTCGGCAGCAGGTTCTTGAGCACCTCGGTGCGGCGCAGGCGCCGGAGGTCGCGCTGGAGCGCCTGGGGGTCTTCGCCGTGCAGCCACACCATCAGGTCGGCATCGGCGCGCAGACCGCTGACGTCGTAGAACCCGCGGACGGTCACGCCGTCGGCCTCGATGAGCGAGACGAGGTCGGCGAGCTCGGTCGCCTCGGCGGCGGTGACGGGGTTCTCGGGATCGCGGCGGAAGACCGCCCACAGCGTGTACACGGAAGAGGAGCTGTCATCGGACATGACTCCTAGTCTCGTCCGGTCGCCGCGACGGGCCAAACCGGTTGACTCGGCGCCGAACCACCCCTCGCGTCCGCGAACGGCACCGGGGATGACGAAGCGGCCCGCCCCGGCGAGGGGGACGAGCCGCTCCGAGCCTTCTCAGCGCGTGTAGGCGCGGACGATGCCCCAGACCGCGACGCCCACGAGGGCCGCGACACCGGCGACCACCGCCGCGGCGGCGGCGGGGTTCTTCTGCGCCTTCTCGCGCACCTCGTGCACCTTGCGGTCGACGGTCTCGCTCGCGCGACGCGGGATGTTCGCCTTGACCTCGAGCGCGGCGAGGGCGGCCTTGAGCTCGGCGCGGGCCGACTCGACCGGGTCGGTGATCCCCAGCGGCACGGCCGTGCGCGGCACGGGGACGGGTCGATCAATACTCATCGCGGGCCTCCTTGACGATGCGGACGTCTTCGGCGATGGCCTTGCCCGGGTTCTCGCGGTTCGACAGCTTCTTGAACCGCAGGTAGCCCAGCAGCGCCAGGATCGCCGTGATCACCACCATCACGCCGAACACCACGAGCGCCGACAGCCACACGGGCCACCACGACGACAGCCCCGCGATGACGAACGCGAAGAACACCGGAATGGCCCAGAACAGCACGATCAGGGCGCCGACGAACCAGCCGGCCCCGATCCCGGCATCCTTCGCCGTGCGCTGCGCCCACGCCTTCGCCCCGTTGATCTCGGCGACCACGAGGTTGCGCACGAGCTCGGGGATGTCGCCGATCAGCGTGAACAGGCTGTCGTCGGAGCGATCGCGGAATCCGCGCGGAGTGGTCATGCGGTCAGCTCCCGGACGTGCTCTGGGCGGCCTTGGCGCGAGTCGTGGCGGACTTCTCGGCGCGCTTGGCGTCGTCGACGGAGTCCTCGACCACGTCGGCGACCTCGTGGGCCGACTGCTTCGCGGCGCGTCCCGCGCGCTCGGCGCGCTCCTGCACGGTGCCGGACTTCGACGCGGCGCCCGTGACCGACTTCGCGCCCTTCCACACCACACCGGGGACGGACTTCAGGGCCGAGACGCCGAACGCCTTGACCTTCTCGACCTGCCCCTGGACGACGGGCTGGTCCCAGACCTTGCCGGCCTGCGTCTTGATCTGCTCGTACCGCTGTCGGCCGGCGCGTGCTCCGAGCACGTATCCCGCCACGAGTCCGACGACGAGTGCTGCTTTGCCCCTCATGGGGTCTCCTCACGCTCGATCGAGTGCTGGTCGAGTCTCACAGTAGTCATGTATGCCGCCTGGGGCATCCGCCCTTGACAGCCGGACGCCGACGGTCGACTCGACCGGATCAGTGACGCCAGAGCGCCGCGCTGCGGACACGGTCCGCCTCGTCCCGCGCGTCGGGGATCACCTGGGCCAGACCCGTTCCCGCGACCCAGGCGCCCGTGACGCCCAGGCCGGCCACCGCGCGCACCGCGCCGCGGGCGGCGGCGGTCACCGCGGCGCGGCCGATGGTCGCGGCCGGCTGCGACTGCACGTAGCGCGAGCGATGGCTGTCCACCAGAGCGGATGCCGACAGCTCCACGCCCAGCATCGCCGAGGCCTCGGCGAGAGCGAGGCGGGCCGCGGCGTCGTCGTCGAGCGACGCGGTGGCGGGCTCTTCGCCCTGCGCGCCGAACGACACGCGCACGACGTGGACGCCGGGGGCGGTGGCATCCCGCACCCACTCCCACTTGGCGCTCGAGTGCGTGAGCGCCTTGGCGACGTGGCTGCCGGGGACGGTGAGCACGCCGGTCCCGCGGGGAGCGCGGTCGAGCTCGGGCGTTTTCACCACCAACGTCACCACCTCGACCACCGGGGCGACCGGTTCGCCCTCGTCGAGCCCCGGGACGACGGGGGCCAGCAGCGCCCGCGCCGGACCCTCGGGAAGGGCGACGATGACCGCACGCGCAGCAATCGGCTCGGCGTCGGCCGAGGTCGACACGCTCCACCCGTCGTCGGTGCGGGTGAGCCCCTCGGCGCGGACGCCCGGACGCAGGTCGGCACCGGCGTCGGTCAGGCCGGCCACGAGCGCGTCGACCAGGCGCGACATGCCGCCCGCGATGCCCTCGACGGCGCCGCCGGGCGCGGGGGCCTGGGCCGTGCCCGCGACGACCGGGACGTCCGAGGCGGGGGCATCGGCGGGACGCGTCGAGACGCGCCGCGCGCGCAACTCGGCCACCGCACCGGTGAGCGATCCGGTCCGCGTCAGCGCGGCGTTCAGGCCGGGGGCGGCGAGGTCGACGTCGATGTCGTCGGGCCGCGCCGAGTAGACGCCACTGGTCACCGGGGCGACCAGGCGGTCGAGCACGCGCGCGCCCAGGCGCGAGCGCACGAGCTTGCCGAGACTGAGCGTGTGGCCGATGGTCAGCGGCGGCCGCAGGCGATCGACGTAGGCGCGCCACGCGCCCGACCAGCCGATGATGCGGCGAACGGCGGGGTCGAAAGGATTGTCCGGGATGCCGAGCACCCCGCCCTTCGGAAGGGGTGCCGCACCGACCCCGGGGACACCCGCCACCCACGCTCCGGCGGGGTTCGGGGTCACGACGGCGTCGGCCAGGCCGAGCTCGCCGAGGAGGCCGCGCACGATGCCGCCGCGGGTCGCGTAGCTCTCGGCGCCCACGTCCAGGACGATGCCACCGACCTCGGCCGTGCGCAGGACGCCGCCGAAGACGTCGGACGCCTCGAGCACGGTCACCTGCAGGCCGACCTTCGCGCACTCGCGCGCGGCGATCAGGCCCGAGACCCCGCCGCCGACGACGACGACGCGCGTCTCGTGCGCGTGCCGGACCAGGCGGTCGAGGGGCTCGCTCACTCGCCCTCCCCGTGGGCGTGCGCGACGATGCGCGTCAGCTGGTCGGGATCGGTGTCGGGGGGCACGCCGTGGCCGAGGTTGAGCACGTGGGCGCGCGCCGCTCGACCGCGGGCCAGCACGTCGTCGACGTGGGCGCGCAGCACCGGCCACGGGGCGCCCAGCAGCGCCGGGTCGATGTTGCCCTGCAGGGTCGTGTCGGGGCCGACGACCGCCGCGGCCTCGTCCAGCGGCATCCGCCAGTCCACTCCCACCGCGTCGGCGAGTCCGCCCAGGCGCATCTCGTCGAGGAAGGCGCCGGTGCCGACGCCGAAGTGGATGCGGGGAACCTCGATGCCCTCGAGCGCCGCGGTCGAGTGCGGCGCGATGAACTCGCGGAACGTCGCCGTCGACAGCGACCCGGCCCACGAGTCGAACAGCTGCACGGCCTGCGCACCGCCCTCGACCTGGGCGTCGAGGAACGCGCGCGACACCTTCGCCAACCACCCGGCCAGGCGGTGCCACGACTGCGGGTCGGCGTGCATCATGCCGCGGGCGCGCAGGTGCTCCTTGGACGGGCCGCCCTCGACGAGGTACGCCGCGAGGGTGAACGGGGCGCCGGCGAAACCGATCAGCGGCACCCCGTCGCTCAACTCCGCGGTCACGCGGCGCGCGGCCTCGCGCACGGGCTCGGCGGCGGCGGCGACCTCGGCCGGGTCGATCGCGGTGACACGCGCGACGTCGTCCGCCGTGCGCACGGGGTCGGCGAACACCGGACCGCGACCGGGCTCGATGACGACGTCGACGCCGGCCAGGCGCAGCGGCACGACGATGTCGCTGAAGAAGATGGCGGCATCCACGTCGTGACGACGGATGGGCTGCAGCGTGATCTCGGCCGCGAGGTCGGGGGTCAGGCACGCGTCGAGCATGCGAGTGCCCACCCGTAGCTCGCGGTACTCCGGCAGCGAGCGCCCGGCCTGCCGCATGAACCACACCGGCTGACGCTCGGGGCGGTCGCCTCGGAGGGCGCGGAGAAGGGGAGCGTCGAGGGAGGCCATGGCATCCATCCTCCCATCCGTCGCTGTGCGACCCGGGGGATGCCTTGACGTCGAAGGGCCACCCGGAATACCCCGAGGGAGCCGGGCGTAGAATACGTACGTGTTGTTGTGCGTCAGCGCGAGTCACAAGACCGCGCCCTTCGAGCTCCTCGAGCGGCTCAGCGTACCTCGCACCCCCGTCGCCCCCCTGATCGCCGCGCACGACGAGTGCGTGCAGGGCGCCGTCGTCGTCGCCACCTGCAACCGCTTCGAGGCATACGTCGACATGGACGAGCCCGTCACCGCCGCCGTCGCCCTGGGCATCGACGCCACCCTCTCGGCCATCGAGGCCGCGACCGGCGTTCCCGCCGCCGAACTCGAGGGTTCCTACACCGTGCTGGGTGGCGACGACGTGGCCGAACACCTGTTCTCGGTGGCATCCGGTCTCGAATCCGTCGTCGTCGGCGAGGGTGAGATCGCCGGTCAGGTGCGTCGCGCGCTGACCGAATCGCGCCAGTTGGGCACGACCTCCGCCGAGCTGGAGCGCCTGTTCCAGCGTGCGTCCGAGGCCCAGCGCGGCGTCAAGAACTCCACCGCGATCGGCCGCGCGGGTCGCTCGCTCGTGCGCCTGGGCCTCGAGCTGGCCGACAGCCGCATCGCCGACTGGTCGACGCAGCGCGTTCTGCTCGTCGGTACCGGCGCGTACGCCGCCGCGACCGTGGCGGCCCTGCGCGACCAGGGCGCCGAGGACATCTCGGTGCACTCCCCCTCGGGCCGCGCCGCGAAGTTCGCCGCCAAGCACGGCCTGCGCGCCGTGTCGGCCGAAACCTTTCCCGCGGCCGTCGCACACGCCGACCTCGTCATCACCTGCACCACGAGCGAGAACCACGTCGTCAGCGCCGCGACCTACGCCGCGGGACGCACGGGTTCCGAGACGATGGCCGCGGCCGGCTGCCCGGTCGACCACTCCGGACGCCGCCTGATCATCGACCTGGGTCTCCCCCGCAACGTCGACCCCGATGTCGCGACCGTCCCGGGCGTCGACCTGCTCGACCTCGAGACCATCCGCCTGCACGCCCCGCTCGAAGAGCTGCAGGCCACCGACGCCGCGCGCGACCTGGTGCGCGACGCCGCGAAGCGCTTCGCCTCGGTGGGCGAGCGCAAGAACATCACGCCCGCCGTCGTCGCGCTGCGCGCCCACGTCTTCGGCGTGCTCGACACCGAGGTGGCCCGCGTGCGCGCCCGCGGCGACGAGGGCGGACAGACCGAGCAGGCCCTGCGCCACCTGGTCGGCGTGCTGCTGCACACCCCCACGACGCG
>NZ_CAJYPF010000240.1 GCF_913776565.1 uncultured Microbacterium sp. | reverse complement strand
GGCCCGCCCGGCACTCCCGGGCGGGCCTTCGTGCGTCGCGGGCGCCGCGTGCCCGGGCGCGCGCTCGCGGCGCCCGCGTCGCGGGCTCGCGCGCGGCGCCGCGAAACAGCATCCCGCTGACAACTCGGCGACATCCTGCAACCGATTCGTCAGCGAAACGCCGTCTCGCGCGATCGCCGAGCCGAGCGAACGGCGCACGGGCCCGGCACGCGCGAGCGCGCCGCGGCCGGGCGCGAAGCGCGCGCGGCGCCACGAAACAGCATCCCGCTGACAACTCGGCGACATCCTGCAACCGATTTGTCAGCGAAACGCCGTCTCGCGGGTGGGATGGGCGCAGCGCGGGGCGGGTGGGCGCGGGGCGGGCGGGCGCGCGGGTCAGTGACCGAGGGCGCGCGCCAGTTTCGAGCCGGATGCCGCGGGCCGACCGCCGGCGGCGAAGACGGCCTCGTCGACGGCGGCGAAGAACGCGGCGCGTCCGTCGTCGTCGGCGGGGGCGGCAGGGCCGAGCTCGACCTCCCACTCTCGCCAGGACGACTCTGCACCGCGGCGTTCGTCGCGGGCGCGGACACGGTCGTCGACGAACTCGGCGACCTCGCGGCCCTCGGCGTCGAGCAGGGCGTACGCCGTGCGGGCGTTGCGCACCCGGGCCAGCGGCACGAAGGGCGGGCGCGCGAGCGAGGACACGGCATCCTGGATCGCCTCGGGAACCACCGGGTCGGCGTCGTCGTCGGTCACGTCGCCCAACGGCCACTGCGTCTCGCGGCGACCGCCGCCCTCGAGGGGGCCCTTCACGTGCCAGCCCTCGTCGGGGCCGCCACGGCGACGGCGCACCGCGACCCCGGCTCGCGCCAACGCGGCGTCGGGGGTGTCGACGTAGCGGGCGTCGAGGTCGCGCGGTTCAGCGTCGCCGACGCGCTCTACCCCGGGCAGCGTCGACCAGTCCGGAAGGGGCGTGTCGGCGTCGACGTCGTACTTCTTCTCGACCTCGACGCTCGACCCGCCCGCGGGGACTGCGCTCAATCGTCGCGCCCGTAGCCGTCGGGGGTGATGTCCTCGGTCTCTTCGGCGTACGCGAAAACGCTCTGCGTGGGGCCGTCGGCATCCCCGGTGTTCGTCGCCTCGCCCTGGCGGCGGTAGACCAGCTGGCCCTCGCTGTAGGGCATGATCAGCGTGTCGTCGGAGTCGTTCTCGAGGGGGATGACCTGCCCGTCGAGCGGGCCTCCGGTCAGTCGTGCGATAGCCATGTCGCCAGCGTAGACCGCGGGTGCCGCCGCACCCGGCGCCTTGACACCGCTGACCTAGAATCGCTCGGGTGACTGCGACGGAACTCCCCGGCGACCGCCCCTTCGTCCTCCTGGCGACACTGGCCGAGGACCGGCCGGCCGACGAGGAGTACGCGCTCTTCCTGCGCTACACCGGGCTCCCGCCCGAGCGGCTCGTGCGCGTGCGCCTCGAGCGCGACCCGCTGCCTGCGCTCGACCTCGATCAGGTGTCGGGCGTTCTCGTCGGCGGGAGCCCTTTCAACGCCTCGGACCCCCTCGACAAGAAGTCGGCCGTGCAGCGTCGGGTCGAGGCCGAGATGGCGGACCTCGTCGCCGAGGTCGTCGCTCGCGACACGCCGTTTCTGGGCGCCTGCTACGGCGTCGGCACCCTCGGCACGCACCTGGGAGCCCCGATCGACGGGACCTTCGCCGAGCCGATCAGCGTCGTCGACGTAAGCCTGACCGCCGCGGGGCGCGAGGACCCTCTCGCGGTCGGACTCCCCGAGAGCTTCGCCGCCTTCGTCGGTCATAAGGAGGCGATCAGCGCTCTTCCCCCGGATGCCGAATTGTTGGCATCCTCCCCCACCTGCCCCGTGCAGATGTTCCGGCTGGGGCGCAACGTCTACGCCACCCAGTTCCACCCCGAACTCGACCTCGACGGCATCGTCACGCGCATCCACGCGTACGCCTCGTACGGCTACTTCGGTCCCGATGAGCTCGACCTCACCCTCGCCGCGGTGCGGCGCGCACCGGTGACGGCTCCGTCGCGGCTGCTGCGGACGTTCGTCGAGCGCTACGCGCGCTGAGTCGCCGCGGTCGCGGATCCCGGCGTCCTCACGCGCACCAGATCGAGCGGTGCCGTGAGAGCGGGGCGTGCGAGGCGGAGCGCAGCGTCCAGGCCCAGATCGACCAGGTGCACGCGGCCGGCGAGGTCGGGACCCCGGCCGCGGACGAGACCGGCTTTGAGCGCGCCGAAGGTGACGGTGACGTCGGCGGGGAGGACGGCGGCATCCGCGGAGCCGTCGTCGGGGTCGAGACCGCTCGGCAGATCGACCGCCACGACCCGCGGCCGCGTCGGCAACGACAGCACCCGCTCGACCAGTGCACGGGCGCTGCCGCGCAGGCGCCGGTCGGCGAGGCGACCGATGCCCAGGATGCCGTCGATCACGACCGCGTAGTCGGCGAGGTCGGCACACGCCTCGGACGTCGACCGCACGCGGGCCCCGGCGGCGGTGGCCGCTTCGAGGGCGGCACGGTGCACGCGGTCGCGGACGAGGACCACGTCGACGCGGTCGGCCGCGGCGCACAGCTCGGCCGCCGCGTAGAGCGCATCGCCGCCGTTGTCGCCCGCACCGGCGACGACCAGGACGGCCCCCGGTCGCTCGCGCAGCTCGGCGGTCACGACCTCGGCGAGAGCCGAGGCGGCCCAGCGCATCAACGGGCGTCCCTCGGCGAGCGAGGGCTTCTCGGCGGCGCGGACGGCATCGGCCTCGTAGGCGGGGACGCGGGGCGCGCCGGCGCCATCTCGGCGTTCGGGCGCCGGTATCGCCCCCGTCGCGGTCCCGGCCGCACCGGGTCGAGAGGCCGACCGGCGAGAGGGTTCGGACTCAGGCATCGCCGGCGGCCTTCTGCGCCGCGGCCGCGAGGGTCTCCCGCTCCTTCTTCTCGGCCGCGCGGGCGGCATCCAGCTCTCCGGTCGCGGAGCGCACCGCCTTCTCGGCGCGGGCCACGCGGAACTGGATCAGGGTGGCGGCGCCGTACTTCGCCCTGACGCGGTCGTGGTCTTCTTCGGTGGCGACCGTGATCCAGGCACCCGAGAGCAGGATGACCTGGCTCGACAGGTTGAGCCACAGCAGCAGGGCGATGAGCGAGGCGAAGGTCGTCAGCAGGGGGTTGTTGCCCGCGCCGCCCACGAACAGACCCGACAGCTGCTGCAGCACGACCAGACCGACCCCGCCGAGCAGGGCGCCGCGGATGAGCGTGCTGCGGCGGGTCTTGACCCCCGAGAGGGCGGCGAAGGCGACGGCGACGGCCGCGGTATCGAGCAGCAGCACGATGGCCGTGGAGAGCAGCCACGTCAGGACGGCGCTGACCCAGGAGTCGGCCGAGATCCCGAGAAGTTCGCGCACGAAGGTCAGTCCCGCCGTGGCGAGGAAGGTCACGACCGCGGCCCCCACGAGGGCGACGCCGATGCCGACCGCGACGGCGAGGTTCCGCACGATCACGAGAATCGGGAGCGTGTCGTCGGTGGTCACCCCGGCGATCTGGCGCAGCGCCGTGCGCAGCGTGCCGATCGCACCGATCGCCGCGCCGAGCAGACCGATGGTTCCGATGACGCCCGCGACCGTGAACTCGCGGGGGGCGTCGAGTTTGCTGACGTCGAGCAGGTTGTCGGGGCCGACCAGACCCGGCACGACGTTGTTGACCGACCTCTCGAGCGCGGTGAGGGCGTCGGGGTTCCCCGACAGCCAGACCGCCGCGAACGAGAAGCCGATGAGGACCGCGGCGAAGAGGCTGAACAGCGTGCGATAGGTGACACTGTCGGCCAGCGCGGGACCGCGGGCGCCCGAATAGACGAGGAAGGCGCGCACGATGCGGAGCGACAGGGCCCACGCGGTGACGCGACGGATGAGGTCGGCCATTGGCTCAGGCTATCCGCCGGGTGACCGGGTCCCGTGCGGGCTTGACCGGCGCGTCGGTGCCCGACACGGAGAGCTCCGCGTCCCCGCGCGGGCGAGCGCGGGGCCGCCCCATCGCTCACCCCTGCAGGATCCGCCACCACGCCCCGCCCAGCAGATACGGCCCGTACGCGAGATCCGCCCGGCGCGCGCCCGCGAGCCAGGCACCCGCGGCCGCGCACCCGCCCAGGACGCTCGCCATGGCGAGAGCGGATGCCACGGCCCCGACGCCGAACCAACCGAGGTGGGCGCCCACGAGGGCGGCGAGTTTGACGTCTCCCCCGCCGAGGGCCGACGGACGCGCCAGGTGCACGACCGCGCACAGCGCGAAGGCCAGGACCGCTCCCTCGACGACACCGTGAGCGCGCGCGGGCTCGTCGCGCGCCGCGGCGGCGAACGCGAGCAGGGCGATCGAAAGGGCGAGGGCGGGGAGCACCACGGCATCCGGAAGGCGGTGCCGGCGGATGTCGATGACGGCGAGCGCGACCCCGGCCACGGCCAGCACCCCCCAGGCGGCGAGCAGTGCGGCCATCGCGCTCAGGCGTCGATCACGAACAGGTCGACCTCGACGACGCCGCCGGGGGCGATGCCCTGAGCGTCGCGGACGGCCTTCTTCAGCGGCAGCACGTAGACCCCGCCCGCCTGCGGGAAGATCGACGTCCGCCAGGCCGATGACCCGATCGTCGCCTCGACCCGCACGCCGCCGAAGCCCCGGCGGTACATCTGCGTCTCGCGGATGTCACCGCTGAGCGCGGGCGGAAGGGCGACGAAGTACCAGTCGCTGTCGGAACGCGCCTCCCACCGGAAGACCTCGCCCTCGAACCGTATGCGCATCGCCCGCTCCCCTCGTCGGCTGGACCGGTCACGATACCCGGGGCCTCACGCGGGGTCCCCGTCCTCCCCCGCCGATCGCCCCGGCGGCGGGGTCGGGAGGAAAGGTGCGGCCCCTCGTCGGGCACGTCGGGTCGATCCCGCGGCGAGGTCGACGAGCACCGCCACGACCGCCGCCGCGACGTACACGACGAGGTCGCGCGCGTCGAACCCGGTGCCGAGGACGAGGGCGATCGGCCGGAAGACCGCCGCGAGCGCGATCGGGACGCCGGTGGCCTGGAACAGCTCGACGGCGACGCTCCACCCGGCGGCGATCGCCCCGACGACCGGGGAACCAAGACGCGGCGCGAGCAGCACCACCCCGGCGAACACCGCGACGGTGTAGAGCGCGTCTCCGGCCACGTCGCCGAGCAGATCGGGGACGGCGGCGGCGCGGGTGGCGAGCCCCGCCGCGATCGTCGCCGCGAGGGCGATCGCCGCGGCCGTCCGCCGCGTGCGCGTCGACACGGCGTCTCGACCGGAGCCGTTCACGCGAGCACCCCCGCCGCGCGGGCGGGTCCCGCGTACGCGCGCGCGAGGGTGTCCACGGTGTCATGGGCGTTGAGTCCGCTCGGGTTCGGCAGTACCCAGGTCGGCACCCCCGCGATACCGTCGTCCTGGCGCCCCGCCACGGCCCGGGGATGCCCGAAGCCCTGCCGGTACGCCGTCAGCCCGACCACGGCCACGACCCGCGGTCGCCACTTGGTCACGCGGTCGGCCAGGGCGGTCGCTCCGGCGCGGAGTTCGTCGCGGGACAGCTCGTCGGCCCGGACGGTCGCGCGCGCGACGAGGTTGTCCACCCCCACGCCGGCGTCGAAGATCATCCGTCGATCGTCGGCGCTCAGCGCCTCGGCGTAGCGCGGCAGACGGGGCAGGATCCCCGCCGCCACCAGCGCCGGCCAGAACCGGTTGCCCGGGCGGGCGAAGGGCGTTCCGGTCGCCGCCGTCCACAGACCGGGATTGATGCCGACGAACAGCAGCCGCACCCCGGGCTCGACGAGCGGGGGGATGGTGGCATCCCGGAACGATTCCAACTCGGCGCGCGAAAAGCCCATACGACCACTATGACCACTACGGGCACGCCCCTCGGTGTTCTGCCAGGATCGGAGGAATGGATGCCGTCCCCGCCCTCACCGAGATGCCCCCCGCGCAGTCCGTCATCGTCGGCGACAACGTGCGTCTGGCCACGTACTCGTGGGGCGACGTCGACGCCGACCCCGTGCTGTGCGTGCACGGGTTCGGCTCCAGCACGCGCGACAACTGGGTCAACACGGGCTGGGTGCGCGACCTGCTGCGGGCGGGCTTCCGCGTGATCGCGGTCGACCAGCGCGGTCACGGCGAGAGCGAGAAGCCGCACGAGGCCGCGGCGTACACGATGCCGACGCTCGTGTCCGACCTGGTCGCGGTGCTCGACACCTACCTCGTCGACCAGGTGCGCTACCTGGGCTACTCGCTCGGCGGTCGCGTGGGCTGGCAGCTCGCTGTCGACGCCCCCGAGCACGTCGAGAGGGCGGTTCTCGGCGGCATCCCGGACGGCCGGCCGCTGGCCCGCCTGCGCGTGGATCAGGCGCGCGCGTTCCTCGACCACGGCACGCCCGTCGAGGACGCCACCACGCAACGGTACGTCTCGCTCGCCGAGCGCGTGCCGGGGAACGACCTGCGCGCGCTCGTGGCGATCGCCGAGGGCATGCGCCTGGGCGAGACCGATCCCGACCCGACCGCGCCTCCGCAGCAGCCGGTGCTCATCGCGACGGGCACCGACGACCCGATCCACGATCAGTCCGCGCACCTCGCGGGGTTGCTCCCCCGCGGCGAGTTCGCCGACATCCCGAAGCGGCACCACGTCAACGCGCCGGGATCGCGGGCGTTCCGCGAGACGGGCCTGGAGTTCCTCTCCCGGGCGCTCTGACCCGACCGCCGTGAGCCGGGCCGCCGTCGGGCCCGACCGCCGCGGGCCGGATCCCCGGACGCCGCGTGCCGCGCGCCGAGCCACCCCGGGCAGCACCACCGGACGCCGCACCGCCGCGGGCCGGAACGCGTCGCGCGGCTCGCGATCACCGCTGCTCACCCGCAGGCGTACACGGTCGACGGCGCACTCGCGTCGACGGAGCAGTGCTGGCCGACCCACGTGCGGATCTGCGCCGAGGCCGAACTCTCGTCGCCACTCGACAGGCCACCGCCACGGCTGCCGTTCCACTGCC
>NZ_CAJYPF010000239.1 GCF_913776565.1 uncultured Microbacterium sp. | reverse complement strand
CGTTCAGAAGCTCGAGGTCGTCCGGCGAGGAGTCGCGGTTAGCGGCACATTCGACAACACATCACCGCGCGGCCGGGCATCATCATGCCGGCAGTCCCGTTCGCCTCCCGGGCGGACAGAGAACGCGTAGTGACAGTCATGGGGGTGATTATCACCGAGGTGGGCGTCTTCCGTCAAATCCGTCGTATCGACGCGCGGACCGCGCATTCTGCTCAGGTGCGGGCCGTCTCGCCGGTGTGGGACGCGCACTCTGCACGATCGGCCCTGGGCGGGTGAGGGCGGCGTACGCTCTCGGCATGTCCGATCTGCACTTCGCCGACGACAAAGCGGCATCCCGTTTCACCCTCCATCGGGGCGACGACCTGGTCTCGGTCCTCGACTATCGCGACGACGGGCGGACCATCGCCCTCACCCGGGCCTTCACCGTCCCGACCTTCCGCGGTCACGGCTATGCCGCAGTCGTCACCGAACGGGCCGTGGATGCCATCGAGGCCGACGGAGGGCGCGAGATCATCCCGGTGTGCTGGTACGTGGGCGAATGGTTCGAGTCCCACCCGGAGCGGGCCGGCCTGCTGCACCGGCGCCCCGCGGTCTGACCACGCGGACACTCGCGCCGTCGTAGGCGTGCCGCGTGCGGGGCGTCAACCCCTGCTCCGCCCGGGGGAGGGGCGACCAAGCTGGAGACCTCGAAAGGGGACTCATGAACGACGAACGCGATCTGCCCGAGGGCGTCATCGACGCCGACCCGCCCGGCGGGTGGGAAAGCGGATCCGTCTCCGACGGTGAGACGGCCGAACGCAACGAGAGCGCGAAAGGGTCGTCCCGGCTGAACGACGCCTCGCCCTCGGACCCGATCGAAGGCGATGCCGCCAGCCAGGGCATCGATCCCGACCTGAGCACGGAGGACTGACATGGCGCACGACACCCGCGCACCCGAACCCGGCACCGGACCCGACGGCGGCGCCGACGCTGCCGACTCGGTCGGCGGCGCGGTCCACCGCGACCGCAAGGCCGGCCGCCCCGGCGAGCAGTCGGAGCCGCGCATGGACACCCACCCCACCGACGACGAGGCGCGCATTCAGGGCGTCGTCGTCCAGACCCGCGCCGACGTCGGCGACAAGAGCGAGGAGCGCATCGCCGACGTCCTGCGCCAGCGCTTCGCCGAGATCGGTCTCGAACTCGGCGACGACCGCATCCGCGCGCTCGCGGCCGAGATCGCCGGCGCCTGAGCGCACACCCGAACGCCCCGCTCCGGTCCGCCGGGCGGGGCGTTCGGCCGTGCGGCGAGCGAGTCCGAGCGTTTGCTGCGCGTCGATGTCGGAGGGGCGACGTACCGTGTCTGCATGCGCATCCTGCACACCTCCGACTGGCACATCGGGCGCACCTTCCACGGGCATTCGACGCTCGACGCCCTGACCCGCGTGCTCGACGCGCTCGTCGACCAGGTGCGCGCGTCCCGGGTCGACCTCGTGGTGGTCGCGGGCGACGTATTCGACTCGGCGGCGCCCTCGGCCGCGTGCTACCCCGTGCTCTCGCGCACCCTGGGGGCCCTGGTCGAGGCGGGGGCTCGCGTCCTCGTCACGAGCGGTAACCACGATTCCGCGGCGCGGCTGGGCTTCCAGTCCGGACTGCTCCGACCCGAGATCACCGTGGTCACCGACCCCGCCTCGGTCGGCACCCCCGTCACCGTGCACGACGAGCACGGACCCGTCTACGTCTACGGCATCCCGTATCTCGAGCCGGCCATCGTCCGTCACCTCTGGCCGGGCGTCGAAGTCCGCTCCCAGGCGCAGACCATGACGCATGCCCTCGATCTGGTCCGAGCCGACCTCGCCGCCCGCGGCGGCCGGTCCGTCGTCGCAGCCCATTGCTTCGCCGCGGGGGTCGACGCGACCCCCGGCGTCGAGCGCGAGATCCGCCAGGGCGGGCTCGACGTCGTCCCGCTCTCGTCCTTCGACGGGCCCGATTACGTCGCCCTCGGCCACATCCACGGGCGGCAGCAGCTGTCCGAACGGGTCCGCTACGCCGGTGCGCCCCTGCACTACAGCTTCGGCGAAGGCGACAAGCCCCGCGGCTCCTGGCTGGTCGATCTCGACGCCTCGGGTCTGCGGACGGTGGAATGGATGCCGCTGCCCGTCCCGCGTCCACTCGCCACCGTGCGCGGTCCGCTCGACAGCCTGCTCACGGACGAGCGCTTCGACGGCCACCGCGAGCACTGGGTGCGCGCGGAGTACACCGACGCCACACCGCAGACCGACCCCATGCGCAGACTGCAGGAGCGCTTCCCGTGGTGCGCGACCGTGGCCCACCTCCCCGCCGGAACCCGTGCGGATGATTCCGAGGGGTACGCGCGGCGTGTCCGCGCCGCCCGCGACGACGCGGAGGTGATCGACGCGTTCCTCGCGCACGTGCGCGAGGGCGAGGGTGCGTCCGACGCGGAACGGTCCCTCGTGCGCGAGGTGCTCGACGCCCACCGCGTCAGCGAGGCGCACGCATGAAGCTCCACCGTCTCGAGCTCGAGGGCTTCGGCCCCTTCCTCGACCCGCAGACCGTCGACTTCGACGCCTTCGCCGACGACGGCATCTTCCTGATCACCGGCCGCACCGGGGCGGGCAAGTCGAGTGTCCTCGACGGTGTCTGCTACGCGTTGTTCGGGGGCGTGCCGCGCTATGACGGCGCGGAACGGCGCCTGCGCAGCGATCACTGCGGACCCGACGACCCCACCCGGGTGACGCTGGAGTTCACCGCCGAGGGCGAGCGGTGGCGTGTCACACGCTCACCGGAGTTCGAACGCCCCAAGCGTCGCGGCGGCGGCACGACCAAAGAGCCCCATCGCGCCCTGCTCGAGGTCCACGCCCCCGAGGGATGGACCGGAGTCGCGGCGCGACCCGTGGACGTCGCCGCTCGTCTCGACGAGCTGCTCGGACTGACGCAGCAGCAGTTCCTCCAGGTCATCCTGCTCGCACAGAACCGCTTCGCGCGGTTCCTGCTCGCCAAGAACGACGAGCGATTGACGCTGTTGCGCACACTCTTCGGCACGAAGCCGTTCGAGCAGTACGCGAGCGAGCTCGACGATCGACGCAAGCGCGCGCAGGAACGCCTCGCCGCCGAGGGGATGGAGGTGGCGACCCTGTTGGACGAGGCGGAACGACTGGCGGCCGAGATCGAGGCCGCACCATCGCCGTCCATGGATGAGAATGACCGTGACGCGGACGCCGGTGCGGGGACGGATGCCGGGGCCGGGACGCCTGCGGGCGCGGATGAGGCCGCGGGGGCGGGCGCGCCCGGCGTCGCGGAACGGCTCTCGCGGATCGTGCGGGCGGTGGAGCGCGCCGATTATCGCGTCGACACCCTGTCCCGCGAGCGGATCGCGAGCGACGCTCGGCTCGACGACGCGCTGACGGCCGAGCGCGAGGCGGCCTCCCTGCGCGAGAAGCAGATGGATCGCCTCCGGGTGCGCGAGGCTCTCGGCAGGCTCGACGCAGACGCCCCGCGCATCGACGGACTCCGCCTGCAGGCGGATCGAGCCCGGCGGGCCGAGGCCCTCCGCGGCGAGATCGAGGCCGTCGAGACGGCGCGCCTCGCCCGCGATCGAGCGGACCTTCGGCGCATCACCGCGCGCGAAGGCTGGCAGCGCGTCGACGACGACGGGTCCGACGTCTCGAGGTCGAGGACCTCCGCGGGCCAGGACGCCCGTGACGCGGGAGCCGACGACGATCCCGTGCGGAACCGCCGCGAAGACGACGGCGTCCTGGCCGCCCGCGACGACGAACTGACCGCCCTGCTCGATCGCGGCGAAGCGGCGCTCGCCGCCGAGGTGGAGGCCGGGGCCCTTCGCGACGAGGTGGGGCATCTTTCCGCGCGCGACGAGGAGCTCGGTCGGGAACACGCCTCGCTGGCGTCGGGACGCGACGACCTGCCCGCGTTGCTGGTCGAGCTGGACGAACGTCTCGAGCAGCTCGCGGGCGCCGGCAGTCGGCACGAGGCGGCGGTGGCCGGCCGAGACGAGCTCCGCCTCCGCCTCGAGGCGGCGACAGAGGCCGGCCGGCTGCGCGAACGGCGCGAACAGGCCGACCTGGCCGCTCTCGTCCGCTCCGACGAACTGCAGCGCTCGGTCGAGGCGTGGACGACGTTGCTGCGTCGGCGACTGGCCGGGGCGGCGGTCGAGCTGGCCCACGGACTCGTCGACGGAGAGCCGTGCGCGGTCTGCGGCTCCTCATCGCATCCGCGTCCCGCGTCCGGCGACGACGAGCCGGTGTCCGACGAAGCGATCTCTGCCGCCGAAGACCGCAAGAACGCCGCGGTCGAGGCAGACCGCCTCGCGTCCGACGCGGCGCGCGTCGCGCGCGACGCTCACGCCCTGGCGGCCGCCCGCGCCGGCGGCGCGGACGTCGAGACGCTCACCGACCGGCTCCGCGCCGCGGAGGAGGCCGTTGCCGACGCTCTGACGCAGATCGATGAACACGAGCGACTGCGCGGCGAACGCGCCGCCGCGGCCGAGCTCGGCAACCGGATCGCCCGACGACTCGCAGCCGTCGCCGAGGAACGGACGGTCGTGGGCCAGGAGCTCGCGCTCGCACGCCAACGCCTGCAGGGGCTGGAGGCCGCGCTCGACGCGGCGCGCGGCACCTTTGACACCGTGATCGATCGCCAGCGCGACCTGCGCGCCCGGCGTGACGCCGTGCGCGAGCTCCGGACGGCGCTCGTGGCCGCCGCGGCTGCGCAGGGCGTGTTCTCGACCGCCGTCGAGGCGCTGACCGCGGCCGTCGACGCCAGCGAGTTCGACGCCGTCGACGACGTCGTCGCCGCTCTGCGTCCGGCGGACCGTCGACGCGAGCTCGACACGACCGTCGCCGCGTACGACGCGCGGGTCACCGCGACCCGGCAGCAGCTGCTCGATCTCGAGCTCCACCTCGTCGACGCCCCCGACGAACCCCTCGACCTCGCACCCTTCGCCGCAGCGGTGGCCACCGCGCGTGACGCCGTCCGCGATGCTGAGGCACGGCACGCCGACGCGCAGGGGACGGCGCGTCGACTCCGGCAGCTGGCCGAGCGCGCCGATGCCGCCCACGCGTCCACGGCCGCCCTCGCCGACGCGCATGCGGTGGTGGCACGGTTGGCCGACACCGTGTCGGGCCGAGCTCCCAACACCCGCCGCATGACGCTCGAGACGTTCGTCCTCGCCGCCGAGCTCGAAGAGATCGTCGCCGCGGCGAACCTCCGCCTCGAGCAGATGTCGTCCGGGCGCTATCGCCTCCAGCACACCGACGCGCTCGCCGCGCGCGGCGCATCCAGCGGGCTGGGTCTCGAGATCATGGACGCCTACACCGGCCAGTGCCGCCCGCCGCAGTCGCTGTCGGGCGGCGAGACGTTCCTCACCTCCCTCGCCCTGGCGCTCGGCCTGGCCGAGGTCGTCACCGCGCGGGCGGGCGGCATCCGTCTCGACACCCTGTTCATCGACGAGGGGTTCGGGTCCCTCGACGACGACACCCTCGACCTCGCGATGCGCACTCTCGACGAGCTGCGGCAGGGAGGGCGCACCGTCGGCGTCATCAGTCACGTGGCGGCGATGAAGGATCAGCTCCCGGCGCAACTGCACGTCGCCGCGACGCCGCGCGGCCCCAGCACCATCCGCCAGGGCATCGCCTCGCTCGCGCGGTGAAGTCGTCCTCCGTCTCCGACGAAGAGACGGGGACCCCGCGCGATCCGCGACTCGTCTGCGTCGCGCGGGCCTCTCGCGCCGCGCTCGCGGGCCCCTCGCGCCCCGGAGCTGACGTGCCGGTACCGAGCCCCGTCGGCGCATCTAGGCTGGACGCATGCGCAAGAGCACCCTCTGGACCATCCTCGGCGTCATCGTCGCCGTCATCATCGCGTGGTTCCTGGTGAACATCCTGTTCTCGCTCATCGCCTTCGCGTTCCGCCTTCTGGCGGTCGCGGTGATCGCCGTGATCGTGTTCTTCGTGCTGCGCGCCGTCTTCGCCCGCCGCGACGTCGACTGATCGCCCCGGGCGCCTGGTGCCCCGAGGGCGGGACGCGCGACCTCGACACGGCCCGCCGCACCGGCTCCCTGCGGGCGTAGCGCCCGAGCGTGGCAGCGCAAGCCCGCGTCGTGTGTCCGGGCCCCGGAGTAGCGTGCCTCGCGATGCCTGAACAGTCTTCCGACGCCACCACGGAGTCCGCCCATCCGGTCACGCGCGACATCGATCTGTCGCCCCGCCACCGCTGGCGCGCGTACTGGGTGGCCGTCGCCGTCGCCGCGCTGACCATCCTCGACCTGACCAAGGTCAATGTCGCCCTGCCCTCGATCGAGGCCGCCCTGAACGCCGGTCCCACCGAACTGCAATTGGTGGTCTCGGGTTACATCCTCACGTTCGGTCTGGTGCTGGTTCCGGCGGGACGCCTCGGCGACCTGCGTTCACGGCGGGTGCTGTTCCTCGTGGGGCTGTCGCTGTTCCTCGTCACCAGCCTGGTGTGCGCGCTCGCCCCCAACACCACCGTGCTGCTCGTGGCCCGGTTACTGCAGGGGGTGGCGGCCGGCATCCAGATGCCCCAGGTGCTCGGTCTCGTGCAACAGCTCTTCCAGGGCAAGGAACGAGGGCGTGCGTTCGGACTGTTCGGGGCGACCATCGGGATCGCCACCGCCTTCGGCCCGACACTCGGCGGGCTGCTCATCGCCCTGGGCGGCGACACCGACGGATGGCGCTTGATCTTCTGGATCAACATCCCGCTCGTCGCGATCGTCATCGCCCTCGCGGCCTGGCTGCTGCCCGACACCCGCACGAAGTCCCACCGTCGGTTGGATCTCGACCCGGTGGGGGTCATCCTCTTCGCGCTGACGATCCTGGCGTTGATGTGGCCGTTCCTGTTCACCACCGGAAGCCCGGACGACAACCCCAACCGATGGTGGCTGCTCGTCGCGAGCGTCGTCTTCGCGGCCGCGTTCGTGTTCTGGGAGCGGCGCTACGCCGAGCGCGGCCGCATGCCGCTCATGCCCTTCACGATCTTCTCGCTCTCGTCGTACCGCAACGGCGTGCTGATCTCGACCGCCTACTTCTCGGCGGTACCCGCGATGTTCCTGCTCGGCACGCTCTACCTGCAGGGCGGACTCGGCCTCGAGCCGGTGTTCGCCGGGATGGTGACGATCGGCTTCGCCGTGGCGTCGGCGTGGAGCTCGTGGATCGGCGGCAATCTGGTCACGCGGCTGGGGCGCCCCCTGGTGGTGTGGGGAATCCTCGGCATGGTCGCCACCGCCGGTGGGCTCGTGCTGGTGGCCCTGTTCACCGCGCCCGAATGGACGCCGTGGGCGATGGCGGCGGTCATGGTCCTCGGCGGGTTCGCGGGCGGGCTCGTCATCTCGCCCAATCAGACGCTCACGCTGGCCGACATCCCGGTGCGCAGCGGTGGGGTCGCGGGTTCGGTCGGACAGCTCGGGCAGCGCATCGGCACGGCCGTGGGCACGGCGATCGCTCTCGCCCTGTTCTACGCGACCGTCTATCGCGAGCAGGGGTCGGTCGACGACCAGGTCGTCCTGTTCCACGACGCATACGCATCGGGGATGATCACGGTCGGCGTCTTCCTGGGGCTCGCCCTCATCGTGGGTGTCGCCGATCTCGCCGGGCGGGCGCGCTCCGGATCGCAGACACCCTGAGCGCGAGGTCCGAGTCCGAGCGGATGCCGCGCCTCAGACGCCGTAGCGGGACCGGAACTCCGCGCGCAGCTCGTGGCTGCACCTCTCCACGACGTCGTCCCACAGCTCGGTCGCGCCGTCCTGCGCACGATCGGACACGGCGCGCAGGATGCGGATCGGCACGCCGAACTGCTGGGCCACCCAGATGAGGGCGTAGGACTCCATGTCCACCAGGCGAGCCCCGAGGCCCCGGATGAGCCGAACAGTATCGGCGTCGTCGACGAAGTGATCGCCGGTGGCGATGATCAGGCCGTCGTGGCCGGTCTCGACCCGCGTCGGAAGCGACACGTGCGCACCGAAGGTTCCGTCGAGATCCTTCACGTCGTGCTGGATCGCGCCGGCGATGTCGTAGATGCCCCCCTCGACCTCGTCGTCGATGGCTCCGGCCGTGCCCACGACGACGATCTCCTCGTAGTCGCCGGTGGCCAGCGCCCGAGTGAGGGCGGAGGCCGCGGGGATCTTGCCGACTCCCGTCAGCAGACGCTCGAAGCCGGGGATGTCGGCTTCGAAGGCGATGAGTTCGGACGCGTGGGCGGCGACGAGGAGCTTCACCCCTCCATTCTCGCCGGTTCGGCCGGACCCGCGTGCGCCCCGGGCCCGGCCGGGCGTCACGCCTGCGCGGCGTCCGAGACGCGCGTCAGGTGGGCGATCTCGTCGCCGCTGAGCTCGAGGCGTGCTCCCGCGAGCAGATCGGCGACCTGCTCCACCTTCGACGCGCTGGCGATCGGCGCCGCCACCGCCGGCTGCGCGCGCAGCCATGCGAGCGACGTCGCGGCGATCGAGGCGCCGTGGGCGTCGCCCACCTCTTCGAGGGCGTCGATGAGCGCGAGGCCGGCGGGGGTGGCCAGCTTCGCGGCGCCCTCGGCGCGGGGGGAGTCGCCGGTGGCATCCGTCGTACGGTACTTGCCCGTGAGGAATCCGCTGACCAGCGCGTAGTACGGCACGAGAGATATGCCGTACTGCTCCGCGACGGGCACGAGGTCGGCCTCGACCTCGGTCCGGTGCATGAGGTTGTAGTGCGTCTGCACGGCGACGGGCAGGTCGGCCCCCGCGGCCTCGGCGAGCGAGATCCACTCGCGAATGCGCGCTGCGCTGTAGTTCGACACCGCGACGTAGCGCACGAGGCCGTCGGTCACGAGGTCGGCGAAGGCCGCCACGGTTTCTTCGAGAGGCGTCTCGGCGTCGTCGAAGTGCGCGTAGTACAGGTCGATGCGGTCGACGCCGAGGCGCCGCAGCGAGGCCTCGGCCGCGGTGCGGACGGTCCGCGCGGAGAGGCCGCGGAAGTCGGGGTGCGTGCTCACCTTGGTGGCGACGACCACGTTCTCGGGCTTCCGCGACGCGAGCCACTCACCGATGAGCGTCTCGCTCTCACCCCCGGAGTTGCCCGGCGCCCACGCGCTGTACCCGTCGGCCGTGTCGATGAAGTCGCCCCCGCCGGCATGGAAGGCGTCGAGGACCGCGAACGAGGTGTCGCGGTCGGCCGTCCAGCCGAAGACGTTCCCGCCGAGGGAGAGGGGGAGGATGTCGAGGTCGCTTCGTCCGATGAGCGTCATGGTGGCCTTCCTGAAGAGATTCGGTGACCTTCAGGACAACGGGCCGCGGGCGAGCGCATTCCCGCGCCACGCCGCCGTGGACGCTCCGCACGCGGGCGGATTCCCGCGGGTGATGCTGGCGGGGGACGTCGGACGGACTCAGCTGCCGCCGGACAGGATGCCGATCAGCCCGCTGATCAGCAGCCACAGACCGACGCCGGCTCCGGCGACCCAGATGGCGATGGTCCCGGGCGGATACTTCTTCTTGCCGCCGTCCCCGGACGCGCTCACGAGCGCACCATCATCACGATCGAGACGATGAGCACGGCGAGACCTCCGGTGATGGCGATGGCGGCGATGACGGGACCCCCGCCGGCCACGAAGGCCGTGACGCCGAGGGCGAGGAACAGCGCGGAGAGCACGATGCCGCCGACCTGGTACACGCGGTAGCGCCGACCCGCGGTCGAAGTCTTCTGCTCGTTCACACCGCCCCCTTCCGCACCAGGCTACCCAAAAGCGCGCGGTGCCCCGATCCGCTGTGCACGACGGCGACCCCCGACCCCTCCGAGCGGGCGTAGCGTATGCGCATGGCGCGTCCCGTTCCCGAACCCGTCCGCCCCGGCCAGGAGTCCGTGTGGGACTACCCCCGCCCTCCGCGTGTGGAGCGCGTCGACAAGAGGGTGCAGATCGACTTCGGCGGGCGGCGCATCGTGGACACCGACGATGTCGTCCGCGTTCTCGAGACCAGCCACCCGCCCGTCTACTACCTGCCGATCGCCGCGTTCGGCGATGCCCTCACGCTGGGTGAGGGGGCGTCCTTCTGCGAGTTCAAGGGCGGTGCGCGCTACTTCGACGTCCATGGCGGCGGGGGAGCGCTGGCCCCCCGCGCGGCCTGGAACTACCCGCACCCCATGCCCGGATACGAGACGCTGTCCGACCGGGTCGCCGTGTACGCGGGCCCCATGGATCGAGTGGTCCTGGCCGGAGAGACCGTTCAGCCCCAGCCCGGCGGGTTCTACGGCGGCTGGGTCACGGCCGATCTCGCCGGCCCCTTCAAGGGCGTCCCGGGCTCGATGGGCTGGTGACGGCCGCGCGGCCGAGGCGGATCAGCCGCGGTCGAAGGCGTGCGGGACCGCCGCGTGCAGCTCCTCCAGCCACGCGCGGGCGTTCCCGTCCGACGGGGCGCGCCAATCCCCGCGTGGCGAGAGCGATCCCGCCGGAGAGACCTTCGGTCCGTTGGGGATCGCCGTGCGCTTGAACTGCGCGAATCCGAAGAACCGCTGCAGGAACACCTCGAGCCACCGAGCCACCGTGGCCAGATCGTAGGACGGGCGTCCGCCCTCGGGGTAACCCGGGGGCCAGG
>NZ_CAJYPF010000238.1 GCF_913776565.1 uncultured Microbacterium sp. | reverse complement strand
CATGGTCTGCGCGGGAGCGTGCCGCACCCTCGTCCCCCTTTTGGGGCTGTGTGTCCCACTTCTGGTCGTCTGAGGAAGCGTGTGGCGGCCAAAAGTGGGACATGGTCTCCGCGGGACCGTGCCGCACCCTCGTCCCCCTTCTGGGGGTGTGTGTCCCATTTCTGGTCGGTCGAGCGAGGCGGAGACAGCGAGAAGTGGGACGAGGGTGCCCGCAACGCAGGCGGCATCCCCTCAGAATGCGCGCAGGTTGGCCTGCAGGCCCCCTTCCACGTATTCCTCGCGCAGGATGCCGCGACGGCGCAGGATCGGAACCAGGTCGTCGAGCAATCGGTGGACGGTGACCGGGTGCAGGTCGCCCCACAGCAGTACGCCGTCGTTGCCCCACTCGCCGAGCTCCTCGATGCGGTCGGCGAACTCGTCGGCGGTGCCCACGAAGCCCGAACCGTCGTTCAGGCGCCCGAGGCGGGCGTGTGCGGCCAGCAGGGTGCGCAGGGGCGCGTCGGCGTCGTGCGCGCCGACCAGACGGCGGATGCTGCCCTCCGACACGTGCTCGCCGAAGATGCCGCGGTCCAGCGGGGCGTCCAGATCGAGCGCGGTCAGGTCGGTCTCGAGGTCGCTCGACTGCTTGCGCGCGATGGCGATGAGCGCGTCGTCGTCGGGGTGGGCGGATGCCGCGACCAGGCGGTCCGCCTCGTCGGGCGATGACACGAGGACGGGTTGGATCGCGAAGAGGATCTTGATGTCGTCGGCGGCGCGCCCGGCGGCCTCAGCGGCGGCGTGGATGCGCCCGCGGTAGGCGCGGATGCTCTGCTCGTCGAGGGGTGCGAGGGCCAGCTGCACGTCGGAGTTGTGCCCCGCGAACGACAGTCCGCGTCCGGAGCCCCCGGGCGACACGATCGCCGGCTCGCCGTCGGTGAAGGGGATGGCGTTCAGCGGCCCGTCGAAGCCGAAGTATTCGCCGCGGTGGGGCGTGGCATCCATTTTCGTCCCGTCGGCGTAGACCCCCGATTCCTCGTCGACGACGAGCGCTCCCTCGCCCCAGCTGCGCCAGAGCTGACGGATGCCGTCGAGCCACTCCTCGGCACGGTCGTACGCCGCGTCGTGCCCGAGCTGCGCCGCGGTCGAGAAGTGGCGGGCGCTGCCGGTGTCGGTGACGACGTTGAGGCCCAACCGGTGGCCGCTGAGGTGCTGGAGGGTCGCGAACTGCCGGGCGGCCGTGTACGGCAGGTACGCCGCGGGGTTGACCGTGGGCACGACGCCGAGGTGTCGCGTGGCGGCGAAGAGGTATGGCGCGAGCAGCAGCGGGTCGTGCTTGGGGCCCCCGAAGGCGTGGCGCACGCGCAGGTCGATCGTCTCGGCACTGCCCAGCGACGGGGCGTCCTCGATGATCAGCAGGTCGAACCCGGCCTGCTCGAGGGTGCGGGCGGAGTCCTGATACAGCCCCGGCTCGGTCCAGCGGTGGTTCCACCGCAGGTACGGGTGCCCCCAGCCGTGCGGGCCGAAGCCGCGCGCGAGGAACCAGCCGAAGTGCTGCAGGCGGCTCACAGCACGACCGTCTCGCGCTCGGCGACGGGGACGCCCACGAGCGCCTGGTCGAGATCGGCGAGGATGTCGTCGATGTCCTCGATGCCGATCGACAGGCGGATCGTGCCCGGGTACACGCCCGCGTGCTCGCGTTCGGCCACCGACCGGGCTGCGTGCGAGGTGCTCTGCGGGTGCAGGATGAGCGAGCGGACGTCGCCGAGGTGGGTCATGTGCGTGATGAGCCGGACCGACTGCACGACGTGGCGGGCGGCCTCGAGGCCGCCCCGCAGCGTCACCGTGAACACCGAGCCGCTGCCGCGACGCAGGTAACGCTGGCCCAACGTGTGGTGGGGGTGCGAGGGCAGCCCGACGTAATCGACCCGCTCGACCTCGGGGCGCTGCTCGAGCCACGTCGCGACGGCGAGCGCGTTCTGCGACTGCCGTTCGACGCGCAGGCTCAGGGTCTCGATGCCCTGACCGATCAGGAACGCGTTCAGCGGCGAGGGCGAGGGGCCGAAGCGCGGAGCGACGCTCTCGCGGATGTAGGCGCCCCGCGCGCGGCGCCCGTGCTTCTCGGCGTAGCTGGCGCCGCCCAGGCGATCGGTCTGCACGAGATGGGGGAAGAGATGACCGGATGCCGCGGCGTCGAAGCGTCCGTCGTCGACGATGACGCCGCCGAGCACCGCCCCCTGCCCGGCCAGGAACTTGCTCGCCGAGTGCACCACGATCGCGGCGCCGTGCTCGAGCGGGCGCAGCAGGTAGGGCGTGGTGAAGGTGCTGTCGACGACGAGCGGGATGCCGCGCTCGGCGCCGATCGCGGCGATGGCCGCGACGTCGAGCACGTCGTTGCGCGCGTTCGAGAGCGTCTCGGCGAACAGCGCCTTGGTCCGCGGGGTGAGGGCGGTGCGGACGGCATCGTGGTCCGAGACGTCGACGAAGGTCGTGTCGATGCCGAGTCGGGCCAGGTTGTCCAGCAGCAGACCGCGTGTGCCCTCGTAGATGTGCTCCGACACCACGACGTGGTCGCCCGCGCCCGCGAGGGACAGCAGGGCGACCGTGACGGCCGCCTGTCCGCTCGACACCAGCACCGCCTGATCACCGCCCTCGAGAGAGGCGAGGCGCTCTTCGACGGCGTGCACGGTGGGGTTTCCCGTCCGGCTGTAGCCGAACCCGGCGCCCGTGCCGAAGTGCGCGGCCGATTCGTCCAGATCGCTGAAGGTGAACCCGGCGGTGAGGTAGATGGGGGTGGCCCGCGGCGTCGCGGGGGCGGTGGCGGAGCCGGCGTGCACCTGCCGGGTCGAGAATCCGGTGTCGTCGCTCGTGGTCACGGGCGCGCTCCTTCCTGCGGCGTCGGACGCGACCGCGCGGCGGGGACGGCATCCGGGGGTGTTCGGGTCGGGACAGGTTCGCACGGTCGCGCCCGCCGCCGCGACGTGTGCGGCGCCGTGTTACGCGAGGAGGGGCACGGCGGCCGGTGGTATCGTGACCGGGTGCGGATCGCTCGCCTCCTCCTTAGCGGCCGCGACGAGACCTTGTTCTAGGCCTTTCTCGTCGCGGAGTTCGTCGCGGGCCTCACACCCCCTTCCGAGGAGAAACGCCAGACATGAGCACCCCATCGATCGACGGCATCCGGATTCCGGATCGCCCCCGCACCCTGGCCGAGAAGGTCTGGGACGACCACCTGGTGGTCAAGGGAGAGAACGGTCAGCCCGACCTGATCTACATCGACCTGCACCTCGTGCACGAGGTCACGAGCCCGCAGGCCTTCGACGGTCTGCGCGCCGAGGGGCGCCCCGTGCGCCGCCTCGACCTGACGATCGCGACCGAGGATCACAACACCCCGACGCTGAACATCGACAAGCCGATCGCGGATCTGACCAGCCGCACGCAGATCGAGACGCTGCGACGCAACGCCGACGAGTTCGGCGTGCGCATCCACTCGCTCGGCGACAAGGAGCAGGGGATCGTCCACGTCGTCGGCCCGCAGCTCGGCCTCACCATGCCCGGCATCACGGTGGTCTGCGGCGACAGCCACACCTCGACGCACGGCGCATTCGGCGCGATGGCCTTCGGCATCGGCACGAGCGAGGTCGAGCACGTCCTGGCGACGCAGACCCTGCCGCTGAAGCCCTTCAAGACGATGGCCATCACGGTCGAGGGCGAGCTGAAGCCCGGTGTGACGGCGAAGGACATCATCCTCGCCATCATCGCCAAGATCGGCGCGAACGGCGGCCAGGGCTACGTGCTCGAGTTCCGCGGCAGCGCGATCCGCTCCCTCTCGATGGAGGGGCGCATGACGATGTGCAACATGTCGATCGAGGCCGGCGCCCGCGCCGGCATGATCGCCCCCGACGAGACGACCTTCGCCTACGTCAAGGACAAGCCCCACGCCCCGCAGGGGCAGGACTGGGACGACGCGGTCGCCTACTGGCGTACCCTGCCCAGCGATGAGGGCGCCGTCTACGACGCCGAGGTGTTCCTCGACGCCGCCGAGCTCGAGCCGTTCGTCACGTGGGGGACCAACCCCGGCCAGGGCGTCTCGCTGAGCGACGTCGTCCCCACGCCCGCCGACATCGCCGACCCCAACGAGCGCGCCGCCGCCGAGCGTGCGCTCGAGTACATGGATCTCGCCGCCGGGACGCCGATGAAGGACATCCCGGTGGATGCCGTCTTCATGGGCTCGTGCACGAACAGCCGCATCGAGGACCTGCGGGCCTTCGCCAGCGTCATCCAGGGCCGCACCAAGGCCGAGAACGTCCGCGTCATGGTCGTGCCCGGTTCGGCGCGCGTGCGCCTCGAGGCCGAGGCCGAGGGGCTCGACAAGGTGTTCGAGGCCTTCGGCGCCGAGTGGCGTTTCGCCGGATGCTCGATGTGCCTGGGCATGAACCCCGACCAGCTGGCCCCGGGCGAGCGTTGCGCCTCGACCTCGAACCGCAACTTCGAGGGACGCCAGGGCAAGGGCGGTCGCACCCACCTCGTGTCGCCGCTGGTGGCCGCCGCCACCGCTGTGCGCGGGACGCTCTCGAGCCCCGCCGACCTGGGCCCCGTGCCCAGCGAGACCGTTTCGACCGGGGCGGAGGCCTGACATGCAGAAGTTCACCACCCACACCGGGATCGCCGCGCCGCTGAAGCGCTCGGCCGTCGACACCGACCAGATCATCCCGGCCGTCTACCTCAAGCGCGTCACCAAGACCGGCTTCGACGACGCCCTGTTCGCCAACTGGCGACAGGACCCGGAGTTCATCCTCAACCAGGACGCCTACCGGTCGGCATCCGTCCTGGTCGCCGGTCCCGACTTCGGTACGGGATCCAGCCGCGAGCACGCGGTGTGGGCGCTGCGCGACTACGGATTCCAGGTGGTGCTGAGCCCCAAATTCGCCGATATCTTCCGCGGCAATGCGGGAAAGCAGGGCCTGGTCACCGGCGTGATCTCCGAGGACGACGTCGAGAAGATCTGGGCCGTGCTCGAGGCGCAGCCCGGCATCGAGATGACCGTCGACCTCACCGCGAAGACCGCCACGGTGGGCGACCCTTCGACAGGCTCAGGGCACCGCCTCCAGGTGTCGTTCGAGATCGACGATTACACTAGGTGGCGGCTTCTCGAAGGGCTCGACGACATCGGGCTCACGCTGCGTGACGAAGACAAGATCACGCAGTTCGAGGCGCGCCGCGAGGCATGGCGGCCCCGGACCCTTCCGGTCCGCTGAGCCCGATCGACCCGATCGGGTCGTTCTGCCGCCCCTCGTCCACGAAGTGAGGTCCACCCCCCTATGAGCACACTCATCACCGATTCCGGAGACCAGACCCCGGGACAGCCGGACTGGGAGGCGGCCGAGACCCTGACCATCCGCGGCGGTCGGCCCCTGCGGGGAACCGTCGAGGTCAAGGGTGCGAAGAACCTCGTGACCAAGGCGATGGTGGCGGCCCTGCTGGGCGAGACGACCAGCACGCTCCGCGACGTCCCCATGATCAGCGACGTCAAGGTGGTCCGCTCGCTCCTCGAGGTGCACGGCGTCACGGTGACCGAGGGTGACGAGGAGGGCACGTTCCACCTCGACCCCTCGGGCGCCGTCGCCGCGCACTTCGAAGAGATCGACGCGCACGCCGGAGCCTCGCGCATCCCGATCCTGTTCTGCGGACCGCTGCTGCACCTGCTCGGCGAGGCCCTCATTCCCGATCTCGGTGGATGCCGCATCGGCGACCGCCCGATCAACTTCCACATGGACGCACTGCGCGCCTTCGGCGCCGTCGTCGACAAGAGCTACGAGGGCATCCGCATCACCGCGCCCAACGGGCTGCACGGCGCCAACATCACGCTGCCTTACCCGAGCGTGGGCGCCACCGAGCAGGTGCTGCTCACGGCCGTGCGTGCGAAGGGCGTCACCGAGCTGCGCAACGCCGCGATCGAGCCCGAGATCATGGATCTCATCGCCGTTCTGCAGAAGATGGGCGCGATCATCTCGTACGAGCCCAACCGCGTCATCTTCATCGAGGGCGTCGACAAGCTCGTCGGCTACGACCACCGCGCGATCTTCGACCGCAACGAGGCCGCCTCCTGGGCGTGTGCGGCGCTGGCCACCGACGGCGAGATCTTCGCCAAGGGCGCACGCCAGCAGGACATGCTGACCTTCCTGAACGTCTTCCGCAAGGCCGGCGGCTGGTTCGACGTCCGAGAGGACGGCATCCTGTTCCGCCGTGGCGACGAGCTCAAGCCCGTCATGGTCGAGACCGACGTGCACCCGGGCTTCATGACCGACTGGCAGCAGCCCCTCATCGTGGCGCTCACCCAGGCACCCGGAACCTCGACGGTCCACGAGACGGTCTACGAGAACCGCCTCGGCTTCACCGCCGCGCTGAACAAGATGGGCGCCGACATCGTCGTGCACCCCAAGGGTCTCGCCAGCGCCGACCGCCGCGTGCCGCGTCGCGACCTCGAGCAGGCCGCCGTCATCAATGGCCCGACGCCGCTGCACGGCGCCGACGTCGAGGTGCCCGACCTGCGCGGCGGGTACAGCTACGTCATCGCGGCCCTCGCGGCCGAGGGCGAGTCGACGGTCCGCAACATCGGCATCATCCGTCGCGGCTACGAGAAGTTCCTCGAGAAGCTGACGGCCGTGCACGCCGACTTCGACGTCGTCGGCTGATCGTCGTGGCCGCCTCGCCTGAGAAGAGCCGGCCGAGCGCCTTCTGGCCGCTCGCGGCGATCATCGTGCCCGTCACGGGGCTGTTCGCGCGCATCGAGATCCGCGGGGCGGAGAACCTCCCCCGCGAGGGGGCGTACGTACTCGCCCCCAACCACAACTCGGAGTTCGACCCGGTGATCGTCGCGGTCGCCGTCTGGCGGCTGGGCCGCGCGCCGCGCTTCATGGCGAAAGAGAGCCTGTTCAAGGTCCCCGTGCTGGGCGCGGCGCTGAAGGCGACCGGAATGGTCCCGGTGCCGCGCACGTCCACGAGCGCGAACCAGTCCATGAAGGCGGCCGAGCAGATCGCCCGCGACGGCCGCGGCGTGATCGTCTACGCCGAGGGCACGCTCACCCGCGACCCCGACCTGTGGCCCATGCGGGGCAAGACCGGGGCCGTGCGCCTGGCCCTCGCCGGCGATCTGCCCCTCATCCCGATGGCGCAGTGGGGCGTCCAGCAGATCCTGCCGCGCTACGGCAAGCTGAGGTTCCCCCGCCGCGCGCACGTGATCGTCGAGATCGGACCGGCGATGGACCTCTCGGCCTACGCCGACGCGCCGACGCAGCCCGCGACGCTGACGAGGGCGACCGACGAGATGATGAATCGGATCACGTCGATGCTGTCCGGCATCCGGGGTCTTCCGGCCCCCGCGGAGCGCTGGAACCCGTCGCAGCACGGGCAGAACGAGACGGGTCGCCTTGAGTCGTAGGAACGTCCAGCCCGTCGCGGGACCCAAGGTCGCGGTCGTCGGAGCCGGCAGCTGGGGCACGACGTTCGGCAAGATCCTCGCCGACGGCGGGGCGACGGTCGTCATGTGGGCGCGCCGACCCGAGCTCGCCGCCGAGATCACCGAGTCCAAACGGAACAGCCGCTATCTGCCCGGCATCAACCTGCCGCGCTCGATGACGGCCACGACCGACCTCGCCGAGGCGCTGCGCGGCGCCGAGCAGATCTACCTGTCGGTGCCCAGTCAGTCGCTGCGCGAGAATCTCGCGGCGATCCGCCCCTACGTCGAAGACACCGACGTGCCGCTGGTGTCGCTGATGAAGGGCGTCGAGAAGTCGTCGGGCCTTCGCATGAGCCAGGTCATCGAGCAGGTGCTCGAGTGCGATCCGGCGCGGATCGCCGTGGCATCCGGACCCAATCTCGCCCTCGAGATCGCCCGTGAACAGCCCACGGCGGCCGTGATCAGTTCGCTGAGCCCCGAGACCGCCGAGGCGGTGGCGCGCCGCGCGCGCAACAGATACTTCCGCTCGTTCGTGAACACCGACGTGATCGGCACCGAGTTCGGCGGGGTGCTGAAGAACCTCATCGCTGTCGCGATCGGCATCGTGGACGGCGTGGGCTACGGCGAGAACACCAAGGCCTCGATCATCACGCGGGGCCTGGTCGAGATGACCGACTTCGCCGTCGCGCAGGGCGCGCAGCCCGAGACGCTGCAGGGCCTGGCGGGCCTGGGCGACCTGATCGCGACGTGCCAGTCGCCGCTCAGCCGCAACAACACCGCCGGGCGCCTGCTGGGGCAGGGGTACGGCTTCCAGGACGTGGTGACGCAGATGCAGCAGACCGCCGAGGGTCTGGCATCCGTCGCGCCCGTCCTGCAGCTCGCGAAGCAGGTCGGCGTGGACATGCCCATCGTGCAGCAGGTGAAGATGGTGCTCGACGGCACCATGGACCCGCGCGACATCGCGCCGCACCTGACGACAGACGACGACCAGCCGCAGGGCGAGAGGACGCAGAATGACCAGACCGGTGGTGGTGGTGCTCTTCGGCGGGCGCTCCAGCGAGCACTCGATCAGTTCCGCCACGGCGGGCGGGGTGCTGCGCGCGATCGATCGTGACCGCTACCGGGTGATCCCCGTCGGCATCACCCGCGACGGCGCCTTCGTCCTCGAGGACGACGACCCCGACAAGTTCGCGCTGCGCCCCGAGGCGCTGCCCGAAGTGGTCGACAACGGCACGCGTGTGCGCCTGCCCGACTCGACGCTGTCGCGTGAGTGGACGGTGTCGGATGCCGCCGGCGAGCGCTCCCTCGGCGACGTCGACGTCGTGCTGCCGATCCTGCACGGCCGCTTCGGCGAGGACGGCACGGTCCAGGGACTGCTCGAGCTGCTCGGCATCCCGTACGCCGGAGGCGGCGTGCTCATGTCGGCCATCGGCATGAACAAGAACGTCACCAAGCGCGTGCTGCGCTCGGCGAACGTGCCCGTGGTGCCGTGGGTCGCCGTGACCCGCGCCGACCTGGAGCGCGACCGCGGTCTGTGGGAGCGTCGCATCCGCGCCCTCGACCTGCCGGTCTTCGTGAAGCCGAACGAGGCGGGCTCCAGCGTCGGCGTGACCAAGGTGTCGCGCTGGGAGGACCTGGATGCCGCCCTCGACACCGCCTTCGCCGAGGACGGCCTGGTGCTGGTCGAGAAGGCCATCGTCGGCCGCGAGGTGGAGTGCGGCGTGCTGCCCGGCCGCGACGGCGGGCCCGTCCGCGTCAGCGTCGCCGGCGAGATCGTCGTCACGGGTCGGGAGTTCTACGACTTCGAGGCCAAGTACCTCGACGCACCCGGCGTGGAGCTGGTCTGCCCGGCGGACCTGCGCGACGGGGAGCTCGCCGAGATGCAGCGGATCGCCGCGCAGGCCTTCGAGGCCATCGGCGGCCAGGGCCTGGCGCGCGTGGACTTCTTCTACACGGGGACCGAGTTCTACGTGAACGAGGTCAACACGATGCCCGGGTTCACCCCGATCTCGATGTTCCCGACCTGCTGGATCGCCTCGGGTCTGTCCTACCCCGACCTCATCAGCGACCTGCTGGAGGCCGCGCTCGAGCGGGCCTGACCCGGCCCGTGCCTCTCTGCCCGCGGGCGACCGCGCAGTGGACGGACCGGCGGGGCCGGGACGTCAGGGCGCGGGCGTCGCGTCGGCGGCCGAGGTGCAGACCGCGCCCGTCGCGGGCAGGTAGTCGCGCACGAGCGGGCCGATGGCCTGGGCGACGTCGGCGCTGCTCGCGGACTCGTAGTCGAGGAAGATCTGCAAGGCGGGGCTGCGGCCGAACGTCGTGAGCGTGTAGCGATTGTCGGCCGCCTGCGACTCGTCGACCAGCCAGTCCACGCCGTCGAACGAGCGGCAGGGCAGCGTCGAGGGCCCCGGGGTCTCGAGTCCGCAGGTCAGCAGGATGGCGGCCGGGTCGCCCCAGGCGCCGGTGGACTGCGCGTCGGTCCAGCGCCGCTCCTGACCCGAGATCGACTTCGGCAGGCGCGAGATCACTTCGGCGCAGGCGGGGTCGTTGGCGTCCTTCGCGGGCTGCATCGCGACCGTGGTGCTGCACGCGGCCAGACCCGGCAGCAGGGCGAGGGCGGCGAGCAGCGCGAGGGGGCGGAGGGAGCGGGACACCCTTCCAGGCTAATAGCGTGGGAGGGTGACAGACGCCGAGACCACCGTGGGGGAGCTGTCCGAGGGGCAGATCCTGCGCGGCATCCTGGACCGCCTCCCCGCCTCGACCGCTCCGGTGGGACCGGGCGACGACGCCGCCGTGCTGGCGGTTCCCGACGGTCGGGTGGTCGCCACGACCGACACGCTCGTTCACGGTCCGGACTTCCGGTTGGCGTGGTCGTCGCCGTTCGACCTGGGTTTCAAGGCGGCGGCGGTCAACCTGGCCGACGTGGCGGCGATGGGCGCGCGCCCGATCGCCCTGCTGGTCGCGCTGGCGATGCCGGATGCCACACCCGTGTCGTTCGTCCGCGGTTTTGCCGACGGTCTGGCCGCCGCGTGCGCGGAGCTGGCCCGCGGCTGCGCGGTCGAGGGCGGCGACCTGACGGTCTCGGACACGCTCACGATCGCGGTGACGGCGCTCGGCAGCCTGGACGGGCGCGATCCCGTCCGGCGTTCGGGGGCACGGGTCGGCGACGGCGTGTACGTCATCGGCGAGCTCGGTGAGGCGGCGCGCGGGCTGGCCGT
>NZ_CAJYPF010000237.1 GCF_913776565.1 uncultured Microbacterium sp. | reverse complement strand
GATGCCCTCGGTGAACGAGTCGCCCAGGGCGACGAATCGGCGCCAGGGGTGCGGACCGGCGTTGTCGGACGAGGACGGGGTGCGGGGCGAGCGCGGATCGAGAGTCATCGATACCTCCACTTCCAGGCTAACCCCGACCTCCGACACGGCAAGGGGCGCGGGTGCCGGGCGACGCCCGTCCGCCGTCGCGCCGCGACGGTCGCGACCCGTCCTCCCGCGCTGCGGTCACGGCGCGGGACTCTCCGCTGCGGTGCCGGCGCGGGGGCCGCGCTGCGGTGCCGGCACGCGCATAAACGCTATCCGTGCCGATAAACGCTCCGTCACCGCGTTTCTCGACACGAACAGCGTTTATGCCCGGTGGGGAGAGTGATCCATCCCCCGCCCGGGCGTGGCGGACTCCGCGTTCGCCTATCGTGGATGTTCGCGCTCGCGAGGGATGGAGGTTCGATGCTGGAAGAAGAAGCCCGCACCCCGCACCTCGCCCACACGGATGCCGCGAGCCCGGCACCGCGTATCGCCAGTCCCGGTCCTGTCGCCAGTCCTGGTCCGGTCGCCAGTCCTGGTCCGGTTGCGAGTCCTGGTCCGGTTGCCAGTCCTGGTCCGGTCGCGAGTCCCGGTCCGGTTGCCAGTCCTGGTCCGGTCGCGAGACCCGGCGCGGTGGCCAGCCCCGGCCCGGTCGCGAACCCCGGCCCCGCACCGACCCCCGCCCCGGCCGGCGACACCCCGGCCGCCGCAACGCCGGCCGCCTCCCGAGACGTCGCGGCCCCGGCATCCGCCCCGATCGTTCCCGCGCACGCCACCGCCCCCGTCGCCGACGCGCCCGTGCCGGGGTCGACCCCCGATCCGGCGTTCGACGGTGCTCTCGACGGCGCCGAGCCCCACTTCGGCTCCTTCGCCGCCGAGCACCTCTCCCCGTCGTTCCCGCAGCGCGCGCCGTGGGGAACCGCGCAGCGCCTGCGCGCGTGGCAGGCCGAGGCGCTGGACCAGTACTTCGGCGCCGACGGTCCCGACGGCGTCGGCAAGGGCCCCCGTGACTTCCTCGCGGCCGCCACGCCCGGCGCCGGTAAGACGACCTTCGCGCTGCGCCTCGCGTCCGAACTCATGCGTCGTCGCGTCGTGGACCGCATCGTCGTGGTCGCCCCCACCGAGCACCTCAAGACCCAGTGGGCCGAGGCGGCCGCGCGCGTCGGCATCCGACTCGATCCGTACTTCTCCAACCGGCACGCCACCCCCTCCCGGCAGTACCACGGCGTCGCCGTCACCTACGCGCAGGTCGCGGTCAAGGCCGAGGTCCACCAGAGACTGACGATGGATGCCAGGACCCTGGTCATCCTCGACGAGGTGCACCACGGCGGCGACGCGCTCAGTTGGGGCGACGCCCTGCGCGAGGCGTACAACCGCGCCACCCGGCGCCTGCTGCTGTCGGGGACGCCGTTCCGCAGCGACACCGCGCCCATCCCGTTCGTGGAGTACCACCCCAACTCCAAGGGCATCCGCCTCTCGCGCACCGACTACGCCTACGGCTACAAGCGCGCCCTCGAGGACGGCGTCGTCCGGCCGGTCTTCTTCCTCGTCTACGCCGGGCAGATGCGCTGGCGCACGAAGGCCGGGGAGGAGATGGAGGCCCAGCTCGGCCAGGACAACACCAAGGACATCACCTCGCAGGCCTGGCGCACGGCGCTCGATCCGAACGGCGACTGGATCCCCGCGGTCCTCCGCTCCGCTGATCGCCGCCTCACCGAGGTGCGCGAGACGGTCCCGGATGCCGGGGGCCTGGTCATCGCGACCGACCAGACCGCCGCGCGCGCCTACGCCGCCATCCTCGAGGACATCAGCGGAGAGAAGGTCACCGTGGTCCTCTCCGACGAGGCGGAGGCCTCGGGCCGCATCGAGACGTTCTCGAAGGGCACGACCCGCTGGATGGTGGCCGTGCGGATGGTGTCGGAGGGCGTCGACGTTCCGCGTCTCGCCGTGGGCGTCTACGCCACGAGCGCCTCCACCCCGCTGTTTTTCGCGCAGGCCATCGGCCGCTTCGTCCGAGCACGGCGCCGAGGTGAGACCGCGAGCGTGTTCCTTCCCAACGTGCCGCAGCTGCTCGCCCTCGCCGGCGAGATGGAGGCGCAACGCGAGCACGCGCTCGACCGCGACAGCGACGCGGACGACCAGTGGAACGCCGAAGAAGACATGATGGATGCCGCCGAGCGCGAGGACAAGGCCTCCGACGCGCTCGAGCAGGAGTTCGAGTATCAGGCGCTGGGCTCGCTCGCGCACTTCGACCGCGTGATGTTCGACGGGCAGGAGTTCGGCCAGCTCGCCGTTCCGGGGACCATCGAGGAGGAGGAGTTCCTCGGCATCCCGGGTCTTCTCGAGCCCGAGCAGGTGCACGAGGTGCTCATGTCGCGGGCGACGCGGCAATCGCGCCACCGCTCGACGCGAGAAGCGCACGAGAAGGAGAACGGCGTCGAGCCGCCGTCGGTCGACGAGGGCGGGCTGCCCGGCCCCCTGCACCGCACGCTCAAGGAGCAGCGCCAACTGCTCAACACGATGGTGGGACTGTACGCCCGCCAGACCGGCGAACCGCACGGACTCGTCCACGCCGAACTGCGCCGGCTGTGCGGCGGCCCGGCCGTGTCGCACGCCACCGTGACGCAGCTGCAGGCGCGCATCGACCTGCTGCGCAAGCGCGTCCGCTCCTGACCCGCCCGCGTCGCCGCCGGTACCCTCCCCCCGGTGCGCGCCCCTCCGTCGCGACTCGCGCGCCGACGCGCCCCACCGGCTCTACGCCGCCTCGTGATCGCGAGACTGCACGCCGCTGACAACTCGGCGACATCCTGCAACCGTCTCGTCAGCTGAATGCAGTCTCGACGGCGCCCGACCCCCCCGGCCCCGGCCGACCCTGCCGCGACCCGCTTTCGCAGGCCCGAAACGCTGGCACCGGGTCGGCGGCATCCGCGTCATTCCGGGGTTCGGAGGGCCGAAATGCTGTCAGTATCGATCGACGCGCCCGGGGGAGGGGACCGTCCTCATTACGGTGGGGACGACCCGAAGGAGACCCGTGACGAATCTCGCCACACCCACCGCCCGCGACCGTCGTCGCTGGGCACGCTATCTCGTCGATGAACGCGCCGAGGCGCGCGTGTACCGCGAGCTCGCCTCGCGCCGCACCGGTGAGGACCGCGACATCCTGCTCGCCCTGGCCGAGGCCGAGGGGCGTCACGAGCAGCACTGGATCGACCTGCTCGGCGAGACGCCGAAGCGACTGCCCTCGCCCGGCATCGGCACGCGCCTGCTGGCGTGGATGGCCCGCCGCTTCGGTTCGATCTTCGTGCTCGCCCTCGCGCAGAACGCCGAAGCGCGTTCACCCTACGCCGACGAGCCCTACGCCACCGCGGCGATGGCCGCCGACGAGCGCGTGCACCACGAGGTCGTCCGCGGTCTCGCCGCCCGCGGTCGTCGACGTCTCTCCGGAACCTTCCGCGCCGCCGTCTTCGGCGCCAACGACGGCCTCGTGTCCAACCTCGCGCTCGTGATGGGCGTCGGGGCGACGGGCGTGGCACCGAGCTTCGTGCTGTTCAGCGGCATCGCGGGCCTCCTCGCGGGCGCCCTGTCGATGGGAGCGGGGGAGTTCGTCTCGGTGCGCTCCCAGCGCGAGCTGCTGGAGGCGACCGAAGAGAGCGACTTCGCCGACTCCGCCCTGCCCCACCTGGACCTGGATGCCAACGAGCTCGCGCTCGTCTACCGCACCCGCGGGATGGACGCGGACGAGGCGCTGGACAAGGCCCGCGAGGTCGTCACCGCCGCGCAGGCCGGCACCGCCCCGGCCGCCGCGGCCCCGGGGGAGTCCTCGCACGAGGTGGTCGGCAGCGCGTGGGGCGCCGCGATCTCGAGCTTCCTCTTCTTCGCGTCGGGCGCGATCATCCCGGTGCTGCCCTGGATCTTCGGTCTGTCGGGCTTCGGCGCCGTCGCCCTCGCCCTCGCCCTCGTGGGCGTCGCCCTCATGGCGACCGGGGCGATGGTCGGGCTGCTCTCGGGCACCTCGCCCCTCAAGCGCGGCCTGCGTCAGCTCGCGATCGGTTTCGGCGCCGCGGCGGTGACGTACGTGCTCGGCCTGCTGTTCGGCGTGTCCGCCGCGTGACGCCCGCGCCCTGACCCCCGACGTCCGCACGGAGCCGCCCCCACGCGGGGCGGCTCCGTCGCGTCACGGCGGGGGCGCCCCCGCGGGCGACGTACGCGAGGGCGCCCCCGCGGGCGACGCGCGCGCCGGCGGCCGCGATCCGCGGAGCGCTCGCCCGCGTCGGAACGTGTCACCCCGCGGGTCTGGCGCGACTCGCCGCGACTACTCGCGCGCAGTGCCCGCCCGCGTCGGGACGGGTGGCCCGCGGGTCAGGCGCGACCGGCCGCGACCACCCGCGCTGCCTCGCGCACCGCGCCGTCGTTGCGCCGCCCGGCGCGCGAACCCGCGAGCTTGGCCGTGATGTGCTCACGGACGGTGACCGGCTCGTACAGCGCGGGGAACTCGGACGTGACGAATCCCGGCAGCGGAGCGATCACGGCATCCGCGTTGCCGTCGTGGAAGAACGCCGCCGATCGTCGCCGTTCGATCGTGCCGTCGATCACGGGCGGCTTCACGCGGTGCAGGGTCGAGAGCCACTTGTCGTTCGTCAGCCGCGCGGCCACGTCGCCGAGGTTCACCAGCAGCGCGCCCTCGGCGGGAGATACGTCGTTCCACGATCCGTCGGCCCCGAGCACCTGCAGGCCGGCCACCCGGTCGGCCCACAGCACGGTCACCAGGCCGAAGTCGGTGTGCTCGCCCATGCCGGTCAGCTCCGCGCCGAGCTCGATCGACCCGGGCGGCAGGGCGTAGTTGTTCATTCGCAGCACATCGATCGAGTGATCCGTGAGGTCGTCGAAGAAGTCGTCCGCCACGCGCAGCGCGGCCGCGAAGATCCGCGTGAGCGTTCGCGCCACGCGTCGCGCCTCGTCGAAGTACGCCCGCACGGCCGGGCCGAAGCCGTCGACCCCGGTCGGCCAGGTGTTCTCGGCGTAGTCCTCGGCCGTCGCGGAGGTGCCGGGGTACTCGCGCCACGACGTGCCGACGTTGAACGCCTCGAAGAAATCGTTCATGCGCGTCACGGGATCCACGCCCAGGCTGTAGCTGAGCGATTCGCTCTTCGGCGGGCTGTAGCCGCGGTTCTCGCCGGCGGGCCGCACGAAGCGCTTCTTCTCGGCCAGCGGCAGCGCGAAGAAGGCGTCGAGGCCCTCTTCGAGGTCGCCGATGATGGCATCCGGGATGCCATGCCCCACCACCTGCAGAAAGCCGACCGTTCGGCACGCGTGGTCGACGGCGGCCACGACGGCCGCGCGGGCGTCGGGCGAGCCCGGGCCGACCCAGGCGGAGATGTCGATCGTGGGGACGTGGAAGCGAGGCATCGGGGCGATCCGTTCTGACGGGGACGCTCCGACGCTAGGCCGACCGTGTCACGCCGGTGTTTCGGCGGAGTCACGGCCCGCGAGACGGAGCGGCGCCGCCGCGGCGGCCGGTCCCGGTCAGCCGATGCGGCCGGTGCCGGGCCGGGCGGGGAACGAGAAAGACCCCCGGGTCGGAACCCGGGGGTCTTTCTCATTCTGTGCGCGAGGGGGGACTTGAACCCCCACGCCCGTTAAAGGGCACTAGCACCTCAAGCTAGCGCGTCTACCTATTCCGCCACCCGCGCATCTGGGTGATTTGCTGCTTTCGCAACGAGGAACGACATTACCACGCCCGCGGCGCCCGCTCGAACCGGCGGAGCACCCCGGGCGCGTCCCGCCGCCGACGTCACGGCGACGCGGGGTGACACGCGACGGGGGAGCACCGCGCGTGAAGGTACCGTAGTGCGCATGCCCGAGCGCGAAACCGACGTCCCCGAGGTCGCCCGCATCGCGTCCGACCTCATCCGGTTCGACACCTCGAACTACGGCGGTGGCCGCGCCAACGGCGAGCGCGAGGCCGCCGAGTACGTCGGCGCGTACCTCGAACAGCTCGGTCTCGACACCGACTACTACGAGCCGGTCGAACGCCGCACGAACGTGTGCGCCCGTGTGCCCGGGCGCGACCGCGACAAGCCCGCACTGATCCTGCACGGACACCTCGACGTGGTGCCCGCCGTCGCCGAGGACTGGAGCGTCGATCCCTTCGCGGGCGAGATTCGCGACGGCATCCTGTGGGGCCGCGGAGCCGTCGACATGAAGGACATGGATGCCATGATCCTCACCGCCGTGGCCGACGTGCTGCGCGCGGGGGAGCAGCCCGAGCGCGACGTGATCGTGACGTTCTTCGCCGACGAGGAGAACGGCGGCGTCGAGGGCTCGGCGCGCGTCGTCGCGGACCGGCCGGAGTGGTTCGCCGGTGCCACCGAGGCGATCAGCGAGGTGGGCGGGTACTCCATCGCGGTCGGCGACCGCCGCGCGTACCTGCTGCAGGTCGGCGAGAAGGCCCTCCTCTGGATCAAGCTCGTCGCCCGCGGGCGCGCGGGTCACGGCAGCGGCCTGCACCCCGACAACGCCGTGACGCGCCTCGCGCGGGCCGTCGACGCCCTCGGGCGCACCGAGTGGCCCATCCGTCTCACCGACACCACCTCGAAGCTGCTGGCGGGCCTGGCCGGGATCACGGGCGACGACGCGGGCGATCCCGACGCGCTCGCCCTGCGCACCGGCGCGGCATCCAGCTTCATCCGGTCCACCCTGCGCACGACGACCAACCCCACGGGGCTGACCGCCGGGTACAAGCACAACGTCATCCCCGATCGGGCCGAGGCGCTCATCGACGTCCGCGTGCTGCCGGGGACCGAGCAAACCGCCCTGGCCGATATCCGCCGCATCGTGGGCGAGGACGTCGAGATCCAGATCGTGCACCAGGACATCGGTCTCGAGGTGCCGTTCTCGGGCGACCTGGTCGACGCGATGGTCGCGCAGCTCGGCCGGCACGACCCGGGCGTCCCGGTCGTGCCGTACCTGATGGGGGGCGGCACCGACAACAAGGCCCTCTCGACCCTCGGAATCTCCGGCTACGGATTCGCGCCGCTGCGTCTTCCCGCCGATCTCGACTTCACCGGGATGTTCCACGGTGTCGACGAGCGCGTCCCCGTCGACGCGCTCGAGTTCGGTCGACGTGTTCTCGCCGACCTCCTCCGGACGTACTGAAGGACCGCATGCACATCTTCGAGGTCATCATCCTCGGGCTCGTTCAGGGCCTCACCGAATTCCTCCCGATCTCCTCCAGCGCCCACCTGCGCATCGTGGGCGAGTTCCTGCCGTCGCAGACCGATCCCGGGGCGACCTTCACCGCCATCACCCAGATCGGCACCGAGCTGGCGGTGCTGATCTACTTCCGCAAGAAGATCGCCCGCGTCATCTCGCGGTGGTTCCTGTCGCTCAGTGGCAAGGTGCCGCGCAACGACCCCGACGCCCGCATGGGCTGGCTCGTCATCATCGGCACGATCCCCATCGCTCTGCTCGGCGTCCTGCTGCAGAGCCTCATCCGCGACAACTTCCGGAGCCTGTGGATCACCGCCGTGGTGCTGATCGTCTTCGGCATCCTGTTGGGGCTGGCCGACCGGTACGGCGCCCGTCGGCGCGACCTGGACGACCTGACGTACCCGCACGGCATCGCGTACGGTTTCGCCCAGGCGCTCGCCCTGGTCCCGGGCGTCTCCCGCTCGGGTGCGACCACCACGCTCGGCCGGGCGCTCGGGTACAAGCGCACGGCCGCGGCGGAGTACTCGTTCCTGCTCGCGGTACCCGCGGTCTTCGCGAGCGGTCTGTTTGAGCTGTACAAGAGCTTCGACGAGGGCACCGGCCCCTACAGCCTGGGCGAGACCGCGATCGCGACGGTCATCGCGTTCGTCGTCGGCTACCTGGTGATCGCGTTCCTCATGCAGTACCTCAAGCGCGGCAGCTTCCTGCCGTTCGTGGTCTACCGCGTGGTGCTCGGCCTGGTCATCATCGTGCTGCTGCTGACGGGCGTCGTCCCGGCGGAGTCGACGATCATCGCCGGCTGATCGGTGGATGCCGCGACGGCGCCGTCCCTGCGGGGGCGGCGCCGTCGTGTGTTCCGGCTCGCCGAGGTCCCTGAGCTCGTCGGAGGGACCGGCGGGCGTCGACGGGGTCAACTGCTTGGCGGTTGCGAGCTCGTGGGGGTCCTGAGCCTGTCGAAGGGACCGGGACCCCGACGAATTCAGCGTCGGGGCGGGTCGTCGCGCCCGGGCTTGGCGGGGCCGTCGCCGCCGCGGCGCAGGTAACGCTCGAACTCCTGGGCGATGGCGTCCCCGGAGGCCTCGGGCGAGTCCCACGTGTCGCGGGTCTGCTCGAGCTGACGGATGTAGTCGCTCATCTCCTCGTCGTCGGCGGCGGCCGCGTCGATCGAGGCCTCCCACTGCCGGGCCTCGGCATCCAACTCACCGCGCGGCACCGCGATGCCGGTGATGGTCTCGAGCTTGTCGAGCAGCGCGAGGGTGGCCTTGGGCGAGGGGGTGTGCCCGGCGACGTAGTGCGGGACGCTGGCCCACAGGCTCGCGGTGGGGATGCCCACCTGTTCGGCCGCGTAGCCGATGGCGCTCAGGATGCCGACGGGCCCCTCGTACAGACTGCGCTCGAGGCCCAGGGACTGACGCACGGCGTCGTTGTCGCTGCCGGCGAAGACCGAGATGGGGCGCGTGTGGGGGACGTCGGACATCATCGAGCCGAGCGCGACGAACCCCGAGACGTCTTCGCGCAGCGCGACGTCGATGAACTCCGCCGCGAACGCCTGCCAGGCCCGCGCGGGTTCGACGCCGACGAGCAGCCAGATCTCCGCCCCGTCGTTGCGGACGACGGGACGCAGCAGCCGCGCCTCGGGCCAGGTCAGGGTGCGGCGGCCCTCGGCATCCACTCCCACCTGCGGGCGCGTGTACTGGTAGTCGAAGTACAGCTCCGGATCGACGGTGTGGACGACCTCGTACTCGACGTCGGCGCGCAGCATGGCCGCTGCCGCCGACGCGGCTTCTCCGGCGTCGTTCCAGCCGTCGAAAGCGGCGACGATGATCCGGCGACCCAGTGCGTCCACACAACCTCCTCTGCCCCGTCGGGGCTGACTTCCAGGATAGGCGCACGCGGGAACGCGCGGTCGGAGCGCACGGGGCCCGGGCGGGGCGGAGCGACGCCCCCGAATAGGATGGACCGATGACTTCCCCCGCCCCCGCCGCCGTCCTGTGGGACATGGACGGCACCCTCGTCGACACCGAGCCCTACTGGATGGCGGCCGAGGTTCCGCTCGTGGAGCGCTTCGGGGGCAGCTGGTCCCACGAGCAGGCGCTCGGCATGGTGGGCCTCGCGCTCGAGGACTCCGCCCGGCTGCTCCAGAACGCGGGCGTGCCGTGGGGTGTCGACGAGATCATCGCGCACCTGACCGACGAGGTGCTTCGCCAGCTCGCCGTGACGGGCGTGCCCTTCCGCCCCGGAGCACGCGAGCTCCTGGCCGACCTGCGCGCCCACGGTGTCAAGACGGCGCTGGTGACGATGTCGATGCGACGCATGGCGCTGTCGGTCGCCGATCTGATCGACTTCCCCGCGTTCGATCTGGTGGTCGCGGGCGACGACGTCGACAAGCCCAAGCCGCACCCCGATCCCTACCTGCAGGCCGCGCGCGAGCTGGGTGTCGACATCCGCGACACCGTCGCGATCGAGGACAGCCCGAACGGATTGCGCTCGGCGATCGCCAGCGGCGCGGTGTCGCTCGGCGTCCCGCTCATGGTGCCGCTCGAGGGGGTGGGTGCCCACTCCCTGTGGTCGAGCCTCGAGGGACGCACCACCGCAGATCTGCGTGCACTGCACGCCGCGCACGCCTCCGCCCGCACCGACGAGACACAGGTCACCCGATGAGCGAGACCCCCCACCTGAGCGGCCCCTTCCGCATCGGAGATCGCGTCCAGCTGACCGGCCCGAAGGGCCGCATGCACACGATCACCCTGCGCGAGGGGGGCGAACTGCACACCCACAACGGCGTGCTCAAGCACGCGCTCCTCGTGGACCAGCCCGACGGCAGCGTCGTCACCAACAGCTCCGGCCACGACTACCTGGCCGTGCGCCCCCTGCTGCGCGACTTCGTCATGTCGATGCCGCGCGGAGCCGCGATCGTCTACCCCAAAGACGCCGCGCAGATCCTCGCGCAGGCCGATGTCTTCCCGGGGGCCACGGTCGTCGAGGCGGGTGTCGGCTCGGGGGCCCTGTCGCTCTGGCTGCTGCGCGCGATCGGCCCCGCCGGCCGCCTGCTGTCGTTCGAGCGCCGCGAGGAGTTCGCCGACGTGGCCCGCGCGAACGTCGAGACCTTCCACGGCGAGCTTCCCGCGACGTGGCAGGTCGTCGTGGGCGATCTCGTCGAGAGCCTGCCGGATGCCGTGGCTCCGGCATCCGTCGACCGTGTCGTCCTGGACATGCTGGCGCCGTGGGAGTGCATCGACGCCGTCGCCGACGCCCTCACGCCCGGCGGCGTGGTGCTCTGCTACATCGCCACCGCCACGCAGCTGAGCCGCGTCGCCGAGTACATCCGCGCGACGGGGCTGTTCACCGAACCGGATGCCAGCGAGACGATGGTGCGCGGGTGGCACGTCGAGGGTCTCGCGGTGCGCCCCGACCACCGCATGGTCGCGCACACGGGCTTCCTCATCACGGCGCGGCGCCTGGCGCCCGGGGCGATCCCGCCCGAGGTCAAGCGTCGCGCGTCGAAGTCGAGCTACGGCGACGAGGACGTGGAGCTGTGGACCCCCGGCGCGGTGGGCGATCGCGAGATCACCGACAAGAACCTGCGCAAGCGCGTGCGCGAGGCGCAGAAATCGGCCGAGGGCGTGCGGCAGTCCGTCGCCGGGGCCGCGGCCCGCACCGAGGACGATCCGGCCTCGTAGGCCGCGCGGCGGGAGAGCACAGCGAGTGCACCTAAACTGTTCCGGTGCGCAGACTCCCCGCTCTCGTTGCCGTGACCGCTCTGGCCGGAATGGGCCTCGTCGGGTGCTCGGCATCCGCCGCCTCGTCGTGCCCGACCCCGACCGACAGCTCGATCGCCTCCGTGGTCGACGCGACGGGTGATTTCGGCTCCGCGCCCACGGTGTCGGTGCGGTCGCCGTTCGTTCCGCAGCAGGCGGGCACGCAGACCCTCATCGAGGGCGACGGGCAGCGCATCACGAGCGACAAGCAGCTCGCTCTGGTCGATGTCACGGTGCTCGATGCCGCGACCGGTGCGCAGCTCGTGGCGACGCAGTACACCGACGACAAGACGGCGACCCCGCTCCCGCGTCTCACCCAGGCCATCCCGTCGATCGCGCCCCTGCTGAACTGCGTCGCCGAGGGCTCGCGCGTCGCGGTCGCGATCCCCGGTTCCGACCTCGGCGCCCAGGGCGCGCAGGCGCTGGGCGTGAACGAGGGCGACGGAGCGGTGTTCGTCTTCGACGTGCGCAAGGTCTTCCTGCCCGCGGCCGACGGCGCCGACCAGTACAACGCCGACTCGGGCATGCCCTCGGTCGTGCGCGCCCCCGACGGCCAGCCCGGCATCGTCATCCCCGCCGGCGATGCGCCCACCGCGGCGCGCTCGCAGACGATCAAGAAGGGCGACGGCGACGTCGTCACCGCCGACTCGTCGGTCGTCATCCACGTCCAGGGCGTCGCGTGGGGCGCCAAGACCACGTTCGCCTCGACGTGGAAGAACGGCTCGCCGGGGCAGGCGACCGTCTCGGCCCTGCCCCCGGCGCTCGCCTCGGCCATCGAGGGCCAGACGGTCGGCTCCCAGGTGCTCGTCGTGGTCCCCGCGGACCAGACCCAGGCCGACCAGCAGGCGCTGCAGGCCCCGGCCGACACCGCGCTGGTCTACGTCGTCGACATCCTCGGCGTCGTCGGCTGAACCCCGGCGTCATGGCGCGGCCGGTCTCGCCCCCGGGTTACAGCCCGAGGTCGCGACCCGGTCGGGCCGCGCTCGTCGCGACCGGCGGGGGCGTGCTCGTCCGCGGGGTGGCCTCCACCCCGGCCTAGGATGGGCGGGTGCCCGCCACCGCGTCCCGAAGCGCTCCCGAAGAGCGTCTGGTGAACCTCGTCGTCGCGCTCATGGCGACCGAGCAGGGCCTGACCAAGGACACGATCCTGTCGTCGGTCACGGGCTACCGCGAGCAGCTCGAGGCGGGCGCATCGAAGGATGCGCTCGAGAAGATGTTCGAGCGCGACAAAGAGAACCTGCGTGGTCTGGGCGTCCCGATCGAGACGATCGGCAACCGCGCCGACCCCGATGATCTGCGCGAGGCGCGCTATCGCGTCCCCACGGCCGAATACGCGCTGCCGGAGGACATCTCGTTCAGCCCCGCCGAGATCGCACTGCTCAACGTCGCCGGCGGCGTCTGGGGCAGCGAATCGCTCTCGGCCGACGCCCGCAGCGGTCTGCGCAAGATCCGGGCCCTCGGCATCCCGGTCGACGAGCCGATTATCGGCTACGCCCCGCGCATCCGCGTCCGCGACGCGTCGTTCGCCGCGCTGCAGCGCGCGATCGAGGAGTGCCGCGTGGTCACCTTCGTGTATCTGCGCCCGGGTGAGGCGCAGCCGCGCGAGCGGCGCGTGCGCCCCCTCGCGCTGGTCGAGTACGAAGCACGCTGGCACGTGTTCGGTTTCGACCTGAACATGGATGCCGAGCGCACCTTCCTGCTGTCGCGGATCGTCGGTGACGTCACCCTTCGCCGCGAGAAGTTCACCCCCGCGCTGCGCGAGGGGGCCGGCGACCGGGCACTCGCGGGCCTGCGGGCCGTCGCCGATCGGCAACGGGCCCTGCTCGAGGTGCATCCCGGAACCGAGGCGGCGCTGCGGCTCGCGCGCCGCGCGCAGCAGGCACCGCAGGGCATGCTCGTGCCGTACGTCGATCTGCACGTCTTTGCCGACGAGCTCGCCTCCTACGGTCCCGAGGTGCGGGTCGTCGCGCCCGACGACCTGCGCGACGAGGTCGTGCGGCGCCTGCGGGCCACCGTCGCCGTGCACGGGGGTGTCGCGTGAGCGCCGAGACCCCCGGCATCCCTCCTCGGACGGCGGGGCCGGAACGACCGGTCGCCGCCCTGGACCGGGCGGCACTGCTGCTGCAACTCGTGCCGTATCTGCTCGGCAAGGGCGAGGTGGCGGTGACCGAGGCGGCCGCCGACTTCGACGTGGCGCCTGCCGAGATGCGCGCGATGGTCGAGCGGCTCACGGTGATCGGACTGCCGGGGGAGCGCGGCTACTGGCAGCTGCCGCACGATCTGTTCGACATCGACTGGGACCTGCTCGACCGCGACGACGTCATCGTCATCACCAACACGGTCGGACTCGAGCGCTCCCCGCGCCTGACCGCGCGCGAGGCGGCGGCCCTGCTCGCCGGCCTGCAGCTCGCGCGGAGCCTGCCGCGCTTCGGCGACAGCCCGCTCGTGACCGGTCTGCTCGAGAAGCTCGCGCGCGGTGCGGCCGCCGCGCCGCCCGCCGTCATCGTCGCCCCCGGCCCGGTCGACGGGGTGCGCGACGTGGTGGACCGCGCCCTGCGCGAGCGCGTCGCGATCACGTTCACCTACCGCGCCCCCGGGGCCGCGCCCGCGACCCGCACCGTCGATCCGATCAAGGTGCACATCGCGGACGACCAGTGGTACCTGCAGGGGTGGGACCACCTGCGTCAGGCGGTGCGCACGTTCCACCTCGATCGGGTGAGCGACCCGGCGCTGACCGGCATCGCCGCCGTGCACGGAACCGATCCGGTGCCGGAGCTGTTCGCCCCCAACGACGACGAGGTCGTCGCGCGCTTCCGCTTCCCCCTGACCGTCGCGCCGCTGCTGTCGGACTACCTCGAGCGCGCCGAGGTCGAGACCGAGGGGGACGGCACCGCTGTGGCAGCCCTGCGCCTCGCCGACGAGCAGAGCCTTAAACGCCTGGCCGCCCGGCGCGGCGGCGAGGTCGAGCTGCTCGAGCCGGTCGGGGCGCGACGCGCCGCCGCCGCATGGGCCGCCGCCGGGCTGGCCCAATACACCGACGTCGGCTGAGGATTCGCCCATCGCGCCGCTCGGCGGACCGGGTGAGAGGCGCGCGGGTTAGACTGGAGACTCCCGACAACGACGAGGAGTCCTCATGCTCGGCAACCTCACCGGATGGCACCTTCTGGTCGTCCTCGCGGTCATCCTGCTGCTGTTCGGTGCCGCCAAGCTCCCCGCGCTCGCGAAGAGCATGGGGCAGTCCGCTCGCGTGTTCAAGAGCGAGATGAAGGAGATGAAGCGCGACGACGAGGTCGCCGCGCAGTCCTCCGAATCACCGCGCCCCACCGAGCCCGGCACCGCGTCGACCGCCGCGCCCGAACCGCGCAGGTCGACCGACCCCACCGTCTAACCCGTGGCGACGGCAGGGCCGCCGCGCATCGACGTGCCCGAAGGGCCCCGGCGCGACAAGCGCATGTCCATCGGTGCGCACCTCGTCGAGCTGCGCAAGCGACTGATGATCGCGGCCGCGGCGCTCATCGTCGGCATGGTGATCGCGTTCATCATCACCGACCCGATCATCCACCTCATCACCGAGCCGATCCGCGAGATCGCCGCGCGTCGCGGCGATGATTTCTCGGCGCTCAACTTCACCTCGGTGACGTCGGCGTTCGACCTGCGTATGCGCATCGCCTTCTCGATCGGCATCTTCCTGTCGGCGCCGGTCTGGCTGTGGCAGATCTGGGCGTTCATCATGCCCGGGCTCACGCGTAAAGAGATCCGCTACACGGTCGGGTTCGTGGCATCCGCGGTGCCCCTGTTCTTCATCGGCTGCTGGGTGGGCCTGCTGATCGTCCCGCACGTGATCGAACTCATGTGGGGCTTCACTCCCGACGGCGGCGTCAACTTCTACAACGCCACCGACTACTACGACTTCGTCTTCAAACTGCTCATCGTCGTGGGCGTCTCGTTCGTGCTGCCGGTGTTCCTGGTCGCGTTGAACGTCGCCGGCGTCATGAGCGGCAAGGCGATCCTGAAGGGCTGGCGCGTGGCCATCCTCATCGCGACCGTGTTCGCGGCCCTGGCCACCCCGGCGGCGGACATCGTCAGCATGGTGATGCTCGCCGGCATCCTGGTGGTGCTCTTCTTCGCCGCGGCGGGAGTGTCGATGCTGTTCGACCGCCGCCGCGCCCGTCAGGCGGCCGCGTCGGAGATGCCCTCGGGGCCCATCGCGTGAGCGCTCCGAGCCCAGCGGAGCGTTTCGCCCGCGCCCGAGCGCGTACCTCGCACCCTCACACGGCCGATTTCGCCGAGATGCAGCGGTTCGAGCTCGACGATTTTCAGATCGCCGGATGCCACGCCCTCGAGGACGGGCGGAGTGTTCTCGTCGCCGCACCCACCGGGGCCGGCAAGACCATCGTCGGCGAGTTCGCGATCCACCTGGCGATGCTCGAGCCGGGCGACAAGGCGTTCTACACCACGCCCATCAAGGCGCTGTCGAACCAGAAGTTCCACGAGCTGCAAGAGGTGTACGGCGACGACGAGGTCGGGCTGCTCACGGGTGACACGAACATCAACGCCTCGGCGCGCATCGTCGTGATGACCACCGAGGTGCTGCGCAACATGCTCTACGCCGATTCCCCGGCGCTGCGCGGTCTGCGATTCGTCGTGATGGATGAGGTGCACTACCTCGCCGACCGTTTCCGTGGCGCGGTATGGGAAGAGGTGATCATCCACCTGCCGCCGTCGGTCAAGCTCGTGTCGCTGTCGGCGACCGTGTCCAACGCCGAGGAGTTCGGCGACTGGCTCGACACCGTGCGCGGCGACACCGAGGTGATCGTGTCCGAGACCAGGCCCGTGCCGCTCGAGCAGCACGTGCTCGTGCGCGGCGATCTCCTGCCGTTGTTCGACGATCGCGCGGGCGTGGCGACCGCGCAGGTCAACCAGGAGCTGCTGCGCATCCGCGGCGGCAACGCCGGCGGGTACGACAACAATCGCCGGGCCCAGGAGTACCGTTCGCAGCGGCACGCGGGAGGTCCGCGTCACGCGCACCAGCGGCGCGGCGGACACAAGCCCGTCCGGGCCTCGCACGGGCCGCGCATCGAGCGCATCGACCGGCCCGAGGTCGTCGAGCTGCTGCAGCGCAGCCATCTGCTCCCCGCGATCTTCTTCATCTTCAGTCGCGCGGGGTGCGACGCCGCCGTGCAGCAGCTGCGTCGCGCCAACGTGCGGCTGACCTCGGCCGAGGAGCGCGAGGACATCCGTCAGATCGTCGACGAGATGACCTTCACCCTCAAGGACGAGGATCTGGCCATCCTGCACTTCTGGGAGTGGCGCGACAACCTCGAACGGGGCGTCGCCGCGCACCACGCGGGCCTGCTGCCGGCCTTCAAAGAGGTCGTCGAGGAGCTGTTCCGCCGCAAGCTCGTCAAGGTCGTCTTCGCCACCGAGACCCTCGCTCTCGGGATCAACATGCCCGCGCGCACGGTCGTGCTCGAGAAGCTCGAGAAGTTCAACGGCGAGGCGCGCGTGGCGATCACCTCGGGCGAGTACACCCAGCTCACCGGTCGCGCCGGCCGCCGCGGGATCGACGTGGAGGGTCACGCGGTCGTGCAGTTCACCGAGGGCCTCGACCCGCAGTCCGTGGCCGCCCTCGCCTCGCGCCGCACGTATCCGCTCAACTCCAGCTTCCGGCCCACCTACAACATGGCCGTGAACCTGATCGACCAGTTCGGTCGCGCTCGCGCACGCGAGATCCTCGAGTCCTCGTTCGCGCAGTTCCAGGCCGACCGATCCGTGGTCGGTCTCGCCCGTCAGGTGAAGGATGCCGAGGAGTCCCTCGCCGGGTACGAGCAGGCCATGACGTGCGATCGCGGGGACTTCCGCGAGTACTCGACGATCCGCCGCGAACTCAGTGACCTCGAGAAGATCAATCGTCGCGACGCGACCGCCCCGCGTCGTCTGCGCGACGAGCGGCAGCAGCAGATCCAGTCGCTGCGCACGCGGATGCAGCGGCATCCCTGCCACAACTGTCCCGACCGCGAGGCGCACGCGCGCTGGGCGGAGCGCTACTGGAAGCTCAAGCGCACCACCGACAAGACCCGCCATCAGATCGATCAGCGCACCGGCACGGTCGCGCGCGTGTTCGACCGGGTCGTCGAGGTGCTGGCGACGCTCGAGTACGTGGCGATCGACGACGACGGCGCCACGGTGCTCACCCGCGCCGGCCGCACGATGCGGCGCATCTACGGCGAGCGAGATCTGCTCGTGGCCGAGTCGTTGCGGCAGGGCCTGTGGGAGGGTCTGGACGCCCCCTCGCTCGCGGCGCTGGCATGCTGCCTGGTGTACGAGCCGCGGCGCGACGAGGCGGGACCGGGCGAGCGCGGTCTTCCGCGCGGTGCTTTCCGCGGCGCACTGGACGCCACGCACACCCTCTGGCAGGAGCTCGACGACCTCGAGCGCGACCATCGCCTGCCCGGGTCGGAATCCCCGGCGCCGGGCCTGGCGCCCGCGATGCACGCGTGGGCCCGCGGCCTGCCCCTGGACACGGTGCTGACGCTCGCCGACATGGCGGCGGGCGACTTCGTCCGCTGGGCCAAGCAGACCATCGATCTCCTCGATCAGATCTCGCTCGTCGCCGAGCCCAAGCTCGCCAAGACCGCACGGACGGCCCTGGATGCCGTGCGCCGCGGCATCGTCGCCTACACGTCGGCATGAGCGGTGCGATGACCACCGCCGCGGACCGGTCGCCCGCGGCGCCGCCGACACGCCCGATGGTGCGGCTCGCGTTCGCGGCCCCCCTGTCGGTCGTGGCGGGACTGCTGATGGTGACCGCGTACCCCGCTCTCGCGTGGTGGCCGATGGCCTTCCCGGCGACGGTTCTCGCCCTCGTGGTGTTGGCGGGGCGGCGCGTGTGGTCGGCGGTCCTGGTCGGCCTGTTGTTCGGTCTGGCGTTCTTCTCGGTCAACCTGCTCTTCACGGCGCGCTACCTCGGACCCGTCCCGTGGGCGGCGCTGTCAGTGCTCGAGTCCCTGCTGACCGCCGTGTTCGCCGTGCCGATCGCGCTGGCGTACCGGTGGATGCCGCGCGTCGCCCCCGGACGCGTGGGACGTCTGGTGCTGCTGCCCGCGCTGGTGGCGGGGTTGTGGACGCTGCGCGAGCAGGTCGTCGGGTCCTGGCCCTACGGTGGTTTCCCGTGGGGGCGCATCGGGGTCTCGCAGGTCAACGGCCCGCTCGCCGAGGTCGCATCGTGGGTCGGCATGTCGGGGCTGTCGTTCCTCGTCGTTCTGGTGTGCGCGCTGCTCATCGAGGTCGCGCGCGGGGGTGCCGTCCGCCGACTGACCGCGGCGATACCCGCGGCCGTCCTGCTGATCGTGCTTCTCGTCGTGCCGCAGTTCCCCACGACTGATGCGGGATCGCTGCGCGTCGGGGCGGTGCAGGGCAACGGACCCGCCGGCTACTTCGACCGGAAGGCGCGCGGGGCCGTCCTGAACGCGCAGCTGACGGCATCCGCCCCGCTCTTCGGACAGCGCATGGACGTGCTGCTCTGGCCGGAGGGGGGCGTCGACTCCGACCCCACCGCGAACGCGTCGACCTCGGCCGTGCTGCAGGAGCTGTCGCGCCGCGTCGATGCACCGCTGCTCGTCTCGGCGGTCACCGAGCGCGGCACCGAGTTGTTCAACTCCTCGCTGCTGTGGACGTCCGAGGGGCAGGAGGGGGCGACGTACGACAAGCGGCATCCCGTCCCCTTCGGCGAGTACGTTCCCGATCGGGCGTTCTGGGAGCCGTTCGCCCCCGACCTCATCGGCCTGATCGGCCGCGAGTACACCCCGGGCACCGCGACCCCGCTGATCGATCTGGACGGGGTCGGGGTGGGGCTGGCGATCTGCTTCGACGTCATCTACGACGACGTCGTGTGGGACGGCGCCGATGCCGGCGCCGAGGTCTTCATGTTCCAGACGAACAACGCCGATTTCCGCGGGACCGATGAGAACCTGCAGCAGCTCGCCTTCGCGCAGATGCGCGCGATCGAGACGGGGCGGTCGGTGGTGAACCTGTCGACGGTGGGGACGAGCCAGGTGATCGCCCCCGACGGCTCCACGCTCGACGCCCTGCCGATCGACACGGCCGGACACATGCTCACCGATGTTCCGCTGCGCACCGGGCTGACCCCCGCCGTGGTGCTGGGGCCCGCGATCAAGATCGCATTGGGCGGGGGGAGCCTCGCCGGACTGCTGGTGGTGGGCGTGATCGCCGCGCTGCGCGGGCGTCGACGCGCTGAGTCGGCGCGGTGAGTCACCGCGCGGGGCACTGACTCACCGTCGCGGCCCCGTCACGCTGTGCGGACCCCGCCGCGGACTTGCCGACCCGCGGCGCAGACTCATCGCCACCGCCCGCAACGACGAAGACGCCGGCCCCTCGGGGCCGGCGTCCAGGTCTACGACTGTCGTCGATCAGGCGCTGAGCTTCTCGTTCCCGGCGCCACGGCGGGCGCGGACGAAGGCGAGGCGCTCTTCGAGCAGTTCCTCGAGCTCGGGGAGCGTGCGACGCTCCAGGAGCATGTCCCAGTGCGTGCGGGCGGCCTTGTCGCCGGAGTGGTCGACGGTCGCGGTGCCGTCGCCGATGCGGAGCAGGGCCTCGGCGCCGCACGTGCGGCACTCCCAGGCCTCGGGGACCTCGGCGTCTGCAGCGAACGTCAGGACGGTGTCGCGTCCGCAGGTGCTGCAGGTGTAGGTGTGTTGTGCACGGTCGTGGAACACGACGCCGTCTTCGCTCTGGAGGCTCTGGGCGCCGAGTCGGATGCCGCGGAGACTGCGGTCTGCCATTGTGTGGTCCTCTCGTCGGTCCCCATGTATAACGTCCGCACCTGTGCGCTTTATTCGAACCGTGCGCGTCTGCGCGCCTTTCACAGACGATGCTCAGTCAGCGGTCGTCTCGCGGCCTTTCACCAGGGCGAGGGCCGCGTCGGCGCGGTCGGTCACCACTCCGTCGACGCCCCGGTCGAGCAGCCGCTGCATGTCGGCCTCGGCGTTCACGGTCCACACGTGCACCTCGACACCGGCGGCGTGCGCGGCCCGGATGAGCCCGCGGGTCGCCACGGGCACAGGTCCCTTCCGCTCGGGCACCTGCAGGGCGTCGAGACCCTCGAGCGCTGCGCGGACGCGCCGTCCCTGCCGCAGCGCGACGAGGCCCACCAGACGCGCCACGGTCGCCGAGCCGGGCGAGGTGGCGGGCCGGATCTCGGCTCCCGCCGCGGATGCCGCCGCCAGGGCGGCCCGGCGGCGCTCGTCCGAGAAGCTCGTCACGAGCACGCGATGCGCGTGCGGTGCGACGAGACGACCGACGCCCTCGGCGGCCGCTTCGGCCTTGACGTCCAGATTGAAGCGCACGTCGGGGAAGGCCTCGAGCGCCTGTCCGAGCGTGACGAGTCCGCCGCGCTCGGACATGAGCTCCTCGAGCTCGTGCAGGCGCACGTCCGCGATCCGACGCGGGTCGCCCGCCACGCGCTGCAGGTCGTCGTCGTGGAACAGCACGACCTCGCCGTCGGCGGTCAGATGACAGTCGGACTCGACGTAGGAGACACCGGCGGCATGCGCCTCGGCCACGGCGGCGAAGGAGTTCTCGACCACGCCCTGGGCGGCGGCATCCTCGGTCACCAATCCGCGGTGCGCGAGTACCCGAGGGGCGTCGGGGGAGAGGTAGGGGTGGCGGGCCATCACGATGTCGTGGACTCCTGGGCCCCGGGGCGGCCGTCGGAGGACGTGTCGGCGGGCAGCCCGTCGTGTCGTGTGCGATCGGCGCGGGCGTCGGGATCATCCGCGGGGCGCATGGCGAACGCACCCGAGATCCCCTTCAGCGCCTCGGTGAACTCGCTCGGGATGATCCAGAGCTTGCTCGACGAGCTGTCGCTGATCTTCGGCAGCGTTTGGAGGTACTGGTAGGCGAGGAGTTTGTCGTCGGGTCGGCCCTCGTGGATCGCGCTGAACACGGACTGGATCGCTTCGGCCTCGCCCTGTGCGCGCAGGACGGCCGCTTGCTTGTCGCCCTCGGCCTCGAGGATCGCGGCCTGACGGCGCCCCTCGGCCTCGAGGATCTGAGACTGCTTGGATCCCTCGGCCGTGAGGATCGCGGCGCGCCGGTCGCGCTCGGCTCTCATCTGCTTCTCCATCGAGTCCTGGATCGACACGGGCGGGTCGATCGCCTTCAACTCGACGCGTCCGACCCGGATGCCCCATTTTCCCGTGGCCTCGTCCAAGACGACGCGCAGCTGCCCGTTGATGTTGTCGCGGCTGGTCAGCGCCTGTTCGAGGTTGAGGCCGCCGACGACGTTGCGCAGGGTCGTCGTGGTGAGCTGCTCGACCGCGCCGAGGTAGTTGGCGATCTCGTAGGTCGCGGCACGCGCGTCGGTCACCTGGAAGTAGACGACGGTGTCGATCGAGACGACCAGGTTGTCCTCGGTGATGACGGGTTGGGGTGGGAAGGACACGACCTGCTCGCGCATGTCGATGAGCGGACGGACGCGGTCCACCAGCGGCACGACCAGGTTCAGGCCGGGGGAGAGGGTCTTGTGGTAGCGCCCCAGTCGCTCGACGACCCCCGCGCGCGCCTGCGGGATGATCCGGATCGCGCGGAACAGCACGACGGCGACGAAGACCACGACCACCCCCGCCAGGATCCAGCCGATCGTGACGGGGACGACATCGTTCATGAGCGGACCTCCTGTGCGCGTGCGCGGACGACGGCGGTCGCCCCCTCGATGCGGACGACCTCGACGCGCGTGGCGGGGTCGAGTCGGATGCCGGTGTCGGTGGTCGCGGTCCACACGTCGCCGTTGGAGAGCTTGACCTGGCCCGTCACCGAGGGCGAGACGCGTGACAGCACGAGGCCCTCGAGCCCGAGCAGTGCCTCGACATTGGAGGGTCGGGTGTCGGCCCCCGCGTGCAATCGACGCAGCAGCGGCGGACGCAGGAACGTCAGCAGGGCGACGGCGGCCAGGGCGGACGCGATGATCTGCAGCCACAGCGGAGCGCCGAGCAGGGCGGCCCCGAGCCCGACCAGGCCGCCTCCGGCGCACATGAGGAACGTCAGCTCGCCGGTGAGCATCTCGACGACCGGGAAGACCAGGATCAGCGCGAGCCAGACGATCCACGCCCAGACGCCGATGGTGGAGAGAACGTCCATGTCGTACCTCCTGGGCCGAACGTAGCACTCGCTCGAGGTGTGCGGGCCGGTTCTCAGCGACCGCTGAGCACGACGCGTCCGGGGGTGACGACTCGACGATCGCTAGGCTGGGGTCTTGTCGTGTGCGCCCGGATCGGCCGGCGGCATCCGATCCCCGAATCGTCAGGAGAACCCCGTGTCCCAGACCCTCCCGTCCGGCTCGTTGAGCGGCAAGACCGCCCTGGTCACCGGCTCGTCGCGCGGCATCGGCGCCGACACCGTCCGCTACTTCGCCGAGGCCGGCGCCAACGTCGTCATCAACTTCCGCAACAAGGCCCCGCGCGCCGAGAAGCTGGCCGCGCAGCTGCGCGAGCTGGGCGTCGAGGCGCTCGTCGTCGGCGCCGACCTCACCGACCCCGAGTCGGTGAAGGCGATGTTCGACGAGGTCCAGCGCACGTTCGGCGGCCTCGACATCCTCGTGCTCAACGCCTCGGGCGGTATGGAATCCGGCATGGCCGAGGACTACGCCCTGCTGCTCAACCGCGACGCGCAGGTGAACGTGCTCGAGACGGCGCTCCCTCTGCTGAAGGACGACGCCCGCGTGGTCTTCGTCACCAGCCACCAGGCGCACTTCATCCGCACGACCCCGACGATGCCCGAGTACGAGCCGGTCGCGCTGTCCAAGCGCGCGGGTGAGGACGCGCTGCGCGAGAAGATCCCCGCTCTCGAGGAGCGCGGCATCGGCTTCACCATCGTGTCGGGCGACATGATCGAGGGCACCATCACGGCGACGCTGCTCGAGCGCGCCAACCCGGGTGCGATCTCGGCGCGCCGCGAGGACGCCGGCAAGCTGTACAACGTCGCCGAGTTCGCCGCCGAGGTGGCCCGCGCCGCCGTCGACCCGGTTCCGGCCGACAACACCCGACTGGTCGGAGACACGGGTTCGTTCGGAGGCGAGTGAGCATGCGGCCGACCGACATCGAATCTCTGATCGGGGTCGGTCGGCCCGCGATCTCGTCCGACGCGGCGTTCGCGGTCTTCGCGACGTCGCGTCCCGATCTGGCCGCCGATCGCGCGGTGGGGCAGCTGTGGCGGGTCGACCTGCCCGCGGGGCGCCCACGCCGCCTGACGCGCGGAGTGGCGGACCGTTCTCCGCGGCTCTCGCCCGACGACGCGACCATCGCCTTCCTCCGGGCGGACGCGAAGGGGCGCGCGCAGCTGTTCGTCGTCGCCGTCTGCGGCGGCGAGCCGGTGCAGGCGACCGACCAACCCGGGGGAGTGACCGACTTCTCGTGGTCACCGGACGGCGCGCGCCTCGCCTTCACGGCGCGCGTTCTTGAACCGGGTCGCTACGGAACGGTCGAGGGGCGGGATGCCGCGGCCGAGCCGCCGCGTCGCATCACCGGCATCCGCTGGAACGCGAACGGGCTGGGCTACCTCGACCGCCCCGCGCACGTCTTCGTCGTCGACGCGCCCGACACGGACGCGGAGCCGTTCTACGAGCCCGCGCCCGCCCTCGACGCGGCCGAGAAGACCGTCGTCGCGGCTCCCGCCGTGGCGCTGACGCGGGGCGCGTCGAGCTGGAACGGCGTGGTCTGGACGGCCGACGGAACCGAACTGCTGAGCGTGCCCGACACCGTCGAGACCTCTCGTCGCGACCTGCGCGACCGGGTGGTCGCGATCGCCGTCGACGGCGGTGCGCAGCGGGAGGTGCTCGCCGCGACCGAGAACCTCTCGGTGTCCTCGATCGACGTGGCCCCCGACGGCGCCGTCTTCGTCCTGGCGAACGACGTGGGCGACGAGGGGCTCGATTTCGTCGCGCCCGGTGTCGCGCTCTTCGCCCTGGAGGCCGGTGTCCCGCACCTGCTGACCGATCCCGAGACCATCGACCTGGGTGAGGTGGGCAGCCACCTGTCGTTCGCCGGCGACGACGTGCTGGTGCAGGACCGTTCCCGCGGCCGCGTGCGTCTGCTCCGGGTCACGCGGGCGGGCGCGATGACCGAGGTGCTCGGCGGCGACCTCGAGGTCGGCGGGCACGCCGTGGCGAAGGGACGGGTCGTGGCATCCGTCGCCGCTCCGGAATCGTTCGGCGAGCTCGTCGTGGTCGAGGGGCGCGAGGTGCGGTCGCTGACCGACTTCGGCGCTTCGTCCCGCGCGCGGGGCGTCGTGGTGCCGGTCGAGCGGGAGATCACCGGCCGCGACGGCTATCCCGTGCACGGCTGGGTCGCGACCCCCGAGGGGGAGGGGCCGTTCCCGGTCATCCTGCAGATCCACGGCGGGCCGTACGCCTCGTACGGCGTGCACCTCTTCGACGAGACGCAGGTGCTCGTCGCGGCCGGCTACGCGGTCGTCTACAGCAACCCGCGGGGGAGCGCCGGCTACGGCCGCGCGCACGGGCGTTCGATCCGCCGCCGCATGGGGACCCTCGACTTCTTCGACGTCATGGACTTCTTCGACGGCGTCGTCGCGGCCGACCCGCGCCTCGACGCGCGGCGGGCGGGCGTGATGGGAGGCTCGTACGGCGGATACCTGACCGCGTGGATCATCGCGCACGACCACCGCTTCGCCGGGGCGATCGTGGAGCGCGGGTTCCTCGACCCCGCGGCCTTCCCCGGCTCGAGCGACATCGGCTCGTTCTTCGGTGACGAGTACGTGGGCACCGACCCGCTGCTGATCGCCGCGCAGAGCCCGATGGCGGTCGTCGACCGGGTGCGGACGCCCACGCTGGTCCTGCACTCCGAGCTCGACTTCCGCTGTCCGCTCGAGCAGGCGACGCGGTACTACGCGGCGCTGAAGCGCGGCGGCGTCGAGGCCGAGATGCTCGTCTTCCCCGGCGAGGACCACGAGCTCACGCGGGCCGGCCGCCCCCGGCACCGGGTGCAGCGATTCGACGCGGTGCTCGAGTGGTGGGAGCGGTACCTGCCGATCGGGTGAACGAAACAGGGGCCGGATGCCGTGGCATCCGGCCCCTCTTCTCGGACTTCTACGCGACCTTGCCGAACTGGATCGCGCGAACGATCTGGAACACGCCGAGCACGAGCAGCGAGAAGCCGATCAGCAGGAAGAGCGTCACCGCGCCCAGCAGCGGCGAGAAGAGCAGGACGACGCCGGCGACGATGCTGACGATCGCGAAGAAGATCGTCCAGGCTCGGGCCTTCGAGCCGTGACCGATGGTGGTGAGCGAGACGACGCCCTCGATGATCCACAGGATGCCGACCAGGGTGCCGATGAAGACGCCGAACCAGGCCGCGGTGGCCGGCAGGTTCGTGAAGGAGAAGATCCCGGCGACGATGAACAGCACGCCCAGGACGATGTGGCCGATGCGGGCCCAGCCGGAGCGCCAGAACAGGCCGATCCCGATGTTCACCAGTCCGGCGATGACGACGTAGACGGCGATGATGCCCACGGCGACCTGGGCGGTACGGCCCGGCCAGATCAGGATGAGCAGGCCGATGACGAGCGAAAGGGCGCCGCTGATGCCGAGCGCGGTACGCAGTGCTCCGACGGCGGGGTTCGTCGTGGATGAGGACATGGCGAGCCTTTCTGTGTGAACGCTGAAAGCAATGCTCACCTTAGACCCGAGGATGAAACTTTCGCGAGAACCGACGGAACGAGCGGTCACACGGGGGAGTGGGGGACCAGCAACGCCACCGCGAACAGCACCGGCAGGCACCCCACGGTCGAGATGAAGACCACGTCGCGCGAGAGGATCTCGCCGACACCGTACCGCTGCGCGAAGTTGAAGACGTTCTGCGCCGTCGGCAGAGCGGCCAGCACCACGACGACGAACACCTGATCCGCCGGCAGGGCGAACAGCGTCGCCACGGCGAAGGCGAGCGCCGGCATGGCCACCAGCTTCAGCACCGACGCGATGACGACGTCGATCCGCCGCCCGGGCTCGGTGAGCACGCGCTGACCGTACAGCGACATGCCGTACGACATCAGCAGCACCGGCACGCACGCTCCGGCGATCAGGTGCAGCGGATCGAACACGATCGGGGGGAGCTCGACGTCGAGCAGCGCGACGACGACCCCCAGCGCCGAACCGATGAGCATGGGGTTCTTCGCCGTCTGCAGCAGGATCCGCCCGACGTTGCGGGAACCGGAGGTCGCGGCATCCAGGACCGTCAGCGCGATGGGCATGAGAACGAGGAGTTGGAACAGGATGACGGGCGCGGAGAACGCCGCGTTGCCCAGCATGTAGAGAGAGATCGGGATGCCGATGTTGTTGCTGTTGACCTGGCCGGCCGACAGGGCGCCGATGACCGTCTCGCCGACCGGGCGCCGCAGGATCAGCGCCGACACCAGCGCGTACACGCCGATGATGACCGCGGCGGTGATCATCGACACGGGCAGCAGCGCCGAGAACAGCGTCGCCACGTCGGCCTTCGCCAACACCGTGAAGAGCAGGAACGGCGACAGGACGTAGAAGGTGAGCCGGCTGAGGACGTGCCGCGCGTGCGGGCCCAGCAGATCGATGCGGGCGATGATGTAGCCCACCACGACGGCGAGGCCGACGACGGCGAAGCCGGTGAGGATACCGCTCACGTGCCGGGCATTCGTCGAGGGGTGCACGGGGGAGTCATCGTTTCGAGCGTAGCGGTGCCTCGGCGACGACCCGGACGCGTTGTGGGTTCGCCGCGAAGCGGCGTGGCGCCGGTCGCGGCGGTCTAGGGTCCGAAGAGCACCCCGGCTGACAGAGGAGACCCCCGTGACCGCGTACGCCCCCCATCTCACCGCCATCCTGGACCGCGAGCCCGTCCCCGCCGCCGGGATCGTCTCGCACGAGGTCGACTACGAGGCGGACGGCGTCGCCTTCCGCGGGTACCTCGCCCGCCCGGGCGGTGAGGGTCGGCATCCCGGGATCCTCGTCGTGCACGACTGGCTCGGCGTGACCGACTACGTGCGGATGCGCTGCGACATGCTCGCGCGCCTCGGCTATGTCGCTTTCGCCGCCGACGTCTACGGCGCCGACGTGCGCCCGGCGCCCGACGAGGCGGCCGCCGTCGCCGGCGGGTTCTATCAGGACCGACCGCTGTGGAGGGCACGCCTGACCGCGGCGTTCGCCCGCATGCGGCAGGAGCCGTCGGTCGATCCGGAACGTACCGCGGCGATCGGCTACTGCTTCGGCGGATCGTCGGCGCTCGAGCTGGCCCGCACCGGTGCCGACATCGACGCGGTCGTCAGCTTCCACGGCGGGCTGCTGACCGGGCCCGCCGGTGAGGCCGAGGAGATCACCGCGAAGATTCTCGTCCTGCACGGCGCCGCCGATCCGGTCGTTCCCGACGACGACCTGCTCTCCTTCGAGAACGATCTGCGCACGGCGCCGTCTGTGGACTGGCAGGTGGTCGCGTACGCGAACGCGATGCACGCGTTCACGCTTCCGGATGCCGACGCGCCCGAGCAGGGAGCGCTGTTCGACGCCCGCGCCGAGCGGCGCAGCTGGGCGGCGATGAAGGCGTTTCTCGCGGAGGTTCTCGGGTAGGGCGCGCGGAGCGGCGGTCGGGGTCGTGTCAGCGCCCGACCTGGTCGCGGAGGAACGAGGATTCCGGCACCTCGTCGACGGCCCCGCGGTGGAGTGAAACCGATCGGTTGAGAACCGACGCGCCACGGACTCCACCCTGTGGACAACGGTCCCGGGTACGGCCGACCCGTTGCAAATCGTCCTGGGCGCGGCGCGTCGGCGGCAGCAGTGCGAAGACTGCGGCGGCGAGGAGTAGGTTCGCCTCATCCTCACCGTTCTAGGAAATCCGTGCGCCAACTGTTCTTTTCTCCGCGCGCCTTCATCGGGGGCACAGTCGCCCTCGTTGCGGCGGTGACGACTGCGCTCGCCGTGCTCGTGCCCACCCTGACTGAGCAGGCGGGTGACGCGGGGGCACGCAGCGTCGTCGCCGCCCGCTCGGGAGCCCAGACCGGCCTCGACCTCGGCCTCCCGGCATCCGGAGACATCGCCACTCAGGACGAGCTTGTGCATCGCGCGATCGCCCGCGTCATGCCGGCCGGTGTCGACCTGACGATCGAGAGGACCGAGACCGCGGGGCTCCTCGACGTGGGGGCGGGGCGCGCCTACCTTGCGAGTGTCGCCGGCCCCGCCTTGCCGCTCGACGCCGGACGATGGCCCACCGCTGCCGGCGAGGCCGCCCTCGGCTCGACGGTCGCCGAGACGCTGGGCATCGCCATCGGTGACACTCTCGCGCTCGGCGACCGCACGGTGCAGGTCACGGGGCTGTGGTCCTCGTCACGCGCGTCAGCGGATCGGTGGTTCGGCGTGCGAGCGGCCTTCGCCGAGGGCGGGGGAGAGGGACCCGTCGCGGTGTCGGCGGACGTCGTCGACGCCGTGGCCACCGCGAAAGGACTCTCGCGCGAGGTGCACTGGACGCTGCGCCCGGACGCCGCGCACCTCGATCTCGCGATCCTGCGGGGGGTGAGCGCCGGGTGGCGGGCGCTCCCGGACGCCCTGGCGGCGGAAGGGGTGGATGCCGCGGGCATCGAAACCGCCGGAGCCCTCGTCCCGACAGCGCAGATCGCGTCGGCCCGCGCCGCCGTGCTGAACGCGGCCGCGCCCGTTTCGCTCACGACCGTCGCTCTCGCCTCGCTCGCGGTGACGACCCTCTTCGCCGCTCTGCTGGTGGACTCCGCAGCCGCCGAGCGGCGGATCCGCTGGGCGCGTGGCCAACCGCTGACACGCATCATCGCCGCCGAATCGGTGCGGTCACTCGTTCCCGGCGTCGTCGGCGCGATCCTCGGTGCGGCTTCGGTCGTCATCGCGCTCGCGCCGTCCGTTGCCGTCGTCCCCTGGATGATCGGTGCCGTGGTGGCGAGTTCCGTCATTCCGGCGGTGCTCGTCGCCGTCCTCGCCGCCCGCGACATAAGCGTCCTCAGTCACGCGGAGGGGGTCGCGTCACCGTCACGTCGGTGGAGTGCCGCAGTCGCGGCATCCGTCGTGCTCCTGGTGGCAGGCTTCACGACCTGGCGCGCGCTCACGCTCGGCTCGGTCTCGGGCGACGTTCGCGGCGGCCTCTCACCCGATCCCGTCGCCGTCGCGGCCCCCGCGGCGCTCCTGCCCGCCGTGGTCCTCGTGGCGACGGCCGCCCCTCTGCTGCTCACGCGGCGACTCCGGGAGCGGCGTGCGCAAGCGGGTCGCGCCACCGCGTTCCTCTCCGCGATGGGCGCGGCGCGGCGCCCGTTCGCCCTCGCCGCGACCATCGCCATCGTGGGTGTGGCTGTCGCGCAGCTCGGCTTCGCCGCGGTGTACCAGTCGACGTGGGACGCGGGGTACCGCACCGCTCTTGCCGCCCAGGAGGGAACAGGTCTGCGCGTCGCGAGCGACGGTGACGAACTGACACCCGCGGTGCTCGATCGCGTCGCCGCCGTCGAGTCGGTTGCGGGAGTCGCGCCGGTGTGGACCGCGAACACCTCGATCGCCGCGCGTTCGGCCTCGCTCGTGATCGCTTCCTCTACCGCCGTGGCCGCCCTCGCCGACCCCGCGGTCCCCGATCGTGACCGACTGGCAGAGGGGGCACGATCGGACGCTCCCGGCCCTCTCCTCCCCGAGGAAGCACGGGCCCTGCGTGTGCAGGTGCGGGCGACGGATGCCACGGCGCAGGCTGCCGCAGTCGTGCTCGTGGACGGCTGGGGGCGGGTGACCTCCGTCGACGCCGGGAGCGACGGGGTCTTCGCGATCCCCGCTGTCTC
>NZ_CAJYPF010000236.1 GCF_913776565.1 uncultured Microbacterium sp. | reverse complement strand
GTCCAGGGCCGCGGCGACGCGGGGACCGCGCATCCAGCGCCACCGTTCGACGCCCACCGCGCGCCCCACGAGGTAACAGCACAGGTCGCCCGCGAAGGCCGCGAGCCCCGCGACGACGATCACGGCGCCGAGCGGTGGCGTCCCGTGCGCCACGGCCAGGGCCCCGAACGCGGTGACGGCCGCCTCACCCGGGATGACGACCAGGAACGCATCGGCGAACACCAGCGCGGCCATGCCCGCGAGTGCCCACGGGCTCGCCGCGATCGCCTGCAGCCACGCGTCGACTCCGTCCATGACGTCACTCTCCGCCGCGGATCGAGACGCCCCGCCGACCGGCCGGTGACGCCCCGCGGAGCATCGGGTGAACATCGCGGAGATCGCCCCTCGGTGTGTCCCTCGAGGTCGCACCCTGGTCACGTGAGAGTCGCGCTGCTGGCCGAATCCTTCCTCCCGCACATGAACGGGGTCACCGGTTCCGTTCTCCACGTCCTGCGCCATCTGGCGGAGGCGGGCCACGAGACGCTGGTGATCGCGCCGAGGTCCGGCGACGTCACCGCCGATCTGCACGGGGCCCGTACCGAGCTGCTGCGATCCGTTCCGCTCCCGTCCTACCCCGAGGTGCGCGTGGTGTTCGCGCGGGCGGCGCGCCTGGGCGCCCTGCTGCGCGACTTCGACCCCGACGTCGTGCACCTGGCATCCCCCTTCGTCCTGGGCTGGCAGGGTCTGGCCGCCGCCGACGCCCTCGGAATCCCCTCGGTCGCCGTGTATCAGACCGACGTGGTCGCCTACTCCCAGAAATACGGCCTGCCCCACGCCACGGCCCTCGTGGCCGGCCACGTCGCGCGCCTGCACCGGCGCGCCACCCTCACCCTCGCGCCCTCGTCGGCCTCGACGCGCCAACTCGAGGAGCTCGGGGTAGACCGCATCCGCCGCTGGGGGAGGGGAGTGGATGCCGTCCGCTTCGCCCCCGCGCACCGCGACGACGCGTGGCGCGCGGAGGTGGCGCCAGGGGGTCAGCGCATCGTCGGCTACGTCGGCCGCCTCGCTCCCGAGAAGCAGGTCGACGATCTGCGCGCGCTCGCCGACCTGCCGGGGACGCGCCTGGTCGTCGTCGGCGACGGGCCCTCGCGTCCGACGCTCGAGAAGGCGCTCCCGGATGCCGTGTTCACCGGTCACCTGTCGGGGGCTGAGCTCGCGCGGGTCATGGCCGGCTTCGACGTGTTCGTGCACCCGGGCGAGAGCGAGACGTTCGGGCAGACGATCCAGGAGGCCCTCGCCAGCGGCGTCCCGGTGGTGGCGACCGGCGTGGGCGGGCCCCTCGACCTGGTCCGCTCGAGCGTCGACGGCTGGCTCTACCGACCGGGCGATCTGGACGACCTGCGCGCGCGCGTGGCCGATCTCGTCGGCGACGACGCCAAGCGCTCCGCCTTCGCCGCCGCGGCCCGCGCCGCGGTGCACGGGCGCACGTGGGAGGCGCTCACCAGCGACCTCGTCGGTCACTACACGGACGCCGTGGCCCTGCGCCGCATCGACGACGGCCTGCTGCGGCGCGGGGGACCGCGCCCGGCAGCGCCCGCGGCATCCCGTCCGCGCGGGCGGTGGAGCCGATACGTCGCCCTCGGCGACAGCGTGACGGAGGGGCTGTGCGACGCCTCGCGCATGCCGAGCGGGCAGTACCGCGGGTGGGCCGACCGCCTGGCCGAGCTGCTTGCGCACACCAGTGAATCGGGACCGTTCCGTTACGCCAATCTCGCGGTGCGCAGCCGTCGCGTGCGACACCTGATCGACGAGCAGATCCCGGCGGCCCTCGCGCTCGAACCGGATCTGGTGTCGATCCTCATCGGCGCGAACGACCTGGTCGGTCCCGCCCCGGTGATCCCTGCGCTGGTCGCCGAGGTCGAGTCCGCGGTGCGCGCCGTGCGGCGGACGGGCGCCGACGTCCTCCTGGTGACCACGTTCCTGCCCCGACGGAGGGCGGCCCGCATCTTCGCGCGCCGCTTCGCCGCGTTCAACGTGGAGCTGCGACGCATCGCCGCGCTGCACGGGGCGATCCTGCTCGACCTCGAGACCGAGTCCGAGATCGGCGAACTGCCGCACTGGGCCGAGGACCTCGTGCACCTGCGTTCGGGCGGGCACCGCCTGGTCGCGTATCGCGCGGCCGAGATGCTCGGCGTGCCCGACGCCAGGGCCCTGCTGGGTCTGGATGAAGCCCTGCACGCCGACGAGGACGAGGCGCCCCGGGGCGTCTGGCTCACGCGCGACGCGCTGCCGTGGGTGTGGCGCCGTGTCCGAGGTCGTACGGCGGGCGACGGCATCTCGGCCAAGCACACCGCCTACGTCGAGCTGCCCACGAGAGGTGATCGGCAGCGCGCCGACGCGGTCTGACCGGGCGGGAGTCGAGGGGTCAGTACCACCCGGTGCTCTGGGAGTGACCCCAGGCGCCGCACGGGCTGCCGTAGCGCGCGCTGATGTACGACAGTCCCCAAGAGATCTGGGTCGCGCCGTTCGTGCGCCAGTCCAGTCCCGCCGAGGCCATCTTCTCGCCGGGAAGGGCCTGGGGGATGCCGTAGGCCCCGCTCGAGGGATTCTGCGCCTGTACGCGCCAGCTCGATTCGCGATTCCACAGCGCGTTGAGGCACGTGAACTGGTCGTCGCCCCATCCGTATCCGCGGAGTTGTCCGCGCGCGTTCGCGCGGGCTTCGTCGGGCGTCATGATGGGCATGGCGGGGGCCGGTGCGGGGGCGGGGGAGCCGGACCCGCCGGATCCCGAACCGCCGCCGGAGCCGTTCCCGGTCGAGCCCGAGCCGCCGGATCCCGCCGAGCCGGTTCCCGACCCGCTGCCCGATCCCGACCCGCCGCCCGTCGGGGCTCCTCCCGACGGTCCTGCGCCGCCGGTCGCTCCCGCGCCCGAGCCGCTGCCGGACCCCGTCGCCCCGCTCGCCTGCGCTCCACCGCCCGTCGCTCCGAGGGGGGCTGCCGCGTCCTGCGCCGCCTTCTCGCGCTCCCGGTCCGCGCGCTCCTGCGCCGCGGTGGTGGCACGCAGGGCGGCGAGCTGGGCGAAGAGGTCGTCGAGCCGGGCCTGGGCAGCCGCGACGCTCGCGGATTCGGCGTCGGCCTGCCTCTGCGCGTCGAGCGCGGTGGCGCGCGCCTCGTCGGCCTGCCGCGCGGCCTCGGCGTTCGCCGCGGCCGCCTGTTCGCGCAACGACGTCGCGACGTCGGCCGTGCTGCGTGCCGCTCCGGCTTCGCGGGCGCTGAGCTGGGCCACCCGGTCCAGGATGCCGAGCCGCTCCAGCAGGGAGTCGGGATCGGCGTCCGCGAGCAGTTGCGCGACGAGCGGCCCGCGGGCCGCGGCCCGGTAGAGGCGGGCCGCGCTCGCGCCGGCGCGGCCGCCCGCCGCGGTCATCTCGGCGTCGGCGGCGGCGCTGCGCGCGCCCAGCAGCTCGCCGCG
>NZ_CAJYPF010000235.1 GCF_913776565.1 uncultured Microbacterium sp. | reverse complement strand
GCTCGCCGTCCTGCACGCCCTGGTTGAGCTGCACGCCGTCGTTGATGGTGCGCACCTCGAGGTCGATGCCCTCGTCGGCGAGCTTCTGCTTCAGCACCGTCCAGTGCGCCTCGTTGCCGTCGTCGGCACCCAGGACGATGCGCGAGGAGTCGTCGGATGAGCCCGCTCCCCCGGCGCATCCGGTGAGCGCGAAGACGAGGGCTGCGGTGGAGGCGCCGAGGATCGTGGCCAGGCGAGCGGTGCGGTGCGAAGTCATGAGTCCACGTCAGCATGCGCGCGCGAGGCCTCCAAACCCGAGCGTTACGGCCGGTAACGGGCTGTCACGCGGGGTCACGGATGAGGCGGATGCCGTGCCGTCGGCGATGATCGCGCTGTCCACCGCCCCGGGGGCTCACCGCGCGGGCGTAGCCTGGACAGCGATGTCACGGGATGAGAACGCGCGTAAGAGATTGTCCCGGAACAGCCCTCAGGGGCTGGTCGTCGCGGTGCTCGCCCTGGCCGGGCTGTGCTCGTCGTTCATGTTCACCCTCGTGGTGCCGATCCAGTCGCAGCTCCCCCAGCTGCTGAACGCGTCGCGCGACGACACCGCGTGGGTGGTGACCTCGACGCTGCTGGCGGCGGCGGTGATCACCCCGATCGCGGGGCGTCTCGGCGACATGTACGGCAAGCGTCGCATCGTGCTCGTGCTGCTGGTCGTGATGATCCTCGGCTCGGTCGTCGCCGCACTGTCGGCGGGCATCGTCGGCATGATCGTCGGCCGAACCCTCCAGGGCGCGATCGTCGGCGTCGTCCCGCTGGGCATCTCGATCATGCGCGACGTCCTCCACGAGAACCGGGTCGACAGCGCCATCGCCCTGATGAGCGCGACCCTCGGCGTCGGCGGAGCCCTCGGCCTCCCGGTCAGCGCGCTGGTCGCCGAGAACACCGACTGGCACTGGCTGTTCTGGATCGCCGGCGCCCTCGGCGCGGTCGTGTTCGCGCTGATCCTCTGGATCGTGCCGGTGAGCGTGCTGCGCACCGCCGGCCGCTTCGACTACGTCGGCGCGGCGGGCCTCGCGGCCGGACTGATCGGCATCCTGCTCGCGGTGTCCCGGGGCAACACGTGGGGCTGGACGTCACCGCTCACCCTGTCGCTCGCCATCGGCGGGGTCGCCGTGCTGCTGCTGTGGGGCTGGTTCGAGCTGCGCGTCGACAACCCGCTGCTCGATCTGCGGGTCGCGGCGCGTCGCCCCGTGCTGCTGACCAACCTGGCATCCATCGCCATGGGTTTCGCGTTGTTCACGTCGAACGTCGCGTATCCGCAGATGCTCGAGCTGCCGGTGGCGACGGGCGTCGGGCTGGGACTGTCGCTGCTGGCCGCGAGCCTCGTCGTCATGCCGTCGGGGCTGGTGATGATGGTGCTCTCGCCCATCTCGGGCACGCTCGCGCGCACGATCGGTCCGCGCATCCTGCTCATCGCGGGCGCGATCTCGCTCATCGTCGCCTACGGGTTCAGCCTGGTGTTCTCGAGCGAGGTCTGGCACTTCATCGTGGCGAACATCCTCATCGGCTTCGGCATCGGGTTCGGCTATGCGGCCATGCCGATGCTGATCATGCGCGCCGTCCCACCCAGCGAGACCGGCGCGTCGAACGGCCTCAACGCCCTCGCCCGTTCACTCGGCACGAGCACCGCGGCGGCGATCGTCGGTGTCGTGCTCGCGACCCTGTCGACCGGCGACGGCGAGACGCGCGTGCCGACGTCGCAGGCGTTCCAGGTGTCGTTCCTGCTGGGCATCGGCGCGGCGGTGGTGGCGCTGGTGCTGGCGGTGTTGATCCCGACGCGGCCGACGCCGGTCGATGAGCGCCCGTCCCTGCCGGATCCTCGGTGAGCGACGGGAGGCCGCGCGAGGGCTCCCGCGAAAACCTTCAGCAGTGTAGGTTTTGGGTTATGCTCTCGAGATGACCGCCCCCCTCACCGCACCCCGCGGTCCGTACGCGAAGACCGCAGCCCAACGCCAACGCATCCTCGATGTCGCGGCCGAAGAATTCACCCGTCACGGGTTCGACGGCTCGTCGATGAGCGCGATCGCCGACGGCGTGGGTGTGAGCCGAGCGGGCGTGCTCCACCACTTCCCGACCAGAGAAGCAGTCCTGCGCGCCGTCCTCGAGCAGGCGGATGCCATCATCGATTCCTTCATGCGGGGCCGCGAGGGAGTCGCCGCCATCCACGGGATCCTCGCCATCCTGCGCGACGACAGCGTGATGCCCCGCGTGATCCGGTTGCACGCGGCCCTGTCCGCCGAGGCGATCCGCGCCGACCACCCCGCGAACAGCCACTTCGCCCGCCGGTTCCTCGCCCTGGCAACCGAGCTGGAACGCGCGTTCGAGCAGCTCGAGGTCGAGGGGCGCGCCCTCACCGACACCCCGCCTCGCGTGGTCGCCCGCGAAACCCTCGCACTGGCCGAGGGCCTGCACGCCCAGTGGCTCCGCAACCCCGAGGACATCGACGTCCACGACGCCGTGCGGCGCCACGTGCAGCGCCACTTCGACGTCGCTCTCTGACGACTCATCACCTCGAGACGAAGGGCGGACGCGATGAGGGTCGAATGGACCAGGCTCGGCGAGACCGTGTGGATGGCCCGCTGCGGTGAGAGGGTCGCGGGCTACGTCGGTCTGGACGCCTACGGGTACGTCGCGTTCGATTCCGACATGCGGCCGCTCACGGCATCCGACGACGAGACGACAGCTCGCGCCGCGATTCGTTGTCTGCCGGTCTTCGCGCGTGATTCCTCCCCGGCGCCCGGGCCCGAGGGGGACGTTGCTGACGAGAGGGATGCCGATCCCCTGTCTCGCACGCAGGCCCGCGTCCGAGGCGTGGTGGAGTCCTACGTCCGGGAGCACTGGCCCCACGGGGTCGGCACGGCGGTCGACCTCGTCGATCCCGACCTGTCACCCGGTCCCGTCGCGGTGCGCCTGAACCTCGCCGACGGAGGCGTCGTGGTGATCGATCGCGAGCCGAGAGGCGGGTGGTGTGCGGTCTTCGAACCCCCCGCCGAGGAGATCCGCGCGGACGCGGACGCTCTGATCGCCCTCTCGAGCACGTTGGACGGCATCGCCGAGCTGTGCCGACGACTCGACCGGCTCGCCTGAGCCGTCGCGTTCCGCGCCCTCTCAGCGGTCGGTCGTGCGCGACGACCGCCGTCGCCGACGCCACCACGCGGTCAGCCTCGCGGTGTGGCGGTCGGTGAACTCGTTCGACAGCGCGAGGGCCTCGGCCGAGATGTCGGCGCCTTCGTCGATGGCGCGGAGCGCGCGCAGAGCCCGTTCCTCCGGGCTCTCGGCATCGCGATCCATGGGGTTCACGCTACGCGCCCCGGCTCAGTCCAGCAGCAGCGCCGGCTCCTCGAGCACGGATGCCACGTCCGCGATGAACCGCGAGATCCCGTCTCCGTCGACCACGCGGTGATCGAACGAGCCCGACACCGTGGTCACCCAGCGGGGGCGCACCTCGCCGTCGACGACCCACGGCTTCTGGCGGATCGCGCCGAGGGCGATGATGCCGGCTTCGCCGGGGTTGATGATCGGGGTCCCGGCATCCACGCCGAAGACGCCGATGTTGGTGATCGTGAAGGTGCCGCCGGTCTGGTCGGCGGGGCTGGTCTTGCCCTCGCGCGCGGTGAGGGTGAGGTGTTCGAGGGCCTTAGCGAGCTCGCGCGTCTTCATCGCCTGCGCGTCCTTGATGTTGGGCACCAGCAGACCGCGCGGGGTCGCCGCGGCGATGCCGAGGTTGACGTAGTGGCGCACCGAGATCTGCGCGCCGTCCTCGGTGTCGACCCACGCGGCATTGATCATCGGCGTGCGGCGCAGGGCCCAGATGACCGCGCGCGCCATGATGAGCAGCGGCGAGATCTTGACGTCGGCGAAGTCGGGCGAGGCCTTGAGGCGCTTGACGAGCTCCATGGTGCGCGAGGCGTCGACGTCGACCCACACCGACACGTGCGGGGCCGAGTAGGCGCTCGAGGTCATCGCGTTGGCGGTCGCCTTACGGACGCCGCGGACGGGAATGGACTCCTCGCGGGAGTCATCGACAGGGGCGGGGGCGGCGGGAGCGGCGACCGTGATGGTCTCCTCGCGCACCTCACCCCACGCGGGCGTCTCGATGTTGCGGAAGACGCTGGCCTGCTCGGCGTGCTTGACCACGTCGTCGCGGGTGACCTCGCCGGCGGGGCCGCTCGGGGTGACGGCGGACAGCTCCACGCCAAGGTCGCGCGCGAGCTTGCGGATCGGCGGCTTGGCGACCACCCCGACCGAGGCCTTCACGGGCCGCTCCGCGGGCTTGCGCCGCCGCGACGACACCGCACCGCCCGTGCCGTACCCGACCAGCACGGCACCGCCGGGGTCGCTGGGCTCGGGCACGCTCACCGGTTCCGCGGGGGCCGGGGTCCCGGCATCCGCCGATCCGATCGTGATGATGGGCGCGCCGACCTCGACGGTGGCCCCCTCGGATGCCAGCAGCTCGCCGACCGTGCCCGCGTACGGCGAGGGCAGCTCGACGAGCGACTTGGCGGTCTCGATCTCGACGATCACGTCGTTGACGGCCACGGTGTCGCCCGGGGCGACGCGCCACTGGACGATCTCGGCCTCGGTGAGGCCTTCTCCGACGTCGGGGAGGACGAAGGTCTGCTCGGTCACGATGGTGTCCTTTGCTCGCGAAACAGCATCTCACTGACGAGTCGGTGACGAAATGTCACCGCCTCGTCAGCCGCGTGCAGTCTCGCGGTTCATGGCGGGGAGAGGAAGAGCGGGTCAGTACGCGAGGGACCGGTCGACGGCCTCGAGGATGCGGTCGGCGTCGGGCAGGTACGTGCCCTCGAGCTTCGCGGGCGGGAAGGGCACGTCGAACCCCGACACCCGCAGGACGGGCGCCTCGAGGGCGAAGAACGCCTTCTCCATCACGGTCGCGGCGATCTCGGAGCCGAGCGAGGTGAAGCCCGGTGCCTCCTGCGCGTAGACCATGCGGCCGGTGCGGCGCACCGAGTCCAGCAGCGGACCGTAGTCGACCGGCGACAGCGAGCGCAGGTCGATGACCTCGCAGCTCGTCCCCTCGCTCTCGGCCAGGGCCGCCGCCTGCAGCAGCGTCGTGACCATCGCGCCGTGTCCGACGAGGGTCACGTCGGTGCCGCGGCGGACGATGCGGCTCGCGTGCAGCGGGAGGGCGGGAGCTTCGAGGTCGACCTCGCCCTTCTGCCAGTACTTGGCCTTGGGCTCGAGGAAGACGACCGGGTCGGGCGAGTCGATGGCCTGCTGGATCATCCAGTACGCGTCGTTCGCGTTCGAGGGGCTGACCACGCGCAGACCCGCGGTGTGCGTGAAGTACGCCTCGGGGCTCTCTTGATGGTGCTCGACCGCGCCGATGTGGCCGCCGTAGGGGATGCGGATGACGACGGGCATCTGCACCGCGCCCTCGTGGCGATTCGTGATCTTCGCCAGCTGGGAGGTGATCTGGTCGAAGGCGGGGAAGACGAAGCCGTCGAACTGGATCTCGAGCACGGGCCGGAACCCGCCCATCGCGAGACCGATCGCGGTGCCGACGATGCCCGACTCCGCCAGGGGCGAGTCGATGACGCGGCGCGGCCCGAAGTCCTTCTGCAACCCCTCGGTGACGCGGAACACGCCGCCGAGCGGACCGATGTCCTCGCCCATGAGCAGGACGCGGTCGTTCGTCTCGAGCGCACGGCGCAGGCCCGCGTTCAGCGCGCGGCTGATCGGGAAGTTCTCGGTCACTGCGCGCCCCCTTCCATCGACGCCTCGTAGTCGTCGAGCCAGCGCTGCTCCTCGGCGATCAGGGCGTGGGCCTCGGAGTAGACGCTGTCGAACATGTGGGCGCGGGGGATCGAGCCGAGCTCGTTCGTGCGCACGCGCACGTCGTCCGCCAGCGCCCGGCCCTCGGCATCCGCGTCGTCGAAGAACTGCTGCGAGGCGCCGCGTCCCTCGAGGTACGCGCGCATGCGGGCGATCGGGTCGCGACCGGCCCACGCCTTCTCTTCGTCCGACGTGCGGTACTTCGTGGGGTCGTCGCTGGTGGTGTGCGCCCCCATGCGGTACGTCATCGCCTCGATCGCGCGGGGTCCACCACCGGCTCGGGCCTCGTCGAGCGCCGCTTTGGACACGGCGAAGCTGGCGAGCACGTCGTTGCCGTCGACCTGGAGGCTCGGGATGCCGTACCCCTCGCCGCGCTTGTACAGCGGCGAGCGCGACTGCGTGGCGACGGGCACCGAGATGGCCCACTGGTTGTTCTGCAGGAAGAAGACCTCGGGCGTCTGAAAGCTCGCGGCGAAGACCATCGCCTCGTGCACATCGCCCTGGCTCGAGGCGCCGTCGCCGTAGTAGACGATGACGGCCTCGTCGCGCTCGGGATCGCCCGTGCCGCACTTGCCGTCGAACACCAGGCCCATGCCCAGACCCGTGGCATGCAGCGTCTGCGCGCCGAGCACGAGCGTGTAGATGTGCGTGTTGCCGTTCTTCGGGTCGGTCGGGTCCCACCCGCCGTGGGTGAGTCCGCGCATCAGGCGGATGATGTCGAGCGGGTCGACGCCGCGGATGCGCGTGACCACGTGCTCGCGGTACGAGGGGAAGATGTGGTCCTGCGCGCGGGCCGCCCGGGCGGAGCCGACCTGCGCGGCCTCCTGCCCGAAGGACGGCGGCCACAGGGCCAGCTGCCCCTGGCGCTGCAGATTGGTGGCCTGCACGTCGAACGCGCGGATCGCGACCATGTCGCGGTAGAAGGTCTCGAGCTCGGCGTCGGTGAGGGCGTCGATGAGCGGCAGGTAGCGCTCGGCAGCAGGCGTGGGGGCCAGCGTGCCGTCGGCTGCCAGAACGCGCACGAGAGCGGGGTCGTCGAGCGGGGTCATGAACCCACGCTAACGCGCGGCCCATGCGCGAGACCGCATGAGGTGCACAATGGATGCCGCGATCCGGCGTGCGGGATCGACAAAAGCCGGTGGTCAGCGAGGGGCGGTGGTCGCCGCGACCTCGACGACGCGGTCCAGCGACTCCTCCTCGCCGATGGACACGCGGATGCCGTCCCCCGGGAACGGACGCACGATGAGACCCGCCTCTTCGAACGCCGCCGCGACCTCGGCCGTGCGCTCGCCCGCGGCGAACCACACGAAGTTGCCCTGGGCGTCGGGGATGTCCCACCCGGTCTCGCGCAGACGTTCGACCAGGCGATCGCGCCGCTCGGCGATGACCGCGACCCGGTGCAGCAGCTCGCTCTCGGCATCCAGGCTCGCCAGTGCCGCCGCCTCGCCCGCGGCCGTGACCGACAGCGGGATGGCCGTGCTGCGGGCGGGGTCGAGGACGCCCGTGTGCCCGATCGCGTACCCGACGCGCAGACCCGCCAGGCCGTACGCCTTCGAGAAGGTGCGCAGCACCACCACGTTGGGCCGGGCCAGCACCGCGCGCACGCGACCGCCCTCGACCGAGGCGGGGTCGGTGACGAACTCGGCGTAGGCCTCGTCGAGGACGATCAGCACGTCGCGCGGCACCCGGTCGACGAACGAGACGAACTCGTCGTAGCCGACCGTGGGCCCGGTCGGGTTGTTCGGGCTGCACACGATCACCAGACGCGTGCGGTCGGTCACCGCGTCCGCCATCGCCGGCAGGTCGTGGCGGAAGTCGGCGGTGAGGGGCACCTGCACGCTGGTCGCCCCGGCGACCGCGACGAGGGAGGGGTACGCCTCGAACGAGCGCCACGCGTAGACGACCTCGTCGCCGGGGCCCGAGGTGGCCAGCAGCAACTGCGCGAGGATCGAGACGCTGCCGGCGGCGACGTGCACCTCATCGGGCGAGACGCCGTAGCGCGCGGCGAGACGCTCGCGCAGGCGCGCGGCCGTGGCATCCGGGTATCTGTTGAAAGCACCTGCCGCGTTCACCGCGTCGAGGACGCCCGGCAGCGGCTCGAAGGGGTTCTCGTTGCTCGACAGCTTGAAGGCGTCGGGGCTGGCCTGCTTGCCCTGGCGGTAGGCCGGCAGCGCGGCGATCTCGGGACGGATACGGGGCAGGACCGGCTCTTCACTCACCCCGCGAGCCTAATCCGGGGCGGGGCGCGCGCGTCAGTCCCTCTTCGGCGGGCTTCCTCCCCAGCCCTGCGGAGCAACGGGGTTCTACGCAACCCCGCTGCTCCGACGCGGACGGATGCCACGATGAGCCCATGCGCTTCGTCGTCCGCGTCGCCGTCAACGCCTTCGCCATCTGGATCGTCACCCTGCTGCCCGCCCTGCAGGTCCGCCTCATCCCCTTCGCACCCGGCGAGGGGCTGCAGGTGCTGCTTACCCTGCTGCTGGTGGGCCTGATCTTCGCCCTGGTCAATTCCATCGTCGGGACGGTCGTGAAGATCGTCGCCATCCCGCTGTACCTCCTCACGCTCGGGTTGATCTCGCTCGTGATCAACGGCTTCCTGCTGTGGCTGACGGCCGCGATCACCGGCACCTGGGACTGGGGGCTGCGCACGGGCGAGTTCTGGCTGACCGTCGTGGCGGCCCTGCTCATCGGCATCATCAACGCCGTGCTCGGCGGCATCCTCTGGCCTCGACGCGAAGAGCGCGCACGCGGCTGATGCGCACGCGACGCTTTCTCGCCATGATGGAGGGATGACCGCGAGTGCCGACGCGCCCTTCCGCGTCGTGTTCGTCTGCAGCGGCAACATCTGCCGGTCGCCGATGGCCGATGTGGTGTTCCGCCGTATCGCGCAGACCTCGGGGCTGGGCAGTCGCGTCGCCTCGAGTTCGGCCGGCACCGGGGACTGGCACGTCGGAGAGCGCGCCGACCACCGCACCCTCGCCGCCCTCGACCGCCTCGGCTACGACGGCGCCGCGCATCGCGCCCGGCAGTTCCAGTACGTCGACTTCGAGCGCAACGACCTGGTCGTCGCGCTGGACCGCAGCCACGAGCGGGTGCTGCGCGGCTGGGCCCGCGACGACGACGACGCCGACAAGATCGCGCTGCTGCAGTCCTTCCTTCCGGATGCCGAGACCCTCGATGTCCCCGACCCGTACTACGCGGGCCCCCCGATGTTCGACGAGGTGCTCGGTATGATCGAACGGGCCAGCCTCGCCCTGTTCCGGCAGCTCGAGCCCGCCATCCGCTCCGCGGGCTGACCGCTCGCGCGACCCCCGGGAGACCCGTGTCCGCTCTGCCTCCGCAGCCCCTCAGCCCTCTCGACGGACGCTACTTCGGCGCCGTGTCCGCACTCGGCGACTACCTGTCGGAGGCGGGCCTGAACCGCGCCCGCGTCGAGGTCGAGGTCGAGTGGCTGCTCGCCCTCACCGACCGCTCGCTGTTCGGCACGTCGCCGGTCTCGGACGCCGATCGTGCTGCGCTGCGCGCACTGTACGAGGACTTCGGCGCCGACGAGATCGCCTGGCTGGCCGAGAAAGAGGCGGTCACCCGCCACGACGTGAAGGCCGTCGAGTACCTCGTGCGCGACCGCCTCGACACCCTGGGGCTCACGGCCCTCGCCGAGCTGACGCACTTCGCATGCACCAGCGAGGACATCAACTCGACCGCCTACGCCCTCACCGTGCAGCGCGCGGTCGAGCGCGTGTGGCTGCCGAAGCTCCGCGCGGTCACGGCCGCCCTCGCCGAGCTCGCCGTGCAGCACCGCGACGCCGCGATGCTCTCGCGCACGCACGGTCAGCCCGCCACGCCCACCACGATGGGCAAAGAGATCGGCGTCTTCGCGTGGCGTCTCGAGCGCGTCATCCGTCAGCTGGATGCCGGGGAGTACCTCGCGAAGTTCTCGGGCGCCACCGGCACCTGGTCGGCGCACGTCGCCGCCGAGCCCGACGTCGACTGGCCCGCGCTCACGCGCGCGTTCATCGAGTCGCTGGGCCTGGGGTTCAACGAGGTGACCACGCAGATCGAGTCGCACGACTGGCAGGTCGAGCTGTACGACCGCGCGCGGCACGCGGGCGGCATCCTGCACAACCTCGCCACCGACATCTGGACGTACATCTCGCTCGGGTACTTCACCCAGATCCCCGTCGCGGGAGCCACCGGGTCGTCGACCATGCCGCACAAGATCAACCCGATCCGGTTCGAGAACGCCGAGGCCAACCTCGAGATCGCCGGCGGACTGTTCACCACCTTGGCGTCCACCCTGGTCACCAGCCGCCTGCAGCGCGACCTGACCGACTCCACGACGCAGCGCAACATCGGCGTCGCGTTCGGCCACTCGCTGCTCGCTCTCGACAACCTGCAGCGCGGCCTGACCGAGATCTCGCTCGCCCAGGACGTGCTGCTCGCCGACCTCGATGCGAACTGGGAGGTGCTCGCCGAGGCTATCCAGACGGTCGTGCGCGCCGAGATCGCCGCGGGCCGCTCGCAGATCACCGACCCGTACGCCCTGCTGAAGGACCTCACGCGCGGACGCCGCGTCGGCGGGCCCGAGCTGGCCGAGTTCGTGCGCGGTCTCGACATCGGCGACGACGCCAAGCAGCGACTGCTCGCCCTGACGCCGGCCGCGTACGCGGGCCTGGCTTCGCGGGTGGTCGACGCGCTGTAGTCGGCTCGGCGCGCGGCCGGGCGGCGCCGCCGGGGCGGCGGGGCCGCTGCCGGAGCGCCCGGGGGATCGAGTGCCCGACGGGCGACTTCGCGGCGACGCCCGGGTCTTCCGGACATTCGACAGGGAGAAGCGCACGCGCGCAGTCAGGCGGGAACGCGACCGTGCGGGCGGGAGAATGGATGCCATGCGCGCGATGATCATGGACGCCCTGGCCGAACCCCTTGAGGTACGCGAGGTCGCCGAGCCCGCCGCCCCCGCCGGGGGCGTCGTGGTCGAGGTGCACGCCACGGGTCTGTGCAAGAGCGACTGGCACGCCTGGGTGGGACACGACGACGTCACCCTGCCGCACGTCCCGGGTCACGAGCTGGCCGGTGTCATCGTCGAGGTCGGCGACGGCGTGGAGCGCTGGAGCGTCGGAGACCGCGTCACCGTGCCCTTCGTGATGGGCTGCGGAGCCTGCGAGTGGTGCCGCAGCGGGAACGCGCAGGTGTGCCCCGACCAGCAGCAGCCGGGCTTCACGCAGTGGGGCAGCTTCGCCGAGCGGGTGGTGCTGCGCGCGGCCGACACGAACGTCGTGCGCATCCCCGACGACGTCTCGTTCGAGGCGGCGGCGGCCCTCGGATGCCGCTTCGCCACCGCGTACCGCGCCCTGACCGGCCGCGCGCGCGTGCAGGCCGGCGAGTGGATCACGGTCGTCGGCGCCGGAGGCGTCGGCCTGAGCGCCGTGATGATCGGGGTCGCCATCGGAGCACGGGTGATCGTGGTCGACCGCACGCCCGCCGCCCTCGAGGCGGCCCGCCGCCTGGGCGCGGAGCACACGCTGCGGGCCGGCGACACGGACGTCCCGGCCGCGGTGCACGAGATCACCGGCGGCGGCAGCCATGTCTCGGTGGATGCCGTGGGCAGCGCCCAGACCGCGCGCGACGCCGTGCTGAGCCTGCGTCGCCGCGGCCGTCACGTGCAGATCGGCCTGCTGCCGACGGACGACGGCATGACGTCGATGCCGATGGCACGGGTGATCGCGTGGGAGCTCGACCTGCTCGGCAGCCACGGCATGGCCGCGGTCGACTACCCCGAGATGCTGTCGCTCATCGAGAGCGGGGCGCTGCGCCCGCAGGAGCTGATCGAGAAGGTCGTCGGGCTGGGCGAGGCGGCGTCGATGCTGGCGACGATGGACACGGCGTCACCGGCCGGGATGACGATGATCGACCCGCGGCGGGCCTGACGGGTCGAATCGCGGGGCGGGCGGCATCCCCACGTCCCACTTTCGGCGGCCCCAGACCGCCCCGCGGGGTGAGCGGCGGGGCGGGCAGCACCCCCATGTCCCACTCTTGGCGGCCCCAGACCGCCCGGCGGGGCGAGCGGCGGCGCGGGCAGCACCCCCATGTCCCACTTTTGGCGGCCTCAGACCGCCCGGAGCCACGAAAAGTGGGACAAACATCGCCAAAATTGGGACGAGGGATGGCTGGACGCGAACACCAACACCAACACCAACGCCAACGCTGAACGCAGCCGCTCCAACGCGAGGGCGTCGTTCCCGCAGCGATCAACCACCCGGGGCCGCGCCGGCCTCGCGGACGGGGTCAGGAGCGCGGGGCGCTACCCGTGTCGTCGGACCGCGGCGGAACCGCGCTCTCCGACGGAGCCGAAGCGTCGGCACCCGCGCCGGGGGTCGTGGCATCCGGTGCTTCCTTGGGCAGGAGCAGCGGGCGGTCGACCGTCTTGGTGACCTTGGCCGGATCGACGGCCAGCAGCATGAGCGAGACGCTCACGAGCACGACGATGAACGTCGCACC
>NZ_CAJYPF010000234.1 GCF_913776565.1 uncultured Microbacterium sp. | reverse complement strand
TCCCGCGAGGTGAGGCGCACGACGCGCCACCCGAGATCGGCGAGCATCTCGTAGCGGCGGATGTCCCGCTGCCACTGCCGCCGGTCGCGCAGGTGGTGTTCGCCCTCGTACTCGAGTCCGACGTTTCGGTCCGGGTACGCGAGGTCGAGACGCGCCACGAATGATCCGTCGGGCGCGCGCACCACGTGAGCCGGGCATGGCTCCGGCAGCCCCGCGTCCACGAGCAGCAGTCGCGTCCATGACTCGGGCCGCGACGACGAACCGTCGCGCACCCGGTTCAGCGCCGAGCGCAGCGCGCGGGCGCCTCGTCGACGGGATGCCATGACGGCGGCCTCGAGCTGATCGAGCGATCCGAGCGCTTCGGGGTCCTGCCGATGCTGCGGCCGGCGGACGATCGCGTCACCGAGGGCGACCAGGTCATAGGGGTGGTCGATCTCCGACGCGAGGTGCACCCAGGTGGTTGGGGGCGAGGTGAGGCGGATGCCGTGAACCGGGTGCTCCCGCACCGAGACGGATTCGGCGTTCAACGAGTGGCCCCGCACGCCCCGCCCGCCGGGGGCGCGGCGTGGTCGTGCGACCGCGACGTGGACATGGTCGAGCCGAAGTGCCGCGGGCACGGGGAGGTTCCACGCCGTCGCCGCACTGCCGTGACTGAAGAACGCGTGCGGAGATATGCGCGTGGCGTACGCGAGCATCAGGTCGAGGTGCGTGCGTTGCCCCTCGGCATCCACTTCCCGTACGCCGTGGAACGGACGCTGCAGCTCAGCAGAGCGAAGCCGCCCGGACGTCACACCCGCCCGGCGAGCCTCCCCGACGCTGAAACGGGAGCCGAGCTGCGGGGGGAAGGATTCGACCGCCATCCCGGCAGATTGGACCACACCCGACGCAGTGGAGCGCCGCGCGGGACATCCGGTGCAGAACGGTCGCGTGGGGAGGAACGGTCAACGGGTGCCGAGGACGGGCACCGGGTCGGTGACCTGCACCCCGCCTCCGGACAGGACGAGCGACACGTCGCCCTGACCCGCCTCGCGGCCGATGTCGGCCAGGGTGACCCGGGGCGCGAAGTCCATCGTGCAGATCTGGTCGGCCGGGGGCGTGGCGAACTGCACCTCGACGGTCTCGCCCTGCGAGGTCACCGACTCGACCGTCGGCACGCACCCCGAGCTGCCGTACGTCACGATCGCGACCATCGACCGGTCGACCCATCCGGCGCTGGCGGTGAGGTCGGCCGGCGCGGCGGGCACGCTCGCGAGGCCATCCAGACGCGTCTTGCCCTCGACGGCGCCCGAGACGGTGACGGCGAGCGGCTGCGCCGCGTCGACCCCCGCGGGCAGCGGCACGAGCGTCGCGCGGGGCGCCATGTCGCGCGTGCAGGCGTCGCGCTGGGCATCCGCCAGGGTCACCGTCAGCACGCCGTTGGCCACGGTCGACTCACCCTCGACCACGGGGACGCACGACGAGCTGCCGTAAGTCACGACGGCGATCGCGCGACCGGCGTCGACCCACGCGGCCGCGACGTCGGCGCCCGGGGCCGAGGCCTCGGCATCCTGTGTCGACGACGTCGCCGATGGAGCGGAGGCCGCTCCCGAGGCGCAGCCGGCGAGGGCGCCGGCGGCGAGCAGGCTCGCGCCGAGCAGGCCGATGAGGGTCAGACGGTGACGGGACATGCGGACCTCCGGGGCGGTTTCGGCATCCATGATGCCGAAGAATCCTGGATGCCGACGGCGAACGCCGCCACAGATCACTGCAACGCGGAGGTGAGGCGCGCGAGGTTGTCGAGGATCGTGGAGCGCAGGGGCTGACGCTGCCACTCCTCGACCGTGAGCTGCCGGCTGAGGCGGCGGTAGGTGTGCTCCACTGCGCGCATGTCGCGTACGAACTCCTCGCCCCGCACCAGCATCGACACCTCGAGGTTGAGACCGAACGAGCGCATGTCCATGTTGCTCGAACCGATGACCGCGACCTCGTCGTCGATCGTGACGCTCTTGCTGTGCAGGATGAAAGGTTTGCGGTACATCCAGATGACGACTCCCGCGCGCAGCAGGGCTTCGTAATAGCTGCGCTGCGCGTGATAGACCATGGCCTGGTCGCCCTCTTCGGAGACGAACAGCTCGACGTGCACCCCCCGCTGACAGGCCGTGGTGATGGCCAGCAGCAGAGCCTCGTCGGGCACGAAGTAGGGGCTCACGATGATGATGCGCTCCTGCGCCGCGAACAGCAGACCGAGGAAGAGCTTGAGGTTGTTCTGGAAGTCGAAGCCGGGACCCGACGGCACGATCTGGCAGTCGAGGTCGCCCGGGCCCGACGTGACCGAGAACAGGTCGATCTCGTCGGTGAGGGTCTCGTCGGTCTCGCTGTACCAGTCCGACAGGAAGACCGCGTTGATGCTCGCGACGACGGGCCCTTCGACGCGCACCATCAGGTCGACCCAGTGCAGGCCCCGGCGGATGTTGCGGCGCAGGTTGTACGACGAGTCGGTGACGTTCTGCGACCCCATGTACGCCACGTCGCCGTCGATCACGAGGAGCTTGCGGTGGTTGCGCAGGTCGGGCCGCTGGTACCGCCCGCGCAGCGGCTGGACGGGCAGCATGAGGTGCCAGTGCGCCCCCATCGCGTCCAGGCGCCGCAGGGTCTGCTTGTAGCGGGGTTTCCCGCGGTTGGCCCAGTGATCGAGCAGCACGCGGACGACGACGCCGCGCTGGGCCGCCTCTTCGAGGGCGCGGAAGAAGTTGTCGGTCGAGTCGTCGGTCTGCAGGATGTAGAACTCGACGTGCACATAGCGTTTCGCCTGGCGGATCGCGTCGGCCATGGCATCCAGGCTCTGCTGGTAGTCGGCGATGAGGGTCGCGGCGTTGTCGCCCGCGATGGGCATGGCGCCCAGGTTGCGGTTGAGCTGCACGAGCGAGCGGAACCACTGCGGGGCGTTCGGGCGAAGGGTGCCGAAGTCGAGCGAGGCACTGGTGTCGTGGATGTACCGGTTGATGTCGGTCTGCTTGCGGCGGCGTTTGCGCGGGAGTCGCGGGTTTCCGATCAGCAGGAAGAGCAGGACGCCGACGAACGGGATGAAGTAGATCGCGAGCAGCCAGGCCATGGCCGCGGTGGGGCGGCGATTGCGCGGCACGATGATGATGGCGGCGATGCGCACCACGAGGTCGACGACGAAGAGCGTGATGACGAGCCAGCTCGCGTCGAACGTGGCGGTGAACACGGATCCTCCTGGGCGGGTTGTGCACCCAGCGTAGCGACGACCTCGGACAGAGGCCGCGATCGTCAGTTCGCCGAGCCGTCGCCGGCCGGAGCCGCGGGCGGGAGGCCGCGCTTGGCGCGCTCCTGCGCCTCGATGCGGGCGTAGGCCTTGCGCTCGGTGCGGTCCATGCGGATGACGTTGCGGAGGATGAAGAAGAACACGACCGACACTACGAGGGTCGGCAGAATCGCCCACAGCATCGCGGTCCAGGTCTCGTCCATGCTCTCCAGGATACCCGCGGCGCCTGGGCGCCCGCCCCGGACGACTCCTGCACACCGTGCCGAACGGCGAAGTCATCCACCGTCGAGCTATTCGGCCTCTCGGGCGATGCGGCGACACGGCCACTCTCGACCCATGACCACCACCGTCGTCCGCGCCACCTCGCCGTCCGCGTTCCTGTCCATCGTCCCCCACCTGCTCGAGTGCACTCCGCGGCAGAGCCTCGTCATCGTCCCCTTCGACGGCGTGCACTCCCTCGGAGCGATGCGCGTCGACCTGCCGCCCGAGGGCGACGCCGTCGAGGACGGACTGGCCTCGACGGTCATCGGCATGGCGTGCAAGGTCCGCCGCACCGACGGCGTCGCGGTCGTCGTCTACGCGGACGTCCCGCTCGCGGCGGGACTGCCGCACCTCGGATTCGTGGATGCCGTGCGCTCCCGCGCGCAGATCTGCGGGCTGCGCCTGGTCGACGCCTTCGTCGTCGGTTCGAACGGCTGGGCCAGCTTCCTGGATCCGGCGACGATCCACCCCCTCGGCGAGATCACGGCGCACCCGAAGCCCGTCGTCGAGGGCGTCGAGGTACACCCCGACCAGACCTCCGCCGCGGCCCTGCCCGAGGTCGATGGCGAGTCCGCGCGTGCGTTCGGTCGCCTGGTCGACGACATCGAGGTCGCCCTGGTCCGCGGGTCCGCCAGACGGCGCGTGAGTCCCGCCCGTCGCGCCCGCATCGACGAGGCCGTGGCCGGGATCGGCGACCCTCCGGCGCTGTTCGAGCGGATCGCGTCGGTCCCGACCGAACAGCTCGACCTCGCGCACCTGGCCGCGCTCGGCTTCTGCCTCGAACGCCCGGCGCTGCGAGACGTCGCTCTGGTGCAGTGGGCCACGGATCTTCCGACGGGGGATGCCGTCCTGCACGCGCAGACGGCATACCGCACCGGGACGCCGATCCCTGCGGACCTCGCCCGGCCGCTGTACGGAGAAGGCGCGCGCCCCGATCCGTCACGGCTGCGAGCCGGCCTCGACGCGTGCCGGCGCGTGGCCGCGCTCACGCCGGACGAGCGTCGCCCCGGACCGCTGGCGGCCTGCGCGTGGCTCGCCTGGGCGGGCGGCCGCGCCAGTCACGCCGCCGCCTACGCCGAGAAGGCTCTGCGTCTCGACGAGAGGCACGGCCTGAGCGAGATCGTCCTCACGCTCGTGTCGGCCGGGCAGCTGCCGGAGTGGGTGTACGAAGGCCCTACTTCACCAGCGGGAACAGGATCGTCTCGCGGATCCCGAGGCCGGTGATCGCCATGAGCAGACGGTCGATCCCCATGCCCATGCCGCCCGTGGGCGGCATGCCGTGCTCGAGAGCGCGCAGGAACTCCTCGTCGATCGGCATGGCCTCGTCGTCGCCGCGCGCGGCGAGCTTGGCCTGCTCGGTGAAGCGGTGACGCTGGATCACGGGGTCGATGAGCTCGGAGTAGCCCGTGGCCAGCTCGAAGCCGCGGACGTAGAGGTCCCACTTCTCCACGACCCCCTCGATGGAGCGGTGCTCACGCACGAGGGGGCTGGTGTCGACGGGGAAGTCCATAACGAACGTCGGGCGCGTCAGACCACCCTTGACGAAGTGCTCCCAGAGCTCCTCGACCCATTTGCCGTGGGTCTCGTGCGGGGGCGCGTCCACGCCCTGCTCCGCGCCGAACGCGCGCAGCTCCTCGACCGGGGTCTGCGGTGTGATCTCGCGCCCGGACGCCGCCGACAGCGAGCCGTACATCGAGATGCGGTCCCAGTCGCCGCCGAGGTCGTACTCCGTGCCGTCGGCCCACGTGACGGTGGTCGAACCGGCGACGGCGACCGCGGCATCCTGGATCAGGGTCTGCGTCAGGTCGGCGATGCCGTTGTAGTCGGTGTAGGCCTGGTAGGCCTCGAGCATCGCGAACTCGGGGCTGTGCGTCGAGTCGGCGCCCTCGTTGCGGAAGTTGCGGTTGATCTCGTAGACGCGGTCGATGCCACCCACGACCGCGCGCTTGAGGAACAGTTCGGGGGCGATGCGCAGGTACAGCTCGGTGTCGAAGGCGTTCGAATGGGTCGTGAACGGACGGGCGCTCGCCCCGCCGTGCTGCACCTGCAGCATCGGCGTCTCGACCTCGACGAAGTCGCGCTCGGTGAAGGTGCGGCGCAGGCTCGCATTGACCTTGGCGCGGGCCAGGACCGTCTCGCGGGCGCGGTCGCGCACGATCAGGTCGAGGAAGCGGCTGCGGACGCGGCTCTCCTCACTCAGCTCGGAGTGCAGGTTGGGCAGGGGCAGCACGGCCTTCGCGGCGATCGTCCACTCGCTCACCATGATCGACAGCTCACCGCGACGGCTCGAGATCACCTCGCCCGAGACGAACACGTGGTCGCCCAGGTCGACGAGCTCCTTCCACGCCTGCAGCGACTCGTCGCCCACGCTGGCGAGGGAGACCATGGCCTGGATGCGGCTGCCGTCGCCGGCCTGCAGCGAGGCGAAGCACAGCTTGCCGGTGTTGCGGCTGAACACGACGCGTCCGGCGACACCCGCCGTCTCCCCCGTCTCGGCTCCGGCTTCGAGGTCGCCGAAGCGGGCGCGCAGCGCCGGGATCGTGGTCGTGATCGGCACCGAGACCGGGTAGGCGCCGCCCGCGGCATCCAGGCGCTCGGCGAGCAGACGCTCACGCTTGGCCAGTCGCACCGCCTTCTGCTCGAAGACCTCGTCTTCGGTGGGTTCGGCGGCGTCGTTCGCGGGCGCGTCGGTCATCGTCAAGCTCCTCGGGGTCTCGCCCATTCTATTCGCCGCGTCCGCGCGCTCCGCGGCGCGCTCCCCGGCCCGAGCGGCCGACGACGCTCCGGCCCTGCCTCAGCGCAGCGAGATCTCGACGTTGTCGATGAAGCGGTGGCCCCCGACGGTCGCCGCGATCAAGGCCAGGGCGCGTCCGTGATGACCGTCGTCGACCGGCAGGAACGTCGCCGGATCGACCACGCTGAGGTACTCCAGCGAGATGCGCTGCTCGCCCATCAGCGACGACTGCGCGGCGGCGATGCACGCGTCCACTCCCAGATCCGCATTGGATGCCGCCGCCTCGAGCGCGCGCGGGAGCTTGGCCGCGGCGCGGCGGTCCGCCTCGTCGAGCAGGGCGACGCGACTCGAGATCGGCAGACCGTCCTCGGTGCGCACGGTCGGAACCGAGACCACCTCGACCGCGAAGTCGAGATCGCGCACCATGCGACGCACCAGGAAGATGCGCTGCAGATCGCGCTCCCCGTAGACGACCACGTCGGGGGCGATCAGGTGGAAGAGCTTGGCCTCGACGGTGAGCACACCGTCGAAGTAGAACGGGCGCACGCGCCCCTCGTACCGCAGGCCCACGTCACCCGCCGACACCCGGGTGGTGGCCGTGCCCGCCGGCAGGAACTCCGCGGCGGACGGGGCGAAGACCACATCGACGCCCAGCTCATCGAGCACCCGCGCGTCCGCCTCGGGCGAGCGTGGGTACGCGGCGGTCTCCTCCGCCGTTCGGAAGCGGAGCGGGTTGACGAAGGTCGACACGACGACGACGTCGGCGCGCTCGCGCGCCTCGCGGATGAGATCGACGTGGCCGTCGTGCAGCGCGCCCAGCGTCGAGACGAGCGCGACGCGCGGACGGTCGTCGGGTCGGTTCGCGCCGCGAATCTCGCCGAGTCGGGTGCGCAGATCGTCGAGGGTGCGGATCATCCGTCGATCGTAGCGTCGCCGTCCCGCACGCTCCGGCCGGCTCCCTCGGCGAGCGCCTGGTCGACGGTGGAGCGGACGAGGGCCGAGAGGTACCCGCCGGGGTTGTCGACACCGACACGGGTCAGCAGCTCCGAGCTCTGTCGCACGATCGAGCGCGAGAACTCCGTCGCCGTCGCGATGGCCTCGGCGTACGTCGGCCGGTCCTGTTCGGCGACGACCACCGGTTCGCATCCGAGCTCGACGGCGAGGGCCTGGGCGATCGGCAGCACGGGCCCCGGAGCGGTGACGGCGGCGTACGCCTGGGCGAGTTGCCGCAGGTCGACGGACGACGCTCCGGTGAACGAGATCGCCGGATGGATCGCGAGCGGGATCGCTCCGCGCAGGGCCGCCGGGTCGAGGACGCGCGCCCCATACCCCGCGTCGGTGTGCAGCACCAACTGCCCGGGTTGCCAGGCGCCGAGATCGGCCAGCCCCGCGACGAGCCCCGGGATCTCGTCATGCGGGACCGCGATGATCACGAGCTCGCTGCGGCGGACCACCTCATCGGCGGCGAGCACGGGAAGTCCCGGCAGGATGGCCTCGACGCGGTCGTCGTCCGATCCCGAGGTGATGCCGGTGAGCGCATGCCCGGCCCCCGCGAGGGCCGCGCCGATGACGGGCCCCACGCGGCCCGCACCGATGATGCCGACGCCCAGGCGTCCGTCGCGGCCGGTCATCCGGCCCACCGGTGGCTGCGGTCGCCCGCCGCCGCGGCGACCGCCGCGTGCGCCGTCCGGTCGAAGAGCGCGACGGCGTCATCGCGATCGAGCGCACCGACCGCGGTCTGCACGCTCCCGGCGATGACGTGGCCGACGATCGTCGCCGTCCCCAGGGCGCGCGCCACCGGCCCCTGATGGAGCCCGACGGACTGCAGGCGTGCGAGCGGCAGGATGCTGAGCGAGCGCCACACCCATCCGCGGCGCAGCAGCAGGGCATCCGCCGTCACGAGAGCGCCGTTGCGCCGCCACGACAGCGGTCGCAGCCACCGCGCCCGGAGCGGGGTGGTCGTATACGGATCCTCGTCCACCGGACCCAGGATGCCGTCCCGGAACACGAGTGTCCATTCCGCGGGCGACAGGCCCGGGGCGAGGATGCGCAGGACCCGTTCGACGTCGTCCCGCGTGCCGATGGGCAGGACCGCGGCGAACTGGTCGGTGCTCGTGTCCGTCGAGGAGCGACCCGACAGACGGTTGACCGAGACGGCCCACCATCCGAACGGGCGCCACAGCAGCGGTTGGCGCACCTCGATCGCGTGCACCCGCCCCGGCGGGACGACCTCGGAGACCGTCGTGAAGAGCCCGAACGTGACACGCACCCCGTCGGGGGTCGGCGCGATCGAATAGCGCAGGCCCCGCGCGATGGATCGCACGTAATACGCACCGAACGCCAGGAACATGGGGACGACCGTGAACAGCAGCCACAGCGTCGACACCGACGCGGCCACCGCGATACCCCCCACCAGCGCGACGAGGACGAGCGTCGACCCGCTCAGCACACGGGATGCCACGAGGCGGCCGATCGGGATGCGGACGATGGTCTCGGGCTCGGCGTCGCTGAAGTCCTCGCCGTCGACGAGCTGCTGCAGTCCCGAGCCCACGGCATCCGCGGCCTGCTGCACGAGCGAACCGCGATCGCCGGCCTTCGCTCGCGCCTCGGCCAGACGGCGACCCGACGCGAGGCGCAGGATGTCACCGCGAACCGCCTCGGCATCCGCGCCCGAGAGGTACTCGAGCCGGACGTTGGCGTCCAGGCCCGCGCCGACCACCTCGAGCTTGGCCAGTCCCAGGAGTCGCGCGATCATCGGACGCGTCAGGTTCACGCCCTGGACGCGGTCGAGCGGGGCGCGGCGGTGCGTGCGGAACAGCACGCCCGAGCGCACCTCGACATCGTCATCGCCGATGCGCAGAGTGTGGAACCGCCACGACAAGCGGAAGAGCACGAGAAGCACGACGAGCACCCCGAGGGTGATCCCTCCCGCGATGAGGATGAGGTTGTTCGCGAAGAGGAAATCGACGGGGTCGGGGGGCAGCTCCCCCGGCGGCAGGTCGGTGAAGATCGGGAAGAAGAGCTCGATCAGCCGTTCGCGCAGGTTCGCCACGATCACGCCGATCACGACGAGGAGCGTCAGTCCCCCGCGTAAGAGCGGAGTCAGCGGGTGCAGGCGATGCCACTGGCCGTCGCTGAAGGGCGAGCGCACCGCGGCACGCGGCAGCCCGCGTCCGGCCGTCGGCGCGGGATCGGAGTGCAGCGGCGCGCTCGGCGACGCCGTCGGTGCGGCGTCGCCCCTACGGTCGTCAGGCGTCGGCACCGGCTCCCCCGCCGCGGGCGATGAATCGGGACGCCACGCGCCGGTCCCCGCGCCCGGATCGCTCACAGGCCCGTCCGGCGGGTCTCGGCCACGGCGACCAGGGTGTCGCGCAGCTGGTCGGCCGCCTGCTGCGTCAGGCCCGGGATGGTCACACCCGACGCCGCGGCCGCGGTCACGAGCTTGAGCTGAGCGATGCCGAACCCCCGGTCGAGCGGTCCGTGCGTGATGTCCACGAGCTGCATACGGCCGTAGGGGACCGCGACCACGCGTTGCCACAGGATGCCGCGGCGGAAGACCAGGTCGTCCCGACGCAACTGGTACCCGACGGAGCGCGCTTGGCGCGGGGTGATGAGCAGCCCGACGAGCGTCACCGCCAGGACCACGCCCGCGGGGATCCAGTGCCACACGAACCCCGTCCACGCCTGAAGGATCACCGCGACGGCGAGGACGACCAGCAGCACCGCGCCCTGGGTGATGAGCTGCACGCGCACGTACGCACGCGCCAGCTGGTACCACGTCCCGTCGCCCAGCGGCAGGCGACGCGGAGAGCGGGGTTCGAGGATGCGATCGTACGTGCCCGTGCCGAGCGCGTCCGCCTTCGCCGGCGCGCGCCCGGCCGGCACGGCATCGGCGCCCGGCGCGCCACCCGCGACCGAAGCCTCCGCCACCGGCGCAGCGCTCGCCACCGGCGCAGCGCTCGCGACCGGCTCAGCGCTCGCGACCGGCTCAGCGCTAGCGACCTGCTCAGGCCCCGACGGGTCCGGCGGGGGTGTTCCGGGGGGTGTCGTCATCGTCGTCCTTCCGGATGGTGCACAGCTGCTCGGCCACGAGTCCCGCCACGACCAGCACGGCGCCGGCCACGAGCGTCGCGATG
>NZ_CAJYPF010000233.1 GCF_913776565.1 uncultured Microbacterium sp. | reverse complement strand
CCGTCACGCTCCATGAGCTCGGTGAGCCAGACGCGCGCGCCGACGCCGAAGCGCAGGACGCCCTCGGCGAGGGCCTGAGCGAGACCACCCGACGACAGATCGTGCGCGCTCGACACGAGCGACTGCGAACCCGCGGCCTGCAGCAGCTCGGCGAGCTTGCGCTCCTGCGCGAGGTCGACCTTCGGCGGGCGACCGCCGAGGTGGTCGTGGATCGTGCCCGCCCACTGCGAACCGTCGAGCTCGTCGGCGGTGACGCCCAGCAGGTAGAGGTTCTCGCCGGCATCCTGCCAGCCGCTCGGGATGCGCGCGGCGACGTCGTCGATGATGCCGAGCACGCCCACCACGGGGGTCGGGTGGATCGGCTGGTCGCCGGTCTGGTTGTAGAACGACACGTTGCCGCCCGTGACCGGGATGCCGAGCTCGAGGCAGCCGTCGCTCAGGCCCTCGACGGCCCGGCTGAACTGCCACATGACCTCGGGGTTCTCGGGGCTGCCGAAGTTGAGGCAGTCGGTGACAGCGGTGGGCACGGCACCCGAGACGGCCACGTTGCGGTACGCCTCGGCCAGCGCGAGCTTGGCTCCGTTGTAGGGGTCGAGCTGGTTGTAGCGACCGTTGCAGTCGGTCGCGATCGCGAATCCGAGACCGGTCTCTTCGTCGACGCGGATCATGCCGGCGTCGTCGGGGAAGCTCAGCGCGGTGTTGCCCAGCACGTAGTAGTCGTACTGGTTCGTGATCCACGACGTGTCGGCGAGGTTGGGGCTGGCCACGAGGGTGGTGAACTGCTCGCGCAGCGCGTCGCCGTCGGTTGCGCGGGGCAGAGACGCCGCGGTGTCGTCGTTCAGCGCGTCGATCCACGTCGGGTAGGCGACGGGACGCTCGTAGACCGGGCCGTCGACCGCGACGGTCGAGGGGTCGACGTCGACGATGCGCTCGCCGTACCAGTCGATGACGAGGCGGCCGTCTCCGGTGACCTCGCCGAGCACGCTCGTCTCGACGTCCCACTTGCCGACGACGGCGAGGAACGCGTCGAGCTTCTCGGGCGCGACGATCGCCATCATGCGCTCCTGCGACTCCGACATCAGGATCTCTTCGGGCGTCAGCGAGGGGTCGCGCAGCAGCACCTTCGACAGCTCGACCTTCATGCCGCTGTCGCCGTTGGCGGCGAGCTCGCTCGTGGCGCACGAGATACCGGCGGCCCCGAGGTCTTGAATCGCCTCGACGAGGTCGTCGCGGTAGAGCTCGAGGCAGCACTCGATGAGCACCTTCTCGGCGAACGGGTCGCCGACCTGCACCGCGGGACGCTTGGTGGGTCCGCCGTCGGCGAAGGTGTCGGATGCCAGGATGCTCGCGCCGCCGATACCGTCGCCGCCCGTGCGGGCACCGAAGAGCACGACCTTGTTGCCGACGCCCGTGGCGTTGGCGAGCTTGATGTCTTCGTGGCGCATGACGCCCACCGCGAGGGCGTTGACGAGAGGGTTGCCCTGGTAGACCGCGTCGAAGACCGTCTCGCCGCCGATGTTGGGCAGGCCCAGGCAGTTGCCGTAGAACGAGATGCCGCTCGTGACGCCGTGGACGACGCGGGGAGTGTCGGGGTGGTCGATCGCCCCGAAGCGCAGCTGGTCCATGACGGCGACCGGACGCGCGCCCATCGAGATGATGTCGCGCACGATGCCGCCGACGCCGGTGGCCGCGCCCTGGAAGGGCTCGATGTAGCTGGGGTGGTTGTGCGACTCGACCTTGAAGGTGACGGCCCAGCCGTCGCCCACGTCGACGACGCCCGCGTTCTGGCCCATGCCCACCATGAGGCGGGTCTTCATCTCGTCGCTGACCTTCTGGCCGAACTGACGCAGGTAGATCTTGCTCGACTTATAAGAGCAGTGCTCGCTCCACATGACCGAGTACATCGCCAGCTCGCCGCTGGTGGGGCGGCGGCCCAGGATCTCGCGGATCTTGGCGTATTCGTCGCTCTTGAGTCCGAGCGCACCGTAGGGCTGCTCTTTCTCGGGCGTCGCGATGGCGTTCTCGACGGTGTCAGCAAGAGCTGTGCGGGCGGCGGGGTTCGGGGTGGTCACGCGGCTGAGCTCCAAGATCGCAGGGGCCGGACGGGAGTCAGTCTAGTTGGGTGCGCCGACATCGCCCGGGGTCGACGGCAGCGTGAGGGCGCAACCTCGGTGATCCGCGGAAAGTCGGCCGGGTTCCCGGCATCCGGGCTGAGGAGGTGCGGATCGCCGAGCCCGTGGGGCTGCTCGGGGCAAGATGGTCGGGGCTGCGCCACCAGCAGCCCGCTGAGAGGACGCCCATGCGCATCGTCATCGCCCCCGACAAGTTCAAGGGCACGCTGACCGCGCGGGAGGCAGCGGATGCCATGGCCCTGGCCGTGCGCGACCGGTGGCCCGGCGCCGAGATCGCGATCGTGCCGATGGCCGACGGCGGCGACGGAACGCTCGACGCCCTCGGCGGAGCCAACGTGCACGACGAGGTGAGCGGACCCCTCGGCGCACCCGTGCGCGCGACCTGGCGCCTCGACGGTCGTGCCGCCGTGATCGAGTCGGCAGCGGCATCCGGACTCGTCCTCGCCGGGGGAGCGGAGGCCAACGACCCCTGGGGCGCGACGACACGGGGCGTCGGTGAGCTCATCGGGCTCGCCCTCGACTCGGGATCGACCCGCATCGTGGTGGGCACGGGCGGCGTCGCCGCGACCGACGGCGGGCGCGGGGCGATCGAGGCGCTCGGCGACCACGTGCCGTTCGCTCCCGGGCAGGTGACGGTGCTCACCGACACGACCACCACGTTCGTCCACGCCGCCGAGGTGTTCGGTCCGCAGAAGGGCGCCGACGCCGAACTCGTCGAGCGCCTGACGGAGCGACTGCGGGCGGATGCCGCGGACTGGGCCGAGCGCTTCGGACTCGACGTCTCCGTCGTGCCGAGGTCGGGAGCCGCGGGCGGTCTTTCTGGCGCGTTGCTCGCGGCCGGCGCCGAGGTGGTCGACGGCGCGGCCTACGTCGCGCAGGCGCTCGAGCTGAGCGGAGCGCTCGCCGAGTCGGATCTCGCCCTCACCGGGGAGGGGGCGTTCGACGCCACGAGCCTCGCGGGCAAGGGGCCGGGGCACGTGCTCGCGGTCGCCGCACGCCACCGGGTGCCGGCGGTCGTCATCGCGGGGGTCGTCGCCGTCGACGCCGTCGGCTCGCGTGTCTTCTCGATGAGCGAGGTCGTGGGGGCCGAGCGCGCGCTCGCCGACGCCGCCGACGCCCTGCGCGTCACGACGACCCAGGCCCTCTGGCAGCTCGACCTCTGAGGGGTCGCGGCCTCCGAGGGGCAGGACTCGGCTCGGCGGGGGTCTCGACTCTTCTCGGCCTCAGGCCGTCTTCGCGATGCGCACGCGGATGTCCTTCATCAGCGGCTGGTCGCTCTGCCGGCTGTAGTCGTCGGGGCCGAGCAGCACGTTCATCTCGGGGAAGTACCCGGCGGCGCTGCCGCGCGGGGTGTCGTACTCCAGCGCACGGAACGCGGTGACGCTGCGGACCGACCCGTCGCGCGAGGTCGCGACGATGTCGACCAGGTCGCCCTCGGCGATGCCGCGCTCCTTCATGTCGCGTCGGTTCATGAAGACGAGCTCGCGGATGTTGCGCACGCCCCGGTAGCGGTCGTCGGCCGAGTAGATCGTGGTGTTCCACTGGTCGTGCGAGCGCATGGTCTGCAGCACCAGCACGTCGGCCTCTGCGGGGATGACGTTCGGCAGATCGGCGTGAGAGAACTCCGCCTTGCCCGACGGCGTGCGGAAGTCGCGCTCGCGGGCGGGCTGGGGGATGCGGAAGCCGTACTTCTGCCGCACGAGCTCGTTGAAGCCCTCGAAGCCGGGCAGCGCCTTGGCCATGACGTCACGGATGCGGTCGTAGTCGCCGACGTACCACTCCCACGGGGTCGCCGATTCGGGCATCACGGCGCGGGCGAGGCGGGCGATGATCTCGGGCTCGCTGAGCAGGTGGGGCGACGCCGGCTTGCGGGAGCCGAGCGAGAGCATGACGGAGCTCATGGCATCCTCGGTCGAGATCGACTGGGGACCGCTCTCCTGCTCGTCGCGCTCGGTGCGACCGAGGCACGGCAGGATCAGCGCCTCTTTTCCATGGGTCAGGTGGCTGCGGTTGAGCTTGGTGCTGACGTGCACCGTCAGCTCGCACCGGCCCATGCCCTCGGCGGTCAGTTTGGTGTCGGGAGCCGCCCGCACGAAGTTGCCGCCCATGCCGAGGAAGACCTTGAGGTCGCCGCGGTGCAGGGCGGCCACCGTGTGCACGGTGTCGAGGCCGGGCTCGCGCGGCGACGTGATGCCGCACACCTCGTCGAGCCGGGCGAGCCACTCCTCGGTGGGCTTGTGGTTGATGCCGCAGGTGCGGTTGCCCTGCACGTTGCTGTGCCCGCGGACGGGAGAGGGGCCGGTGCCGAGACGACCGACGTTGCCGCGCAGCAGCAGCAGGTTGACGATCTCGCGGACCGTGTCGACGCCGTGCTGATGCTGGCTCACGCCGAGGCACCAGCTGATGACGGTGCGCTCGGCGCCGAGGTACACGTCGGCCGCGCCGCGGATCTCGGCCTCGGTCAGCCCGGCCTGCTCGACGAGCTCCGACCACGGCGTCGCCTCGACCATCGCGCGGTACTCGTCGAGTCCCGTCGTGTACCGGTCGAGGAAGTCCTGGTCGAGGGCGGTCGGGTCGGTCTCGGACGCCTCGAAGACGACCTTCGCCATGCCGCGGACGAGTGCCAGGTCACCACCGGGACGCACCTGCAGGTTCATGGTGCTCGTCGGCGTGGAGTGGAACGTCGCCATGTCGAGGATCTCGTGCGGCACGATCGTGCGCGTCCCCGCGACCTCGCGCAGCGGATTGACGTGGACGACCTGCGCGCCGCGGTCGATGGCCTCGGCGAGGCTGGTCAGCATGCGCGGTGCGTTCGAGGCGGCGTTGACGCCGAGCACGAAGAGGGCGTCGCATGCCTCCCAGTCCTCGAGGTCGGCCGTGCCCTTGCCGGTGGCGAGGGATGCCGTGAGCCCCCGGCCCGAGCCCTCGTGGCACATGTTCGAGCAGTCGGGAAGGTTGTTGGTGCCCAGCTCGCGGGCGAACAACTGGTACAGGAAGGACGCTTCGTTGCTGAGGCGACCCGAGGTGTAGAACGCCGCCTGGTCGGGGGAATCGAGTGCGGTGATGTGCCGGGCGATCGTGCGGAAGGCGTCGTTCCACGAGATCGGCACGTAGTGATCGGTCGCGGCGTCGTAGGCCATCGGACCCACCAGACGGCCGGCGTCCTCGAGGTCGAAGTCGTTCCACTGCGACAGCTCGGTCACAGAGTGCGCGGCGAAGAACTCCTTGCCCACGCGCTTGTGCGTCATCTCCCACGTGACGTGCTTGATGCCGTTCTCGCAGATGTCGAGCGTCACGCCCTTGTCGTCGGGCCACGCGCAGCCCGGGCAGTCGAAGCCGCTCTTGGGCTGATTCATGGTGAACATGGCCTTGGTCCCCGCGACGGGCTGACGCTGCTCCAGCAGCACCTTGCCGACCGTCACGGCGGCGCCCCACCCGGCCGCGGGGTGTTCGTACGGGCCGGTGCTCGACCATTCCCCGGTCGAGGTCGGCCCCAGGCCGCCCTGGCGGGGCTTCTCGGTCATCAGCCCGAACGACTCACCCATGTTGACCTCCGTGGATCGCGGCGCCGAGTCGGTGGCATCCACACACCGTGCGCCTCGACGTCAGCGTACGCCCGCCGGCTCTTTCGTCGCGGGGGTTGTGGCCGGGGCGATGATGCGATCCGCCCGCGTGTAGAGGTTCATGCTCGATCCGCGGACGAAGGCGGCCAGCGTGAGGCCGGCGCGCTCGGCGAGTTCGATCGCGAGCGACGAGGGGGCCGAGACGGCGGAGAGCATCGGGATGCCGGCCATCACGGCCTTCTGCACCAGCTCGAAGCTCACGCGCCCCGACACCTGCATCACGGTGCCGCGCAGGGGCAGTCGGTCGTGCAGCAGGGCCCAGCCCACCACTTTGTCCACGGCGTTGTGGCGCCCGACGTCCTCGCGAGCGACGAGGAGTTCACCCGAGGCGACGTCGAAGAGCGCGGCCCCGTGCAGGCCCCCGGTCTTGTCGAACGTCTTCTGCTCGGCGCGCAGACGATCGGGGAATGCCGCGACGGCGTGGGCGTCGACCGACACCGGGTCGGTCGCGACGTCGTACGACGACACCTTCTCGACCGCCTCGATCGACGCGGTGCCGCACACCCCGCACGAGCTCGTCGTGTAGAACGAGCGGGCGATGTCGGGGGAGGGCAGGTCGACACCCGGGGCCAGCGTCAGATCGAGCACGTTGTAGGTGTTGCCGTCGGCGCCGCCCGTTCCGGGGCCGCCGCAGTGGATCGCCCGCGCGAACTGCTCGCCGCGACTGATCACCCCCTCGGACACCAGAAAGCCCGCGGCGAGCTCGACATCGTGCCCGGGCGTGCGCATGGTCACGGCCAAGGGCGATCCCGCGACGCGGATCTCGAGCGGCTCCTCGACGGCCACGGCATCCGGTCTCTGCCGGTTCGCTCCCTCGAGGGTGATGCGGGTGACGCGACGAGAGGCGGTGAGGCGGCCCATGTCAGGACCGCGCCGTCGAGAAGGTGGGGGACATGGGTCGAGCGTACGCCCGCCCGCGCGCGCGGGACCGGCCGGGGTCGAGGAACCCCGGCCGGTCCCGGTGGAGGCGATCAGGACGCGACGACGCGGCGTCCGAGGGCGCGCACGATCAGTCCGGCGACGACCGCCCCGGCGATCGGCGCCACGATGAACACCCACAGCTGCGCGAGCGGCAACGCGCCGCCGTAGACGGCCGTCGCGATGGAGCGCGCGGGGTTCACGCTGGTGTTGCTGACGGGGATGCTGATGAGGTGGATCAGCGTCAGCGTCAGGCCGATGCCGATCGGCGCGAATGCCTGGTACTCGGCCTTGGCGGTGACCGAGAGGATCACCGCGATGAACACGCCGGTCAGCACCGCTTCGGTCACGAACACCGCGCCCAGGCCGTAGCCGCCCGGGCTGCCGTCGCCGAAGCCGTTCGAGGCGAAGCCCGCCTGCTGCGCGGTGGTGAAGCCGTCGGGGCGACCGGCGAGGACGAGGGCGATCACACTGGTGGCCAGGATGCCGCCGACCAGCTGCGCCAGGATGTAACCGGGCACGTGGCGGGCGTCGGTGCGCCCGGCGGCGAGCAGCCCCAGCGTCACGGCGGGGTTGAAGTGCCCGCCGCTGATGTGGCCGACCGCGGCGATGCCCGCGACGAGCGTCAGGCCGAACGCCAGCGCGACGCCGAGGAAGCCGACGCCGGCCTGGTTGTCGTCGGCGCTGGGGAAGTTCGCGGCGAACAGGGCCGTGCCCACCCCGCCCAGCACCAGCAGGAACGTCCCGAACAGCTCGGCGGCGTACCGCGCGGGGGACGACCACGTCGTCGCCTTCTGCCGCTGCTGCTCCGACGTCGAGCGTGCGACGGCGACCGGTTCGTTGCGCTTGTTGTCCTTCTTGCCCATGATGCTCCTTCTGTCGTTTCCCACGGGGGTGTCGGGGGGATGACGTTGCGAACAGGGCGAGTGTCACACCGGGATTTCGGCCCGGTGCCGTTGCAACGGAGCGACCCTGACGGTCGGCGATGAATCATCCGGGGCGCTTGACGGCCTTGGCATCCCGCCGATAAGTGGCTGATCAACATGCACGTGGATACACATCCGCCGAACTTTTTCAATCCCGGCGTGACGATCACCCCACCCGGTACGTCTTAGTCGTGTAGGCCGAAGCGCCCACCCCGGAGCAACCGGGTCATCGACACTCGAAAGGCACCGACATGGCTGAGAACACCCCCACCACTCCCGCTGCGCAGAACGTCCCCCAGGCGGCGTCGCGTGTGAACCGTCCCCTCGCCGCCCGCGGCCAGGAGGCGCACACCGAGGGCAAGACCACGATCGCCGATGGCGTCGTCGCCAAGGTCGCCGGCATCGCGGCCCGTGAGGTCAACGGCGTGTACGCGCTCGGCGGCGGCGGAGCCCGCGCCCTCGGCGCCATCCGCGACGCCATCAACGCCACCGACCTGACGCAGGGCGTCAAGGTCGAGGTCGGCGAGACCCAGGCCGCCGCCGACGTCACGATCGTCGTCGAGTACGGCGCCCCGATCCAGGACGTCGCCGACCAGGTCCGTGGCCGCGTCGCCGGTGCGATCAGCCGCCTCGTGGGCCTCGAGGTCGTCGAGGTGAACGTGGACGTCAACGACGTGCACATCCCCGGCGACGAGGACAACAACAGCGACGACGAAAAGCGCGTCCGTTGAGCGCCACGACGAAGGGCGCCCTGGTCGGGCTCGTCCTGGCCCTCAGTGCCCTGATCTTCGGTTTCTGGGGCTTCATCCTCGTGGCCCTGTTCATGGCGATCGGCGTGGTCGTCGCGCGCATCACCTCCGGTGAGCTCGACTTCCGCAACATCGTCAACGCCTTCTCGGGGCGGAGCACATCGTGACCACCGTCACCGCTTCGCCCGGGGTCGGCAACCGCACCGCGGTTGCCGGCCCCGGCCTCCCCGCCGGCCACGTGAACATCGCCGACCGCGTGCTGCAGAAGACGGCCGAGCGTGCCGCCGCCGACATCATCGGGGTGGATGCCAAGAGCGTCCGCGTCGAGATCGTCGCGGCCCGCGACACCGCCGCCGTACGCGTGTCGACGCCGTTCCCGGTGCCGCGCCTCGACGACACCGAGGCCGTGCGCGCCGCCACCCCCGTGCTCGAGGCGGCCACCGCCGCCCAGAGCGAGATCCGCTCGCGCCTGGCGCACCTGTTCGGCCGCCAGATCTCGCGCGTCGACCTGACCATCTCGGGCGCGACCCTTCCCCAACGAAAGCGAGTGCTGTGATGACTGACACCGTGCTTCGCACCGTCGTGCGTCGCGAGACGCACTCCCCGCGCACCGTCGCCATGCTCGTCGTGGTCGTGCTGGTGCTGCTCGTCCTGGCGTACGCCGCGGTCGAGATCATCCTCAACCTCACCGGAGCCCAGCCGCTGCTGGTCGCCCCCGGCGAGGCGCTGAACGCGGTCGTGGCCGCGCCGACCGCGCTCATGCCGGTCGCCTTCATCGTCGGCGGCGTCGTGCTGGCCCTGCTCGGGCTCATCGTGCTCGTTCTCGCGCTCAAGCCCGGCCGCCTCTCGCGTCACGAGATGGCGTGGGGCGAGCGTGCCGTCGTCGTCGACAACGGCGTGATCGCGTCCGCCCTCGCGCAGCACCTCAGCAACGAGTCCGGCATCGCCCGTGACGACATCGTCGTGGGCGTCGCCCATCGCGCGGTCGATGTGACCGTGCGGCCCCCGGTCGGCATCCCGGTCGACGAGGCGCAGCTGCGCCGCATCGTCGACGAAGAGGTCACCGCCTACAAGCTCACGCCCGCCGTGCGCACCCGCCTGCGGGTGCAGCGACCCGACACCAAGGAGTCCTAATGAATGCGACGCGTCGCGGTCTGAACCGCTTCCTTCTCTTCCTGGTCGCCGTGGTGCTGCTGGGCCTGGGCGCTCTCGCGCTCGCCGTCGGGCTGCTGCCCGGGGGAACCGACACCTGGACCTCGGTCATGGGCGGCTTCCAGGGCTGGCTCCAGGGCCTGGGCCGTGACTCCGCCGGCTGGGGAGCCGTCGCCGCGTTCGTCGTGCTGGCGATCATCCTCATCGCCATCGCGGCATCCGCCGTCCGCGGTCGCCGCCAGGCGCCGCTGCAGTCCACCGGCAGCGCGAACGACGCCGGTCGCATCACCGTGACCGACGACTTCGCGTCGGAGGCGCTCAAGAACGCCCTCGGCGACCGCGACGAGATCCTCTCGTCGCGCATCAGCGCCGGCGAGATCAAGAACGAGTCGGTACTGCACGTCGCGGTCACCCCTCGTCAGAACACCTCGCCCCGACAGGTGGCCGAGCACGTCGACACCCTCGTGACCAACCTGGCCGCGCTCACGGGTCAGAACGTGCGCGCCTACATCTCGATCCACTCGGGCCTGCGCGCCAAGCTCGCACGCGACAACACCCGCGTGCACTGAACCCCCACGAGGAGACGTCATGACCACCATCGATTCGACCATCGATCCGCCCGACCTGGATGCCGCCGCGGGACTCGCGGCCGACGCCGCCGGCTCCGTCCCCGGGGTCCACGCGCTGGGGAGTCTTCTCGGCCGCGCCTCGGACGCGGTGCGGGAGCGCGTGGGTCTGGCGAGCACCGCCCCCGGCGTCAAGATCGACACCGATCGCGCCGACCGGGTGACCGCGACCATCTCGCTGGTCGTCGACTACCCGCACAAGCTGCACGAGGTGTCCGACGCGGTGCGCGGCGCCGTGCGCGATGCGCTTCAGCCCCTGGGCCGCGGCCGCGTGGATGTCGACGTCGTCGTGACGGGCGTATTCGGTCCGTTCGACCGCGACCCGGTCGACGAGGCCGAGGAGAAGGTGGATGCCGCGACCGAGGCGATTGGCGAGAAGGCGGGCGAGGCGAAGGCCGCCGTCCGCGAGAGAGCGGACCGGGCCGGGGCGGTCATCCGCGAGAAGGCCGCCGACGCGTCGCAGAAGATCGATGAGACGACGGATGCCGTCGCCGCGCGCACCGCGGGGATCGCCGCAGCCTTCGCCGAGTCCGCCGACGAGACGTCGCGCGAGCGCCGTGCCGACGTCGAGGCCGAGCCGGTCGAGCAGGCGCGCGAGACGATCGTCGAGCCCGCGCCCGCGAGCGATGACGAGGTGCGCGACGTCGTCGCCGAGGCGCTGCAGGACGCCGCGGTCGACATCGCCATCGCCGCCGACGAGGTGCGCGGCGAAGACAAGACGCCGGCCACGGACGACGTCCAGGCCGTGGTCGAGGACGAGCGACCCCGCTCCTGACCTCGAGACGCGAAAGGGCGCCCCGGCTCCGGCCGGGGCGCCCTTCGGCGTTCGGTGGGGCGGCGGGATCAGCCCGCCGTCGCCTTGTCGAAGGCGCGCTGGGCGGCCTGCTGGGCGTCCGCCAGGGCCTGCTCGGTCGTCTTGTCGCCGAGCAGGGCGGCGGTGATGGCGTTGTTCAGTTCGTTCTGAATGTCCTGGCCCGCGGGCGACGAACCGAACGACCGGCCGGAGCCGACCACGTCGTAGTAGGTCGAGATGACCTGGTCGAACCCGCTGTCGCCGGTCGGCTTCACGTACGTCGAGCGGATCATCTCGTCCGCCTCGGGTGATCCGGTGAACAGGCCCGTGTTCAGTCCGTCCTTGCTCTGAATGGTCGCGGCGCGCGCGGCGCCGGCAGCCATCCAGGCGTCGGTCGAGGTCAGATCGTTCATCCACGCGCAGGCCGCGGCGGGGTTCTTCGCGCCCGCGGGAATGACGAATGCCGTACCCGAGGCGAGCGAGAACGTCTGGCCCTCGGCATCCCGGAACGGAACGGCCTGCAGCGAGATCCGGTCGCGCGAGGCGCTGAGCACGTTCGGGTACCACTGGTTCGCCACCTGCGCTCCGACCTGGTTCTGCGCGAACTGGTTGGCGTCGCCGAAGGTGTCGAACGAGTCGGTGAAGCTCTTGACGGCGGCGTATCCGCCCTGCGCGTCGGTGATCTCCTTCAGCGCGTCGATGCCGGCGGCGTTCGAGGGGTCGTCGAGCGTCGGCTTGCCGGTGTCGTCGGTGAGCTGCCCACCCATCCCGAGCACCCACAGACCGCCCTGGCCCGTCGCGACCGGGTCGAAACCGAGACGCGCGGGGGTTCCGCCCGAACCCTGGTAGATCTTCGCGATCGCGGCGAGCAGGCCGTCCAGGTCGGACGTGTCGAACTGCTCGGGCGTCACTCCGGCCTCGTTCAACACGTTCATGTTCAGCAGGATCGCGGGCGGTTGGTAGAACTGCGGAACCGCGTAGACGGCATCCTCGTACGTGACGTCGTCGACGACGTTGGCGTACCACCGCTGCTGCGGATCGACGCTCTGCGCCTCGAAGCACGCGTCGAGCGGCATCAGCAGGCCCTGCGCGGCGTAGGTGGTGACGTAGCGGCGGTCCATCTGCACGACGTCGGGCACGTCGCCGCCGGCGATGCGGGTCGTGAACTTCTGGGCGTCGAAGGCCGTGGCATCCAGGGTCACCTCGACGTCGGGCAGCTGGCCGGCGGCGAAGTCGAGGCGCGACTGACCCACGTCGTCGGCGTTCTCGAAGCCCCAGGCGGCGAGGGTTCCGGTCGGGGCGGCCGAGAAGTCGACGTCGGCGGCCGGGTCGGATCCCCCTCCTCCGCTGCACGAGGTGAGAAGGGTGAGGGATGCCACGCCGGCGACGACACCGGCGAGTGTGCGTGTGCGCATGAAAGGTCCTTTCGGGACGGGGGGATGGATCAGCCTTTGCGGCCCTGGGTGGCGACGCCCTCGACGAAGTACCGCTGGCCGAAGGCGAAGATGAGGAGCATCGGCAGGGTCACCAGGAGCGAAGCGACCATGACGTACTGGTAGTCGCCCTGACCGCCCGCGCTGGGGCTGTACTTGGTCATGGCGTAGGCGATGCCGAGCGGGGCGGTGAACTCCTCGACCGACCCGGCGTTGAGGTAGATGAGCGCGGCCTGCAGGTTGTTCCAGCTGGCCTGGAACTCGAACAGGAACACGATGATGAAGGAGGGGATCGACAGGGGCATCGCGATGCGCCAGAACAGACCCCACGCGCTGCATCCGTCGAGCCGTGCCGCCTCGAACAGCTCGCGCGGCACGCCCAGGAAGAACTGCCGCTGCAAGAAGATGTAGAAGGCGCTGCCGAACAGGTTCATGCCCCACAGCGGCACCCAGGTGCCGAGCAGCCCGGTCTCTTTCCAGATGAGGTAGATCGGGATCATCGTCACCGCACCCGGCAGCATCATGGTCGCCAGCACCAGCCCGAACAGGAGCCTTCGGCCGGGGAAGCGGAAGTACGCGAAGCCGAAGGCGACGATCGAACTCATCACCGCGACGGTGGTCGCCGCGAGCAGCGCGATCGAGACGCTGTTGAACATCCAGCTGAGCAAGGGCAGCTGATTCCACACCTCGGCGTAATTGCCGGGAGTGAAGGTCTTCGGGATCAGCGCGTTGTCGAACACCTCGCCGCGCGGCTTGAAGCTCGCCGCGAGCAGCCATGCGAAGGGGTAGAGGAACAACAGGGCGAACAGCACGAGCACGGCCGCGAGCACCACACGCCCGGCGAGGGTCTTCGGCTGCGACAGGACGCGGCGCCACCGCGGGGGCCGGTTGGCGGATGCCGCGAGCTCGGGCCTCGCCTGCGCGACGCCCGGGGTCTGCAGGGTGCCGGTCATCAGCGGTCTCCCTCGTAGTAGACGAAGCGGTTGCCGAGGCGCACCTGCACGAGGGTGATGAGCAGGATGATGACGAACAGCAGCCACGCCATGGCCGCGGCGAAACCGAAGTCGAACTGCCGGAACGCCTGCTGGAAGAGGTAGATCGCGTAGAACAGCGACGCCTCGGGCGAGGCATTGCTCTGGTCGCGCCAGAACAGCAGGTAGGCCTGGTCGAACACCTGGAACGCCGCGATGGTCAGCACGATGACGTTGAAGAACATCGCCCCCGAGATCATCGGCAGCGTGATCGAGAAGAACCGGCGCACGGGACCGGCGCCGTCGATCTGCGCGACCTCGTACAGGTCGACCGGAACGTTCTTCAACGCCGCGAGGAAGATCACCATCGTGCCGCTGACCGTCCACAGCGCCATGATGACGATGCTCGGTTTGACCCACGCGGGGTCGACCAACCACTGCGGCCCCGGGATGCCGACAGCGCCCAGAGCGCGGTTGATCGCCCCCGAGTTGCCGTTCAGCAGCAGGAAGAACACGGCCGCGGTCGCCACGGCCGGGGTCATCTTGGGCAGGTAGTAGAGCGTGCGGAAGACGCCTGCGCCTCGACCCACCCGGCTCAGCAGCAGCGCGAGGAACAGCGCGAAGGCGATCTCGAGCGGCACCGCCATGACTGCGTAGAAGAGGGTGTTGCCGAGTGAGACGGCGACCCGCGGGTCTTCGAACAGCTGCGCGTAGTTCGACGTGCCGACCGGCCGCGCGGAGTTCGTCGCGAGGTTGTAGCTCGAGAACGAGATCACGAGGCTGTAGATCATCGCCCCGGCCGTGAAGACGAGGAACCCGACGATCCAGGGCGAGATGAACAGGTATCCGGCGATCGCCTCGCGGCGGTTGTACTTCACCCGCCGGCGGCGGTTCTTCGGTGGCCTTTCGTCGGCGGTGGGGGTGGTGGAGAGGGTCACCGGGCGAACCGGTCGGAGGACGGGATGCCGGGGGTGATGTCGTTCATGGTCTTCTCCTCTCGCGCGGCGTCTCGTCGTCGAGAAGCGCTTCGCCAGGGTCGAGAAGCGCTCACTTTTCGTCGAGGGCGTTGCCAGCGGCGTGGTTTCGTGAGATAGCAGCGCGCTCGGTCGCCCCCGCAGGCCGGCTCCGCCACGCCGGCTCAGGAATCCAGCGCGCTCAGGTAGCGCCGCGTCATCCACGCCTGCACGAGGCGGCCCAGCGGGGCGCCGATGCGGGTGAACCATCGCCCCGGAGCCGAGAACGCGGCGATGTCGAACACCACCTCGCCGGTCGGTCGCAGGGTCAGGGTGAAGCGCTCCTCGCCGCGCTCGGGGTGACCGGGCAGCGTGCCGTAGGCGAAGCCCGCGACGGAGTCGGTGCGCTCGGCCCACACGACCAGGCACGGGATGCGGAAGACCCCCAGCCGCATCGTCACACGTGTGCCCGCGCGCATCGGCGTCTCGTTCAGCGTCACGCGGGCCCCGGCGCGGCGTTGGGCGTCGCCGGCGAGCAGGGCGTCGGCCGCGCGTTCGAAGTCCTCGCGCCCGTGGCCCACGACCCGGCGCGCGCGCACGTGGTGATAGCCCGGGGGCATCTCGCCGGCCGTCGCGCCGACCTCGGTGTAGGTCAGGCCGTCCATGGCGCCACCGTAGCGAGCGCACCACCGCCGGCCGGGGGCTTGCGCGCGCGCCTACGCTGAGACCATGCCCCCCATCTTCGCCGGACGCCGCGCGTGATCGACGTCGCCGCGTACCTCGCCGCCGTCCTCGACGCGGTGCGACCGCTGGATGCCGATTCGCGTGACGTGGCCGCGGCTCGGGGACGGGTGCTGCGGCATCCGGTGCATGCCGCCGTCGACGTGCCGGCGTTCGACTCCTCGGCGATGGACGGCTTCGCGGTGCGCGACCTCGACCGCCCGGCGACGCTGCGAGTGGTGGCCGACCTGCCCGCGGGTACCGCGGAGGATCCGAGAATGGATGCCACCGACGCCGCCCGCATCATGACGGGAGCGCCCGTGCCGAGCGACGCGACGGCGGTCGTGCCGTTCGAGGACACCGCTCTGGGCCTCACGGGCGGCCTCGCGCCGGTCGAGGTCGTCGTTCCCCCACGGGCCGGAGGGGCCCACATCCGTCGCCGGGGCTCGGACGTGCGGGCCGGCGACCTCGTCGTCGGCGCGGGCGTGCGCCTGACCGCCGGGCGGATCGGCGCGATCGCGGCATCCGGAGTCGGCACCGTCTCGGTGTCGCGCGCCGCGCGCGTGGCCGTCGTCTCGACCGGCTCGGAGCTGGTCGTCGCGGGAGCACCGATGCGACGCGGGCAGATCCCCGAGTCCAACAGCGTGCTGCTCGCCGGGCTGGCCGAAGAGGCCGGCGCCGAGGTGGTGCTGCGCACGAGCGTCGGCGACGAGGGCGAGGGCCCGCGCGCGGCGATCGCGGCGGCCGAGGCGGCCGGAGCCGACGTCGTGGTGTTCTCGGGCGGCGTGAGCGCCGGCGCCTACGAGGTGGTCAAGAACACGCTCGGCGACCTCATGCGTTTCGAGCGCGTGCGCATGCAGCCGGGCAAGCCGCAGGGTATCGGACGCACGGCGGCGGGCACGCTGCTGTTCGGCCTGCCGGGCAATCCCGTCAGCGCCGCGGTGTCGTTCGAACTGTTCGTCCGTCCCGCCCTGCGCGCTCTCGAGGGAGACGTCGAGCTCGCGCGCTCCCAGATGCGCGTCGCGCTCGCCGGGGGCTGGCGCGCGCGACCGGGCCGGACGCAATACGTGCCCGTGTCGCTGGACCGGTCCGACCCCGAGAGGTGGCGGGCGACGCCGACCCCACGGGGAACACGAGGTTTCGGCGAGGCCGAGGGTCTCGCCGTGATCCCCTCGAGCGACGACGATCTGCCGCCCGATGCCCTCGTGACGGTCGCCCTGTGGTGACGGTCGACGCGATCCTGCTCGCGGGCGGGCGCGGCAGCCGCGTCGACGGAGCCGTCAAACCCCTGTTCGAGGTGGGCGGAGCGACGCTGCTGTCCGCCGCGGTGACCGCGGTCCGACGGGCGGGAGCGCAGCGCGTCATCGTCGTGGCCCCGGTGCTCGCCGCGGCTCTCGACGTGACGTGGGTGCGCGAGGACCCGCCCTTCGGCGGACCGGTCGCGGCCATCGTCGCCGCCCTTCGAGAAGTGGATGCCGACGACCTCTTCGTCTTGGCGTGCGACACCGTCGCGCCCGTCGACGTGATGTCACGGCTCGCCGCGCCGCTCCCGCCCGGCGTCGACGGGGCGTGCCTCGACGACGGGCGTCGGCAGTGGCTCATGGGCCGCTACCGGAGCGCGGCGGTGCGGGAGGCGGCATCCACTCTTCCCGCCGCGGGGCGCGATGCGTCGATGCGGGCGCTGCTGGGCGGGCTCGAGATCGCCTCGATCAGGGTGGATGCCGACCTCACCCGCGATGTCGATACGTGGGACGATCTGCGAGAGGCCCGAGGAGGAGCCATGACCGAATCCCGTACCCTGCCGCCCGAGGCGCTCGACGACTGGAGCGCGGCGCTCGCCCAGCGTTTCGGCCTGACCCGCGGAGACATCCCGGTGTCGCTGATCCTCGACCTCGCCCGCGACGTCGCGAACGGCGTCGCTCGTCCCGCGGCGCCCCTGAGCGCATTCGTCGCGGGTCTGGTCGCGGGCCGTGCGGGGGGATCGCCCGCCGACACCGAGAAGGCCGTCGCCGCCGTGGTCGAGATGGCCCGCGAGTGGGAGAACCGCTGACGCCCCGTGCCTGAGTGGCTGATCGTCGTGCTCGGCGTCGTCGCCGGGCTGGTCGTGCTGTGGCTCGCCCTCATCGTCGTGCTGTGGGTGCAGCAGCGGCGGTCCGGCGGCTCGGTCGACTGGCGCGCCGTGCTGCGGCTGGCGCCCGACGTCGTGCGGCTCGTCCGTCGCCTGGTCGCCGACCCCTCGGTACCCCGCGCAACGCGATGGTGGCTCGGTGGACTGCTGGTCTACCTGCTCTCGCCGATCGACCTGATCCCCGACTTCGTGCCCGTGATCGGCTACGCCGACGACGCGATCGTGGTGGTGGTGGCCCTGCGCTTCGCCATCCGTCACGCAGGGCGTCCGGCGATCGAGCGGCACTGGCC
>NZ_CAJYPF010000232.1 GCF_913776565.1 uncultured Microbacterium sp. | reverse complement strand
ACCGACTTCATGGTCGTGGTCAGCGTGGTGTCGGCGGCGGGGAACTTCTCGAAGTTGAACCGCGGCACCTTGACCACGACGTAGTCGAGCGTGGGCTCGAAGCTCGCCGGGGTCACCTTGGTGATGTCGTTCGGGATCTCGTCGAGGCGGTAGCCGATCGCGAGCTTCGCGGCGATCTTGGCGATCGGGAAGCCCGTCGCCTTCGACGCCAGCGCGCTCGAGCGCGAGACGCGCGGGTTCATCTCGATGACGATGATGCGGCCCGTTTTCGGGTCGACGGCGAACTGGATGTTGCAGCCGCCGGTGTCCACGCCCACGGCGCGGATGATGTCGATGCCGATGTCACGCAGGCGCTGGTACTCGCGGTCGGTCAGCGTGAGCGCGGGCGCCACCGTGATCGAGTCGCCGGTGTGCACGCCGACGGGGTCGACGTTCTCGATCGAGCAGACGACCACCGTGTTGTCGGCGGTGTCGCGCATGAGCTCGAGCTCGTACTCCTTCCACCCCAGGATCGACTCCTCGAGCAGCACCTCGTTGGTGGGCGAGTCGTGCAGGCCCGCACCGCCGATGCGGCGGAGGTCGGCCTCGTCGTACGCGAAGCCCGAGCCCAGGCCCCCCATCGTGAAGCTCGGCCGGACGACCAGCGGGTAGCCCAGCTTCTCGGCCCCGGCGAGCAGTTCGTCCATCGAGTGGCAGATGACGGATGCCGCGACGTCGGCGCCCGCCTCGATGACGAGCTCCTTGAAGATCTGGCGGTCCTCGCCGCGGTTGATCGCGTCGAAGTCGGCGCCGATGAGCTCGACGTCGTACTTCTCGAGGATGCCGCGCTTGTGGAGCTGGATCGCCGCGTTCAGGGCCGTCTGTCCACCGAGCGTGGGGAGCACGGCATCCGGCTTCTCCTTGGCGATGATCGACTCGATCACCTCGGGGGTGATCGGCTCGATGTAGGTCGCGTCGGCGAAGTCGGGGTCGGTCATGATCGTCGCCGGGTTGGAGTTGACGAGGATGACGCGCACCCCTTCTTCGCGCAGGACGCGGCAGGCCTGGGTGCCGGAGTAGTCGAACTCGCAGGCCTGACCGATGACGATCGGGCCGGAGCCGATGACGAGGACGGAGTGGATGTCGTCGCGCTTAGGCATTCTTCTTGGTCTCCATCGTCGCGAGAACCATCTCGCGGAAGCGGTCGAACAGGTAGTTGGCGTCGTGCGGTCCCGAGGCGGCCTCGGGGTGGTACTGCACGCTGAACGCGGGGATGTCGAGGGCGCGCAGGCCCTCCACGACGTTGTCGTTGAGGCCGATGTGGCTGACCTCGACGCGTCCGAAGCCGGCGGGGCTGTCGACGATCTCATCGAGCGGCGCCTCGACGGCGAAGCCGTGGTTCTGCGAGGTGATCTCGACGCGACCGGTGGTCTTGTCGAGCACGGGCTGATTGATGCCGCGGTGACCGAACGGCAGCTTGTAGGTGCCGAAGCCGAGGGCGCGGCCCAGCAGCTGGTTGCCGAAGCAGATGCCGAAGAAGGGCAGGCCGTCTCCCAGCACCGCCCGCAGCAGTTCGACGTGCTGGTCGGATGCCGCGGGGTCGCCCGGACCGTTGGAGTAGAACGCCGCGACCGGTTCGATCGCGCGGATCTCGTCGATCGTCGCCGACTGCGGGAAGACGTGCACGTCGAAGCCGCGCGCCGCGAGGTTGGTGATCGTCGAGGTCTTCACGCCCAGGTCGAGCACGGCGAGGTTGCCGATGCGCTCGCTCGTCGCGGGGGTGACCTCGACCTCGCTGACCGAGACCTCGGCCGACAGGTTGCGGCCCGCCATGCCCGGCGCCTCGCGCACGCGGCGCAGCTGCTCGTCGGCGTCCAGGCTCGCGGCCTCGCCCGAGAAGACGCCGCCGCGCATGCTGCCCTCGGAGCGGATGCGGCGGGTGACCGCGCGGGTGTCGATGCCGGAGATGCCGACGATGCCGTCTTCGACGAGCGCCTCGTCGAGCGAGCGGTTCGCGCGCCAGTTCGACACCATGCGCGAGGGGTCGCGCACGACGTAGCCGGCGACCCAGATGCGACGCGACTCGGGGTCTTCGTCGTTCACCCCGGTGTTGCCGATGTGCGGGGCGGTCTGCAGCACGATCTGGCCCGCGTACGAGGGGTCGGTGATCGTCTCCTGATAGCCGGTCATGCCGGTGGCGAAGACGACCTCGCCGAGGGTCTCGCCGCGAGCGCCGTAGGCCCGGCCGGTGTAGCGGGTGCCGTCTTCGAGCACGAGGACGGCGGGTTCCCGCGCGGAGAGCGCGGAGGGGATCAGGGAGGTCATGAGTCGCTTCCTGTCGAGGTGAGGGGGCGGATGGCGTCGGCCAGGGCTTTGGCCGAGGCCTCCTGAGGACGGAGGTAGGTGTCGACGACCGTGTCGTCGTCGAGGCGCCAGGTGACGCGCGCGAGGCCGTCGCGCTCGACCACGCGATCGATCGCGACGGTGGCCTGAGCGGCATCGACGAGGCGGTCGCGGGTGAGCGCGATGCGGGGCTGGCCGGGGAGGTCGAGGGCGACGCCGGCGGTGGTCACCGTGACGTCGACCCGGGAGCGGAAGCCCAGACCCTTCAGGGCGAGGCGCTCGAGCGGCTCATCGTGACGGGTCGTGGCGACGTAGAGTCCCGAGAACACCGCCGTCTCGACGGCATCCGCGGGCAGCTCCCCCACCGGGACGGAGTAGCGCGCATCGCGCCGCGTTCGTCGCACCCAGGCCCACGCGAGCAGAGCCAGCACGATGACGGCGATACCGGCCATGACCAGCAGCGCGGCCTCGCGGGTCACGCGGTCGCCCCGGGGGCCTCGAGCACCGCACCGTCGACGACGGTGGGGATGCCGGCGCGCACGGTCCAACGCACCTCGCCGGGCAGCTCCCGACCCAGGTACGGCGAGTTCGTGCTGCGCCCGCGCAGATCGGCGAGGCCGAACGCGCGCTGCGGACGCGGGTCGTAGAGCGTGAAGGTCGCGGGCTGTCCCGCGGCCACCGGCGTGCCGTGTCCGTCGAGGCGGCCAATGCGCGCGGGGGTCGCCGACATCACGCGGGCGACGTCGGCCCAGTCGAGCAGCCCCGTCTCGACCATGGCGTGATGCACGACGCGCAGCGCGCTCTCGAGCCCCACCATGCCGTTCGCCGCGGCGGCCCACTCGCAGGCCTTCGCCTCGGTCGGGTGCGGGGCGTGGTCGGTGGCGACGATGTCGATCGTGCCGTCGGCGAGGCCCTCGCGCACGGCCATCACGTCTTCTTCGCGACGCAGCGGCGGGTTGACCTTGAAGCGGGCGTCGTAGTCGCGCACGAGCTCGTCGGTCAGCAGCAGGTGGTGCGGGGTGACCTCGGCGGTGACATTGACGCCGCGCTTCTTGGCCCAGCGGATGATGTCGACAGAACCGGCGGTGCTCAGGTGGCACACGTGCAGGCGCGACCCCACGTGCTCGGCCAGCAGCACGTCGCGCGCGATGATCGATTCCTCGGCGACGGCCGGCCAGCCGGTCAGACCCAGCTCGGCCGAGACGGCGCCCTCGTTCATCTGCGCGCCCTCGGTGAGACGCGGGTCCTGCGCGTGCTGAGCGATCACTCCGTCGAAGGCTTTCACGTACTCGAGCGCTCGCCGCATGATCAGCGGGTCGAACACGCAGAAGCCGTCGTCGCTGAAGACGCGCACGCGGGCGCGGGAGTCGGCCATCGCCCCGAGCTCGGCGAGCCGCTCGCCCTTCTGCCCCACCGTGACAGCGCCGATCGGCTGCACGTGCACGTAGCCCGCCGCCTCGCCGAGTGCGAGCTCCTGCTCGACGACGCCGGCCGTGTCGGCGACGGGCGAGGTGTTCGGCATCGCGAAGACGGTGGTGAAGCCGCCGGCCGCGGCCGCCCGCGAGCCGGTGAGGATCGTCTCGGATGCCTCATACCCGGGCTCGCGCAGGTGAACGTGCAGGTCGACCAGGCCCGGGAGGGCGATCAGCCCGTCGGCGTCGACGACGGTCGCACCGGCGTGAGACAGGCCCGAGCCGGTCTCGACGATGACGCCGTCCTTCACGAGCAGGTCGGTGGCATCCCGCCCCTCGACGCGCGCGCCGCGCACCAGAAAGGTCTGGGGGGTGGCGTCGCTCATCGGAGGTCCTCTCTCTCGCTGTCGGGCCGCTCGCCCGCCAGCAGCAGGTACAGCACGGCCATCCGCACGGAGACACCGTTCGTGACCTGCTCGAGCACCGTCGAGCGCGGGGAATCGGCGGCTTCGGCGGAGATCTCCAGGCCCCGGTTCATCGGACCGGGGTGTAGAACGATGCTACCGCCCGGCAGGGCCTGCAAACGCCGCGCGTCGAGGCCGTACCGACGGGAATACTCCCGCTCAGTGGGGAAATACGCGGCCGACATGCGCTCGAGCTGGATGCGGAGCATCATGAGCGCGTCGGGTCCGGCCGCGATCGCGTGGTCGAGGTCGTAGTCCACCTCGACAGGCCAGCCGCTGACGTCCTGCGGGACGAGGGTGGGCGGGGCGACCAGGGTGACATGCGCCCCGAGCGCGTGCAGCAGCCACACGTTCGAGCGGGCGACACGGGAGTGCAGCACGTCGCCGACGATCGTGACCCGGATGCCGTCGAGGTCGCGGCCGCGGCTGGCGTCGCCGTGCAGGCGCTTGCGGATGGTGAACGCGTCGAGCAGGGCCTGGGTGGGGTGCTCGTGGGTGCCGTCGCCGGCGTTGACCACGCCCGCGGTGATCCAGCCCGAGGTCGCGATGGGCGCGGATGCCGTCGTCATCCGCCACGGCGCGTCCGGCGCCCCGCG
>NZ_CAJYPF010000231.1 GCF_913776565.1 uncultured Microbacterium sp. | reverse complement strand
CAGGGTCGCGGGCACCTGTACCGCGCGGTTCTCGAGGCGATCGCGTTCACGATGGCGGACCACATCGAGGACATGGAGCGCGAGCGCGGCGTCACCGCGCGGGGAGTGATCGTGACCGGTGGTGGGGCGCAGTCGTCCCTGCTCGTGCAGATCGTCGCCGACGTGCTCGGGCGTCCGGTGCGCCGCGCGCTCGTCGACGACGCCGCGGGCATCGGCGCGGCGATCTGCGCGGCCGTCGGCGCGGGAGTGTTCGCGGACTGGGATGCCGCGGCCACGGCGATGTCCGGTACGGGCGCGCCCGTGTCGCCCGGCGTCGCCGCCGAGACCTATCGCGCCCTGCGTCCCTGGCACCGCGGCATCCGTTCGCGTGTCGCCGACCTGTCGGACTGGATGGTCACGGCGCGCGCCTGACGCGTCGTCCGGACAACGGCCGCGGCTCTGCCGCGGCCGTTCGTCGTGCGCCCGGGGAACGCCCCGCCACGGCATCCATTGCCCCCGCCGACGTCCGCTGCTAAAGTTGAGTCAACGCAACTCAAGTTTGCGACAGACTTCCAGGAGAACACATGAACGCCACGCAACAGCCGGGGCAGGAGGACGCGCGCAGCGCTCTCGAGCAGTTCGGCATCAACCTCACCGACCGCGCCCGCCAGGGCAAGCTCGACCCCGTGATCGGCCGCGACGGCGAGATCCGACGCGTCAGCCAGGTGCTGACGCGTCGCACCAAGAACAACCCCGTCCTCATCGGCGAACCCGGCGTCGGAAAGACCGCCGTCGTCGAAGGTCTCGCCCAGCGCATCGTCGCGGGCGACGTCGCCGAGAGCCTCAAGAACAAAGAGCTCGTCGCACTCGACATCTCGGCGCTGGTCGCCGGCGCGATGTACCGCGGTCAGTTCGAGGAGCGACTCAAGAGCGTCCTCAAAGAGATCACCGAGTCCGACGGGCGCATCATCACGTTCATCGACGAGCTGCACGTGCTCATGGGCGCGGGTGGCGGCGAGGGCTCGGTCGCGGCCTCGAACATGTTGAAGCCCATGCTCGCCCGCGGCGAATTGCGGCTCATCGGCGCGACCACGCTCGACGAGTACCGCGAGTTCATCGAGAAGGATGCCGCCCTCGAGCGGCGATTCCAGCAGGTGTACGTCGGCGAGCCCACCGTCGAGGACACCGTGGCCATCCTCCGCGGTCTCAAGGAGCGTTACGAGGCGCATCACAAGGTCGCGATCGCCGATGCGGCACTGGTCGCCGCGGCATCCCTGTCCAACCGCTACATCCCCGCGCGTCAGCTGCCCGACAAGGCCATCGACCTGATCGACGAGGCGGCGTCGCGTTTGCGCATGGAGATCGACTCCGCCCCGCTCGAGATCGACGAGCTGCGCCGTCACGTCGACCGGCTCAAGCTCGAAGAGCTCGCCCTGAAGAAGGAGAAGGATGCCGCGTCCAAGGAGCGGCTCGCGACGCTGCGCGAGACGCTTGCCGGCGAGCAGGCCAAGCTCGACGAGCTGCAGGCGCGGTGGGAGCGCGAGCGCGCCTCGCTCAACCGCGTCGGCGACCTGAAGACCCGCCTGGACGCCGCGCGCGTCGACGCCGAGCGGGCCCAGCGCGAGGGCAACCTCGAGCGCGCGTCGCGACTGCTCTACGCCGAGATCCCCGCGCTCGAGCGCGAGCTGATGACGGCCGAGCGCGAGGATGCGTCGACAGGCTCAGAAACCGGTGCGGGTCGAATGGTCAACGATCAGGTCACCGACGAGGACATCGCGGCCGTCATCGCCGCGTGGACCGGCATCCCCGTCGGCCGTCTGCTGCAGGGCGAGACCGAGAAGCTGCTGCACCTCGAGCGCGAACTCGGCAAGCGCCTGATCGGACAGAAGGATGCCGTCAAGGCGGTCTCCGACGCGGTCCGCCGTTCGCGCGCCGGGATCAGCGACCCGCACCGCCCCGTCGGATCGTTCCTGTTCCTCGGCCCGACCGGCGTCGGCAAGACCGAGCTGGCGAAGTCGCTCGCCGACTTCCTCTTCGATGACGAGCACGCCATGGTGCGCATCGACATGTCGGAGTACGGCGAGAAGCACTCCGTCTCGCGCCTGGTCGGCGCCCCTCCGGGGTACATCGGGTACGAGGCCGGTGGCCAGCTCACCGAGGCCGTCCGACGCCGCCCGTACTCGGTGGTGCTGCTCGACGAGGTCGAGAAGGCCAACCCCGAGGTGTTCGACATCCTGCTGCAGGTCATGGACGACGGCCGCCTGACCGACGGTCAGGGGCGCACGGTCGATTTCACCAATGTCATCCTGATCCTGACGTCCAACCTCGGCTCGCCGATCCTCATCGATCCGACGCTGTCGATGGATGCCAAGCGCGACCAGGTGCAGGCGCTGGTGCGCCAGGCCTTCAAGCCCGAGTTCGTGAACCGTCTCGACGACATCGTCATCTTCCAGGCCCTCAGCCAGGACGACCTCGCCCAGATCGTCGAGCTCGCGGTCGACGCGCTGCACACGCGCCTGCGCGAGCGTCGGCTCACCCTCGCGGTGACCCCCGACGCCCGCGCCTGGCTCGCCGAGCGCGGCTACGACCCGGTGTACGGCGCCCGGCCGCTGCGCCGGCTGATCCAGACCGAGGTGCAGAACCGCCTCGCGATGGCGATCCTGGCCGGCACGGTGCGCGACGGTGACGTGGTGCGGGTCGACGTGGCCAGCGACGGCGAGTCGCTCGTGCTCGTCAGCGACGGCCCCGCCGCCCCCGACGACGACCTCGACGACGTGATCGACGCCGAGATCGTGGAGTGAGGACGAGGGATGCCGCGCGAGGGCGTGGCATCCCTCCCCTCCGACCCGCCGGTTACCCTGGCCGCATGACGATCGCGACCGCCGACCTGTACGACGAGCGCGGCGACGCGCTGGATTCCCTTTCGCTGCAGCTGATCGACGTCGGCGGGCGGGTCTCGTTCGACGGTCCGATCCGGACGGTGCGCTGCCACCGCGACAACGCGCTGGTCAAGCAGCTGCTGGCGACGCCCGGCGAGGGAGCGGTGCTGGTCGTGGACGGCGGTGGGTCGCTCGAGTCGGCGCTGGTGGGGGACCTGATCGCCGCGTCCGCCGTCGAGAACGGCTGGGCGGGCGTGATCGTGCACGGCGCGGTGCGCGATCGCGCGGCGATCGGCACGCTGGAGCTCGGCGTGAAGGCCCTCGGGAGCAACCCGCGCAAGAGCGCCAAGGACGGCGTCGGCGAGGTCGACGTGCCCGTGACCATCGCGGGGGTCGTGTTCACCCCCGGCCGGCACGTCTGGGCGGACTCCGACGGCGTGCTCGTGGAACGCTGAACGCCGTCCCCC
>NZ_CAJYPF010000230.1 GCF_913776565.1 uncultured Microbacterium sp. | reverse complement strand
CGCGCTCGACGCGAGTCGCTCGTCGCGCCAGCGCGCCCATTGCGCGAGCTTGTCGTCGAGGGCCGCCAGGGTCGTGAACAGCCACTGCCAGGTCGCGGGGTCGAGGGTCGACAGGTCGCGTTTGGCGTAGAGGAACAGCCAGTCGTCGACGATCTCGACGTCGAGGGCGGCGGCGTTGTCGACGAAGCGCGCCATCACATCGGGGGTGAACAGGTAGAGCGCGTCGCGCTCGTATCCCTCGGGGCAGTACAGCGCGAAGTGACGGTCGAAGTCGCCCTCGAGGCTGAGCCGCTGGCCGCGCCCGAAGCTGACCGGCAGGTTGCTCGCGCCGAACAGGCCGTTGTTGCCGACGGCATCCAGGACGATATGCGGCAAGGGGGTGTCGAGCCGCAGCGCGACGTAGCCCCACTTGTGCGTCGTCTCGTTCTTGCCCGAGCCGGTCTGATAGCTGTAGTTGCCGACTTCGACGAAGCGGGGCGACCGTCGCCGCAGCAGGTCGTGGGTCTCGCGGTCGTGTCCGAGGTCGAAGATCATGCCGGGCAGCGAGGGGTCCGCGAATCCCGGATGCCACGTCATCCCGTTCGCGCGGGCAAAGCGGTCCAGGCGGTAACGGCGGACCCCGGCGGTGCGGAATGAGCGGAACAGTCCCCACGCCAGCAGCGCGGCCACGCCGAGCACGGGGATCAGCAGCAGTGCGCTCCCCGCTCCGCCGTCGACGAGGGTGCTCACGAGCGAGATGAACACCGAGCCGAAGGCGAACACGAACACGACCGCGCCGATGCCGAGGAGCAGGAACGGCAGGGTGCGGGTGCGCAGCACGCCGCGGCGCCGCAGGTCGGCGGTGAACGCCCGCACCTCGGCGCGGTCGACGGGATCGGTCAGCGGGGCGGTGTCGAGCGGCGAGCTCATCGAAGTCCTCCCGGGTCGGTGGTGGACGAGGCGATGCTCATCGCGCGAACAAGAACAGGAACAGCGGTCCGACCGTGACGAGCAGCCCGCCCAGACCGACGATCCCGAGGACGACGCCGGCCACGACCCACGGGTTCGCGCCGCGCAGGCGACGGCCCGGGGGAGCGACGCCGATCGGAGGACGATCCCACACGAGCGGGGCCGCGACGGCGGGGGAGCCGGCGGCCGCGGCGGGACCTGCGGGGATGCTCGAAAGGGTGGGGGATGCCGGGGGCTGCGCGAGGCGATCGTCGCGCCAACGTTCCCACTGGGCGAGCTTGTCGAGCAGTGTCGAGATCACCGAGAACACCCACGCCCAGCGCGCGGGGTCGACCGTCGACAGCTCCTCCCCGGAGTACAGCAGCAGCCAGTCGTCCACGATCTCGACGTCGAGCACCGACGCGGTGTCGATCAGCCGCGCCATGACGTCGGGGGTGAAGAGATACAGCGCGTCGCGCTCGTACCCCTGCGGGCAGAACAGCCGGAAGTGCCGGTCGAAGTCGCCCTCGAGACTGAGCCGCTGCGCGCGGCCCCACGAGGCGGGCAGGTTGGAGCCGAACAGACCGTCGTTGGCCGTGGCATCCAGCACGATGTGGGGGAGGGGCACGGCCAGACGGATCGCGATGTAGCCCCACCGCACCGTCGAGGTGTTCTTGCCGTTGCTGACCGTGTAGCTGTGATTGCCGACCTCGACGAAGCGCGGCTCGCGTCCGCGCAGCACGTCGCTCGCCTGTCGATCCCCGCCGATCGCGAAGATCACGCCCGGAAGCGCCGGACTCGGCACCGCCGGCACGAATTCCATGCCCACGTCGCGGGCGAACCCGGCCAGTCGCCAGCGCCTGAGCTCTTGCGCCCGCTGCGCGCGCCGCGAGAACACGACCGCCGCGACCAGGGCCCCCGCCGCGAGCAGCAGCGGAACGAGGAACAGGATGCCGAGGATGATCGCGCCCGGACCCAGGGCCACGGCGAACACCACCAGCAGTGCGACGATCACGGCCGCGACCCCGCCCAGCACGACGAACGCGAGGATGAACGCCACGAGCGCCACGGCGTTCGTCCGGGGCAGCTGTCCGTCGGTGCGCAGCCGCTCGGTGAACGCGCGCGCCGCCGCCGCGTCGTCGGGCATCGTCAGCGCCCGCGCGTCGAATGCTCGAATGCCTGCCATCCGGCCCCCCGCCGTCGTCGTGCCCCCACGCTACCGAGCGGGAACGCTCCTCGTCCGAAGCTGTGCATCCGGGCGCGGCGGCGGGGCGCGGCATCCGTTAGACTACGAAGGTTGTCCGGCGACGCCCATGCGCGTGTGAGCCCGTGACGACGTGCAACACACCCTCCTGCTGCCGGGAAATGCCCGTCAGCCGTTCTAGTCCGAAGGAGGTGGGTTAGTGACGCACCAGTACGAACTCATGGTCATCTTCGATCCCGAGGTCGACGAGCGCCAGGTCGCTCCGAAGCTCGACGGATTCCTCAAGGTCATCACGGCCGATGGAGGAACCATCGACAAGATCGACATCTGGGGCCGCCGTCGTCTCGCCTACGAGATCCGCAAGAAGAACGAGGGCATCTACGCCGTCGTCAACTTCGTCGCGACCAGCGAGGCCACGAACGAGCTCGACCGTCAGCTGAAGCTGAACGAGCAGATCATGCGCACCAAGGTCCTGCGCGCCGAAGAAGCGATCGCCCAGGTCGCCGCCGAGGCCAAGCGCTCCGAGGAGAAGGCCGCCCGCAAGGCCGCCGCTCCCCGCAAGGTCGAGTCCGCCGAGAAGGCTGCGAAGTAACGACGATGGCCGGCGAAACCGTCATCACCGTCGTGGGTAACCTCACGGCCGACCCCGAGCTGCGGTACACGCAGAACGGGCTCCCGGTCGCGAACTTCACCATCGCGTCGACCCCCCGCACGTTCGACCGTCAGGCGAACGAGTGGAAGGACGGCGAGGCGCTCTTCCTGCGCGCCTCGGTGTGGCGCGAATTCGCCGAACACGTCGCCGGCTCGCTGACCAAGGGCTCCCGCGTCATCGCGACCGGGCGTCTGAAGCAGCGTTCCTACCAGGACCGCGAGGGCAACAACCGCACCTCCATCGAACTCGAAGTCGATGAGATCGGCCCCTCGCTCCGCTACGCGACCGCCCAGGTCACCCGTGCCGCCGGTGGCGGCGGGGGTGGCGGGGGCCAGCGTGCGCAGGTGCAGCAGTCCAACGACGAGCCGTGGTCGACCCCCGGCTCGAACAACGGCGGCGGCAACAGCGGCGCGGACGCGTGGAGCACTCCCGGCTCCTACGGCGACGACACCCCGTTCTGATCTTCGCTTCGCTCTCGAGCGAGACGACCCCCTGAAATTCCGGATGCCACACCCCGGTCCCCGTGACCGGCCCGGCATCCGAACCACACGAAAGAAGGAAGCATGGCTGGAAAGGCCACTGGCGACCGCCGCAAGCCGCGGAAGGGCGCGAAGAACGCAGCCCCCGCGAAAGCGATCCGCGTCGGCGTCATCGACTACAAGGACGTCGCAACCCTCCGCAAGTTCATCTCGGAGCGCGGCAAGATCCGCGCCCGTCGTATCACCGGTGTCTCCGTGCAGGAGCAGCGCCTGATCGCCCGCGCCATCAAGAACGCGCGCGAGATGGCTCTCCTGCCCTACGCCGGCGCCGGCCGCTAAGGAGCACCCGATGGCAAAGCTGATTCTCACGAATGAGGTCACCGGGCTCGGTAGCGCCGGTGACGTTGTCGAGGTCAAGAACGGGTACGCCCGTAACTACCTCATCCCGCAGGGCTTCGCCGTGGCCTGGAGCCGCGGTGGCGAGAAGCAGGTCGCTTCGATCCGCGCCGCCCGCGAGACCCGCGCGATCCACGACCACGAAGAGGCCGTGTCGCTGAAGAACTCGCTCGAGTCGAACACCGTCAAGCTGGCCGTCAAGGCCGGCAACGAGGGTCGCCTCTTCGGTTCGGTCAAGCCCGCCGATGTCGCCGACGCCGTCAAGGCCGCCGGCCTGGGCGAGCTCGACAAGCGCAAGATCCAGATCACCTC
>NZ_CAJYPF010000229.1 GCF_913776565.1 uncultured Microbacterium sp. | reverse complement strand
CGCCCGCGCATCCCGTGCCAGCGCGCGGTCGCGGCCTCGGCCGTGTACGGCTTGCCGAGGATCTCGTCGCCGAGCGCGAACATCGAATCCCCGCCGATGACGAAGCCGTCGAACGAGGGTTCCTCGGCGCGCAGGCGCTGCGCGACATCGGCGGCCTTGCGCCGCGCGAGCAGCAGCACGTGCTCGGGCGCGGGCAGCCGGCGTCCTTCGGCGGCCTCGACCTCGGCCACGACGGCCTCTTCGTCGACCTCGGGGGCACGGGTCACCGGTTCGATCCCCGCCTGACGCAGCAGCATCATGCGGGCGGGGGAAGTGGATGCCAGGCACACGCGCATGCGTCAACGCTACCGGCGCGGGGGCCGGACCCTCCGACGGGCCCCGGGTCCGCGCCGAGGCGGCTGAGCCCGCGGCGCCCCGGCGTCTCCCGGGTGGATGTGTCAGGCTCGGGGGATGCACGACGGCGACCTCATCGAACTCGACATCACCGGCATCGCCCACGGCGGCGTGTTCGTCGGTCGGCACGAGGGGCGCGTCGTCTTCGTCCCCGATACGTTGCCGGGCGAGCGGGTGCGCGCGCGCCTCACCGACACGCGCAAGAAGGCCTTCTGGCGCGCCGATGCGATCGAGGTCCTGGATGCCGCGCCCCAGCGCCGTCCCCACGTGTGGCGTGCCGCCGCGATCGACGTCGACCCGGCCGAGCGCGTCGGCGGCGCCGAGTTCGGACACATCGACCTCTCCTCTCAGCGCGAGCTGAAGGAGCGCGTCATCCGTGAGGCCGTCGAGCGCGTCGGCCGCCTGGAGCTGCCGGTCGATGTCCGCGCCGCGGGCGACGCGGAGCACCCCGAGTCCGCGGACGGCACGCGCTGGCGCACCCGCGTGAGCCTGCACGTCGATGACGAGGGCCGCGTCGGGGCGTACGCCGCACGCACTCACCACGTCGTCGAGACCCCCGACCTGCCGCTGGCGACCGAGGCGCTCGAGATCGCTGCCCGCGAGGCGCGCGCGGGTGCGCGCCCGGGTCGCGTCGACCTGGTCCAACCCGCCGACGGCCGCGTGCGCGTGCTGCCGCGGCCCGACGGCGACCGCGCGCGTCCGGCTTCGGCGGTCGTCGAGGAGCGGGTGGGCGACCGTGTCTTCCGGGTGGATGCCGCCGGCTTCTGGCAGGTGCACCGTCTGGCCGCGCACACGCTCAGCGCCCTCGTGTCGGCCGAGTTGTCGGCATCCGTCGGCGCGCTCGATCCCGAGGCCACGCACCTCGACCTCTACGGCGGGGTCGGACTGTTCGCCGCGACCCTGGCCGAGATGGGTGGTGCGGCAACGCGCGTCGTCAGTGTCGAGAGCGACCCCCGCGCGACCGAGCACGCGGGCGAGAACCTCGCCGAGTGGGTCGGCGCGCGCGCCGAGACCGCGAGGGTGGATCGTTTCGTCGCACGCCTCGCCGCCGACGCCTCGGCACGCGAGCGCGAGCGGCTCGCCCGCGGCGTCGTGCTGCTCGACCCGCCGCGCGCGGGGGCGGGTCGCGACGCCGTCGACGGGATCGCCGCCCTGGGGCCGTCGGCGGTGGTCTACGTGGCGTGCGACCCGGTGGCGCTTGCGCGCGACCTCGCCACCTTCGCCGGCCACGGCTACCGCGCGGACCGCGGCATCCGCGGCGTGGACCTCTTCCCGAACTCGCACCACGTCGAGGCGGTCACCGTCCTGCGGCGCTGAGCGACGGCGTTCCTCGCCCTCTCCGCGCGCCCGTCGGGTGCGCATCGACGGAACGGACGCGCCGAGAGAGGGCCGTGCTCCTGCGCGGGTGCGCGTCGCGCCGATACGATGACGGGATGACGCGCGTCGCCCTCATCGATGATCACGAGTCCGTCCGGCTCGGACTCGAGGCCGCGCTCGCCCGCACCGAGGCCACGCAGGTCGTCTTCTCGGGAGCGAACGTCGCCGCCTACCTGTCGTGGCGGCAGAGCGCCGTGGCCTCACCGGCCGACGTCGTCGTGCTGGATCTGACGCTCGGCGACGGCACCACGGTGTCCGAGAACGTCGACCGGGTGGTCCGCGACGGTTCCAGCGTCATCATCCACAGCGTGGCGGATCGCGCCGCCGCCGTTCGTGAAGCGCTCGCGGCGGGCGCCGCGGGTATCGTCAGCAAGTCCTCGCCGACGCACGAGGTGCTCGGCGCCATCAGCACCGTCGCGCGCGGCGAACTCCTCGACAACGTCGAGTGGGCCAGCGCCGTCGAGGGCGACCGCGCGTTCGCCGACGCGCAACTGTCCGTGCGCGAGCGCGAAGTGCTGCGGCTCTATGCTGCCGGGCTCCCGCTCAAGGCCGTCGCCGACCGCCTGGGGGTGGCCTACTCGACCGCGAAAGAGAACATCACGCGGGTGCGGGTCAAGTACGTCGAGGTCGGTCGTCCGGCTCCGACCAAGGTCGACCTCCTGCGGAGGGCGATGGAAGACGGCATCCTCCAGGACGCGCCCGAAGACGCTCCCGGTCATGGGTGAAACCGACCGTTCCGTGCTCGACGAGGCTTGGGGACGCATTCCCCACACACGTGAGGTCCAGGCCGAACAGGGGTCGTTCACCCAGGCGCGCATCGAACGCGTCATCACCCTCATCGTCGGCCCCGGTTCCCTTGTTCTCGGCGCGCAGGCCTTCGCGGCGGCTTTCGCGCCCGGAGATGAGGCCGAGGGGTGGCATGTCCCGCTCGTGGTCGCCGTCTTCGTGCCGCTGATCGCGATGGTGGTCGCGTGCTCGATCGGGCGCTTCGCCCGTGTCTTCTCCGGTGTCTTCGCCGTGGTGTTCCTCTTGGCCCTCGCGGTGTGGCCGGTGGCGACGGCCGGGGGAGCGACGCCGGTGCCGACCGAGAACCCCTGGGTGTTCTATCTGGTCAACGTGGCCACGGTGGCCACCATCGTCGCTTTCCCGCTGTGGCTGCAGGTGGTGTGGACGGTGGTCACACCGGTGATGTTCGGTGTCGTCCGCATGATCCAGGTGGGCGGTCGCGCGGACTTCGTCGTGCCGATCGCGCTGGACGTGTCGTTCGCGCTCATCCTGGGCAGCGTCCTGGTCACCCTGGGCTGGATGTATCGCTCGATCGCGGCGAACGTCGATCAGGCGCGCGCGTCGGCGGTGTCCAGCTACGCCTCCGCCGCGGCGGTCGCCGCGACGGAGCACGAACGCATCGCCGTCGCCGCGCTCATGCACGACAGTGTGCTGGGCGCTCTGCTCGCGGCCGAGCGCGCGACGACCCCCCGAGAGCGAACGCTCGCGGTGAGCATGGCGCGCGAGGCGTTGACCAGGCTGGCCAACGCCGAGAAGGATTCGCTCGAGGGCAGTGACGAGCCCGTTCCGGCCGTTCGACTGGCCGACGACATCGAGGCCGCGGCGCTCGAGCTCGGGGTCGAGCTGAGGGTCGTGCGGCGCGTCGACGAGGGAACACCGCGCGTGCCCGGTCGCGTGGCGCGCGCCCTCGTGCTGGCGGCGCACGACCCTCAGCTCGACCCCGAGCTCGAGCGCCGCGGCCTCGATGTCGTCGGCCAGTCGAACAGATCGGAAGAGCGTCGTGTA
>NZ_CAJYPF010000228.1 GCF_913776565.1 uncultured Microbacterium sp. | reverse complement strand
CGGGCGTGCAGTGGGGCCTGTTCGGTTCGGCCGTGCTGCAGCTGGGCACCCGTGAGCATCACGACAAGTGGCTGCCCGGCATCATGAGCCTCGAGATCCCCGGCGCGTTCGCGATGACCGAGACGGGGCACGGCTCGGACGTGTCGGCGATCGGTACGACCGCGACGTACGATCCCGCGACCGAGGAGTTCGTCATCCACACCCCCTTCCGCGGGGCGTGGAAGGACTACCTCGGCAACGCCGCCGTGCACGGCAAGGCCGCGACGGTCTTCGCCCAGCTCATCACGAACAACGTCAACCACGGCGTGCACTGCTTCTACGTTCCGCTGCGCGATGACGAGGGCAACTTCCTCCCCGGCATCGGCGGCGAGGACGACGGCCTCAAGGGCGGGCTGAACGGTATCGACAACGGCCGCCTGCACTTCGACCAGGTGCGCGTCCCCCGCACCAACCTGCTCAACCGCTACGGCGACGTCGCCGCCGACGGCACCTACTCGAGCGACATCGCCAGCCCGGGACGCCGCTTCTTCACCATGCTCGGCACGCTCGTGCAGGGCCGCGTCTCGCTCGACGGGGCGGCCGCGTGGGCGTCGGCGATCGGTCTGACCATCGCCGTGACCTACGGAAATCAGCGCCGGCAGTTCGACTCGGGCAGCGGCACTCCCGAGGTCACGCTGCTCGATTACGGCAAGCACCAGCGCCGCCTGCTCCCGCGTCTGGCGACGACCTACGCGCAGATCTTCGCGCACGACGAGTTCCTGCAGAAGTTCGACGGTGTCTTCAGCGGCCGTCTCGACACCGACGCCGACCGCGAGGACCTCGAGACCCTCGCCGCGGCCCTCAAGCCGCTGTCGACCTGGCACGCGTTGGACACCCTGCAGGAGTCGCGCGAAGCGTGCGGCGGCCAGGGCTTCCTCTTCGAGAACCGCCTGGTGGGCCTGCGCGCCGACCTCGACATCTACGTCACCTTCGAGGGCGACAACAACATCCTGCTGCAGCTCGTCGGAAAGCGACTGCTCGCCGACTACGCCCGTCAGTTCAAGGGCAAGGATGCCAAGCAGCTCGCCGCGTTCGCGGTCGGGCAGACCGCGGGCAAGCTCTTCCACGGTGCGGGCATGCGCCAGCTCGGTCAGGCCGTCACCGACTTCGGCTCCACCGCGCGCTCGGTCGAGCGCGGTCTGCGTGCCGAGCAGCAGCACGAGCTGCTCGCCGGTCGCGTGCAGCAGATGATCGCCGACATCGCGGGGCGGCTGCGTCCGGCATCCAAGCTGTCCCGAGAGGACGCGGCGGCGCTGTTCAACGAGAACCAGGCCGAGCTCATCGAGGCTGCCCGCGCCCACGGCGAGCTGCTGCAGTGGGAGGCGTTCACCGACGCCATCAACCGCATCGACGACCGCGACACGCGGAAGGTGCTCACGTGGCTGCGCGACCTGTTCGGCCTGCAGCTCATCGAGAAGCACCTCGCGTGGTACCTCATCAACGGACGCCTGTCGACGCAGCGCGGGGCGGCGGTGTCGAGTTACATCGACCGCCTGTGCCGCCGTCTGCGCCCGCACGCGCAGGACCTCGTCGACGCGTTCGGCTACGGTCCCGAGCACATCCGCGCCTCGATCGCGTCGGGCGTCGAGGACGACCGCCAGAACGAGGCCGCATCGTACTACGCCGCGCTGAAGGCGTCGGGCAACGCCCCGGTGCCCGAGAAGAAGCCCGCCAAGTAACGGCATCCGCCCCCTCGTTCAGGACGAGAGCAGGGGATGCCATCGGAACAGGCCGACCCGTCGAGGGTCGGCCTGTTCTCGTCTCACGGGGCTGCTGCCGTGACGCGTCGCGGCGCGATGTCGGAGCCCCCGCCTAGCCTGGGGGGATGAGCGACCTCGTGATCGGAGCCGACGGCGTCGCGCGCTGCGCGTGGGCGGGCGGCGACACCGAGTACCAGCGGTACCACGACGAGGAGTGGGGAACGACGCTGCGCGGCGACCGACCGCTGTTCGAGAAGATGAGTCTCGAGGGGTTCCAGGCGGGCCTGGCGTGGATCACGATCCTTCGCAAGCGCCCGCGCTTCCGCGAGGTGTTCCACGACTTCGAGCCGGCCGCGGTCGCCGCGTTCGGTCCCGACGACGTCGAACGTCTGCTGCAGGATGCCGGCATCATCCGCCACCGCGGCAAGATCGAGGCCGTGATCGGCAACGCCCGCCTCGTGGCGGACATGGCGACGGGCGAGTTCGACGCTCTGATGTGGTCGTTCGCCCCCGCCGCGCACACACCTCCGGCGTCTTTCGCCGAGGTGCCCGCCGCGACCCCCGAGTCGACGGCGATGAGCAAGGAACTGCGTCGCCGCGGGTTCCGTTTCGTCGGGCCGACCACGATGTACGCGCTGATGCAGTCCTCGGGCATGGTCGACGACCACGTCGCGGGGTGCTGGCGCGCCGCCGCGTGATGCACCGGTAGACTGGGGGTCTCGGAGCGTTTCGCTCCGGCGCGTCGTCGAACGCACCGGCCCCCTTTCGTTGGGCCTTTGACCTTCACGGCGAACGGATGCGCCACCCGGCGCCTTCGCCCATGCAGCCGCAGCATCGCGGCATCCCGAACCGCCGCGCGCGACTGCGCCGCGGCAGGAGTTTCCATGACGTCCCAGACTTTCGCCGACCTCGGCGTGCCCGCCCCCCTCATCGACGTTCTCGCCGCCCAGGGCAAGAACGAGCCCTTCCCGATTCAGGCCGACACCCTGCCCGACACCCTCGCCGGCCGCGACGTGCTCGGTCGCGGGAAGACCGGCTCGGGTAAGACCCTCGCCTTCTCGCTGCCGCTCGTCGCTCGCCTCGCGGCGAAGACCGACCGCCGTCGGGGTCGCAAGCCCCGCGCGCTCGTGCTCGCCCCCACCCGCGAGCTCGCGAACCAGATCGACGAGGTCATCAAGCCCCTCGCCGCGGCGTACCAGCTGACCACGACGACCGTCTACGGCGGCGTCAACCAGAAGCGTCAGGTCGACGCTCTCGCCGCGGGTGTCGACATCCTCGTCGCATGCCCCGGGCGCCTCGAGGACCTGATCGGTCAGGGCTTCGCGAACCTGGGCGATGTCGAGATCACGGTGCTCGACGAGGCCGACCACATGGCCGACCTCGGCTTCCTTCCCGGTGTCACGCGCCTGCTGTCGCGCACGCCCGCCGACGGTCAGCGCCTGCTGTTCTCGGCGACGCTGGACAACGGCGTCGACAAGCTGGTCAAGCGCTTTCTGCGCAACGAGGTGCTGCACTCGGTCGACGAGGCGCACTCGCACGTCGCCGCTATGACGCACCACGTGTTCGCGCCCGCCGACGCCGATGCCAAGAAGGACCTCGTGCAGACGCTCGCCTCGGGCACCGCGCGCCGCATCCTGTTCATGCGCACCAAGCACCAGGCCAAGAAGCTGGCGAAGCAGCTGACCGCCGCCGGCATCCCGTCGGTCGATCTGCACGGCAACCTGTCGCAGCCGCAGCGCGACCGCAACCTCGCCGCCTTCGGCGACGGCCGCGCCAAGGTGCTCGTCGCGACCGACGTGGCCGCCCGCGGTGTGCACGTCGACGGCGTCGAGCTGGTCGTCCACGTCGACCCGCCCGTCGAGCACAAGGCCTACCTGCACCGCTCGGGTCGTACCGCTCGCGCCGGTACCGCCGGTGACGTGGTGACGATCATGCTCCCCGAGCAGCGTCGCGACACCCTCGACATCCTGCGCAAGGCGAAGATCTCGGCCACCCCGCAGCCCGTGACGCCCACCTCGCCCGAGGTCGTCGCGCTCGTCGGCGAGGTCGCCCCCTACGTCAAGCCCGAACCCGTCGTGGTGCAGCCGCAGGGCGGCGGACGCTCGCAGGGCGCCAACGCGCAGCGCAAGCGCGCCGCGCGCACCCAGGGCCAGGATGCCGCGGTCCCCGCCGCCGGTGGCGGTCGCCGCCGTCGCGGTCGGGGTGGCAGCGGCCAGGGCACCGAGGCTTCCGCGGCCGCCGCGCACGCCCCGCAGGGCGGCCGGGGTCAGGGCCAGCGTTCGGCCGGAGCTGGTCGCGGCCAGGGCGGCGGACAGCGCGCCGGAGCCGGCGCGGGCGCGGCCCGTCCGCAGGGCGCCGGGCGCTCGGCATCCGGTACTCCGACGACCGGCATGGTCGTCGGCGGCGCCCGCAACCCGCGCACCAACCGTCGCGCCCAGGGCTGATCCCTCCGTCACGATGCCCCCGCGGATCCGTCCGCGGGGGCATCGTCGTGTGTGAACCGGCGTCGCACGCCGTGCCGAAAGACCATGGGCACAGGTGCGGATGTCCGCTGCGACGCGCCGTGCGCATGGCCGCACCGGTGGCGTGTCGGCGTCGGCGCCCGCGGTTGCGTACGGGCCGTTTCGGGGCGCTCAGCCGCGCGACGGCACCGTCGCGTCGTGCAGATGCCGTTCGCCGTGCGACAGGACCTTGACGATCACGCCGCGACGCCGCAGGTCGGCGACGGCACGATTGGCGTCCTCGCGGGTGATTCCCAGCGCGTGGATGCTCGCCACGACGAGCACGTCACCGTGGGTGAGGGTTCCGAAGAAGCGATCGAGACGGCCCACCCACCCCTCGAGGGTCTCGGGAGCGGGGTGCCGGAAGCCCTCGATCGGCACTCCGAATCGCGTCAGGTCGTCGCGCTGCTGCTTGACGGTCGGCATGTCCGGACGCGAGACCACGAGACCGACCAGGCGCGAACCGGCGGGGCGGGCGCGCCACCAGTCCCGGTCGCTCTGCAGTTCGGTGAAGCACCGCGGGCACTCGGCCGCCGCGTGCTCGATCGAGACGTGAGCGTCGTGCGCGGCACCCGCGGACGAGGGCAGCGCCGGTGTCGAATCGCTCATGGGAACCTCCGCGACCATTGTGCCTCACGGCCCTGCGAAAGCGCCCGGCCATCTCTCGCGCCCGGGCCCGCGGCTCGTCACGAGCCGCCGACCCGGGCAGGGCTCAGTGCGCCGCGTATCCGCCGTCGACCAGGTGGTAGCTGCCCGAGATGAACGAGGCGTCGTCGCTCAGCAGGAAGAGCGTGAGGGCCGCGACCTCGGTGTCGGTGCCGAGCCGACCGGTCGCGTGCTCCTTCTCGAGGTGGGTCAGCGCCTCGGGCGACAGGCTCGCGCGAACGAGCGGGGTGTCGATGAAGCCGGGGCCGACGGCGTTCGTGCGCACACCCTGGGCGGTGTACTCCAGCGCGGCGACCTTGGTGAGCCCGACCAGGGCGTGCTTCGCGGCGACATAGGCGGCGCTCTGCGCGATGCCGACGGATCCCAGGACGGATGCCATGTTCACGACCGCTCCGCCGCCGGAGGCGACGATGGCGGGCAGCTGGAACTTCAGGCCGTAGAAGACACCGTCCAGGTTGATGGCGCGCACGCGGTCCCAGGCGTCGACGTCGTAGTCGCCGATGGGTGCGGCCGGACCGCCGATGCCGGCGTTGTTGACGGCGAGGTGCAGGCCGCCGTAGGTCTGCTGCGCGAAGTCGACGGCCGCCCGGGAGTCCTCCCAGTTCGCGGTGTTCTGCACGAACGTCGCGGCGGTTCCGCCCGCCTCGGTGATCTGGCGGACGACGGAGTCGGCGGCATCCCGATCGATGTCGGTGACGACGACCGAGGCGCCCTCGGCGGCCAGTCCGCGCGCGATGGCTGCGCCGATCCCGCTGCCGGCACCGGTGACGAGCGCGACCTTGTGGGTGAACCTGCTCATGGGTGATCTTCTCTCCGGCCGTCGAGTCGCCGCGGCTCTCGCGGCGACCGCATGCACGTGAATGAAAACCCGGGCCGGTGGTGAGCTATTCCGCTCAGTCGCCCTCGCCGTCGTCGATGCGCAGCTCCAGGCTCAGCTGATCGGCGTCGAGCTCGGCCAGCGCGTGCCGGAGCGCCGCCGTGCTGTATCGACCGTCGCGCCCCACCGTGTGCAGTCGACGGCGCATCGCCTCGATCGAGGCCAGCCGCAGCTCCAGGAAGTCGCGGACGCGCGCCGACGCCTCGTCGTCGGGCGGCTGCGTGAGTCGAGCCCCCGCCCGCTCGATCAGCTCGGGGGAGAAGGACCCGCCGTCGCGACGCGTCAGCGAGCCCGCCCGGACCGCCGCGACGGCGGCATCCCGCAGTTCCGCGTCGAGAGCGCGCTGCTCCTCGCGTGTCGGCCCTTCGCCGCCCTCGCCCGCGAGGCCCGTGGCGCGAACGACGCGCGGCAGGGTGAGCCCTTGCAGCACGAGGCTGAACAACGCGACGAGGAACGCGACGAAGATCAGCAGCGGGCGCAGGGGCCCGAGGTCTTCGGGCAGTGTCTGGGCCGCGGCGAGGGTCACCACACCGCGCATGCCCGCCCACACGATCACAGCGCCGTGTCGCGCGCCGAGCGGGGTGTCGCGGTAGTAGTCGAGATCGGCCATGGTGCGGGCGATGCGCGTGCGCATCCAGCCCACTCGGCGTGCCGTGCGCGCCGGATCCGCGGCACGCGCGCCGAACTGTTCGGGAGCGTCGTGGTAGGCCCGCTCGAACCGGTCCAGGCGCTCCCGCGCTCCCGCGACGCGATCCGCGCGCAGACGCCGGCGGCTCCGCCGACCCTGCACCCAGATGAGCGCCGACACGTACAGGGCGCGCACCGCGAGCACGATGCCGAGCGCCGAGAGCGCGAGCCACGCGGCGTGCCACAGCCCCTCGTCGGCGCGGACGTTCGCGATGACGATGTCCTTCAGCTCGAGGCCGAACACCAGGAAGACGCCGCCCTCGAGGATCAATTCGACCGTGCGCCAGTTCAAGCGGTCGCTGATGCGCTGCTCGGGGGTGAAGCGCCGGGCCGCCCCCTGCCCGGTGACGATGCCCGCCACCACCGCCGCGACCAGGCCCGATCCGCCCAGGTGCTCGGTCGGCAGGTAGGCGATGAAGGGCACCGTGAAGCTCAACGCCGTGTTGGCGGCGGAGTTGGACACCCGCTCGCGCACCCGCAGGTTGACCCAGCCGACGATCGCTCCCAGAGCGAGGGCGACCACGACGGCCCAGGCGAACGAGGCCAGGGCGTCGCCGAAGGCGAATCCGGATGCCACGGCCGCCGTCGCCGTGCGCAGCAGCACCAGCGCGGTGGCGTCGTTGAGCAGGCTCTCGCCCTCGAGCAGGGTGACGACCCGGGGCGAGATGCCCAGGCGTTTCGCGATCGAGGTGGCCACGGCATCCGTCGGACTCAGGATCGCCCCCAGCGCGATGCCCAGGGCGAGGCCCAGGCCGGGGATGACGGCCCAGAAGAACAGCCCGAGGACGATCGAGCTGAATACGACGAGCAGCACCGACAGTCCCGCGATGGGGGCGAAGTCGCGGCGGAACTCCACGGCCGGCAGCTGCACCGCGGCCGAGTACAGCAGGGGCGGCAGCACGCCGACCAGGATGATCTCGGGGTTCACCGCGAACGGCGGGATGAAGGGCAGCAGGCTGACCCCGGCGCCGATCGCGAGAAGGATCAGGGGGCCGGCGATGTTGAACCGCGGTCCGATGACGGTGGCGAGGGCGACCACCACCACACCGGCGACGACGACGATGAGCGGATCGATCACCCTCCGAGGCTAGCCCTCGGGGGCCGTCAGGATTCGGCGCGCACCGCCGCCTCGACCGCACGCAGGCCTGTCAGCGTCTCGACGAAGCTCGTCGACAGCGGCGACAGGCCGATCCGCAGGCCGTGCGGGTCGCGGTAGTCGGGGATGACATCGTCGCGCCACAGCCGTGCCGTCACAGCCCGCATGGCCGGGTGCGACAGCGTCACGTGCCCGCCGCGCTCGGCCGCGTCGCGCGGCGAGGCCAGGCGTACCCCGAGAGGGCTCAGGATGCCGTCCGCCACCCGGATCGCGAAGTCGGTGAGGGCGACGGACTTCGCCCGCACCGCGGAGATCCCGGCGTCTTCGAGCAGGTCGAGGGTGTCCTGCATGGCGATCATGGCGAGCACCGGCGGTGTTCCCGACAGGAAGCGGCGCATACCGTCGGCGGGGCGATAGACCGGGCCCATCGAGAAGACGTCGGCGGCGCCCATCCATCCCTGCACGGGCTGCGTGAGCCGGTGCTGGTGCCGCGTCGCGACGTAGGCGAACGCGGGGGATCCGGGCCCGCCGTTGAGGTACTTGTACGTGCAGCCGACGGCGAGGTCGACGCCCCAGGCGTCCAGGTCCATCGGAACCGACCCCGCCGAGTGGCAGAGGTCCCACAGCACGAGAGCACCGGCTTCGTGGGCGATCGCGGTCAGCTCCGGTCCGTCCGCGAGGTAGCCGGACCGGTACGACACGTGGCTGAGCAGCACCACGGCGGTCCGCGGTCCCACGGCCGCGCGAAGCAGGTCGGCATCCACCCCTCGCGAGGAATCGACGTCGACCCAGACGACCCGCGCTCCGCGCTCGGCGGCGATGCCCTCGACCAGGTAGCGGTCGGTGGGGAAGTCGTCGCGCCCCACGACGATCTCGACCCGTTCGGGGTCGGCCGCGGATTGCGCGTCGAGTGCGGCCCGCAACAGCTTGTACAGCAGCACCGTGGTCGAGTCGCCGATGACGGTCTGACCGGATGCCGCGCCCAGCGCGATCGCTCCGATGCGGTCGCCGATCGCGAACGGCAGCTGCATCCACGCCTCGTCCCACCCTCGGATGAGGCGGCCGCCCCACTCGTCGATCACGAAGCGCGACAGCCGCTCGGCGGTGGCGCGCGGGGGACGACCGAGCGAGTTGCCGTCGAAGTACACCAGAGCGGAGTCGGCGCCGACGAACGCGTCGCGGTGCGGGGCGAGCGGGTCGGCGTCGTCGAGCGCGGCCGCTTCGGCCGCGAAGTCCCGGACGGTGTCGCGGTGGTGCGGGACCTCGAGCCGGTCGACGGATCCGAAGTCGGGGGAGGGGTCAGTCGACACGGGAGAGCTCCTCGGTGGCGACGACCGTGCCGCGGCTGAGCCACGAGGCGAGGTCGTCGGGGTCGGCGGGCATGGGGCCCGGGATGAAGGTGGACAGACCGGCGGTGGGGGCGGCGGGCCACGGGTCGCTCAGGGCGTCGATCAAGCGGTCGCCGCGGATGCCGGCCTCCTGCAGGGCGAGGAGCTCGCGACGGTTCAGGCCCACCGGGAGGTCGCCGTTGCCGAGGTCGGTGCCGTAGAGCACGCGGCCACCCCGGGCGGCGAAGGCCCGCAGGTTGGCGATGGCGCGATCGCGGGCGGCACCCCGGTGGATGTCGAGCGTCGAGATCCACGCCTGGCCCGCGGCCACCGCGCGCGCGAGCACCCGCCGCGACAGCGGGGCGTCCGAGGGGGTGTGCGCGAGCGCGTCGACACCGGCGTCGATGGCGCGCTCGACCTGGCCCGCGCCCTGCGCATGCGCGACCACCGCGAGCCCGCGGGTGCGGGCGGCGGCGACGATCGCGGCCAGGGTCGCGTCGTCGAGCACGGGTCCCGCGTCGGCGTGCAGGGCGACCTTGATGACCGAGGCCCCGGCATCCGCCTGCGCGTCCACGGCGGTGCGCGCCCCACCCGCAACGCCCGGGTGCGCCGAGGCGTCGGTCACCTCGCACACGATCGACGCGGGCGCCCACGACCGACCCGACGGATACCCGCCGGGCACGGTCAGGAAGGCGCCCGCGTACCGCAGATGAGGGATGCCGACGCCCCGCCGCGCGAGGTCGACCGGATCGCCGCCGAGGTCGACCACCGCGGCGATCCCGCGTCGCGCGAGAGACGAGCCGTCGATCAGGTGCAGGTGCACGTGGTGGTCGACGAACGGGGGCAGGGCCGTTCCGACCTCGCCGGTGAGGGCCCGCCGGACGGGCCGGGCGGCGGAGAGGGTCACGCGGACCCGATCAGATCAGCGAGAGCTCGCGGAGCTTGGCCTCGACGTCGGCGTTCGAGGGCTCGACGTGGTGGCTGGCGTCGGGGTAGACGACCACGGGGATGCTGGTGCGTCCCGAGATCTCTTTGGCGACGTCGGCGGCGGCCGGGTCGGCGACGAGGTCGACGTACTCGTAGTCGATGCCGAGCTCGTCGAGCTGCTTCTTGGTGCGGATGCAATCGCGGCACCAGTCGGCGCCGAACATACGGATCGTTGCGTCAGAGGACATGGTTTCCAGCGTACGCCGCCCCGGCCGGGCGGGCGCTGGATGCCGGGGCCCGCGATGCCGGGGCCCGCGGGCTCAGGCGGTGACTTCGTCCTCGAGGGGCTCGACGGCGCGGACGGCGCGGCCGACGCGGCTCTTCTTGGGGGCGTAGACGACGAGCGCATGGAACACGAAGCGCACCACGAACGCGGCGATGAGGGTGAGAGCGGCGGCGATCACGCTGGGCATGTGCGCCTGGCTCACGAGCACCCAGATCACGGGGATACGCACGATGGCCTCGATGCCGTTGAAGGTGAACGACTTGATGAACCGGTGGCGCATGAGTCCGGACTCTTCGCGCATGTCGGCGAAGACCAGGTACTCGAGGGCGAGGAAGTTCGCCACGATCGTGATGATGCTCGCGATGATCGCGGCGATCAGGTATTGCACGCCGAGCAGCTGCAGCCCGCCCATAATGAGCAGGTTGGCCACGGCGCCGAGGCCGCCCACGAGGGCGAACGCCGACATGCGGCCGAAGCGCAGCATAGTGAGCTGCGTGAGGAAGCGCATGCCCTGGCTGAACGAGGCCTTGGACTCGCCGGCGAAGCGGGGGGCGAACGAGAAGGGCACCTCGGCGACGCGCATCTGCTTGCGGGCGAGGATCTCGAGCAGGATCTTGAAGCCGCGCGGACGCAGCGTCTCGACCTCGAGGGAGTCGCGGTGCACCAGGAAGAACCCGGTCATCGGGTCGGAGCAGTTGTGCAGCTTCTTGGGGAACATCGCCTTGGTCAGCAGCGTCGATGCGCGCGACACGGCGGTGCGCACGGCGTTGGCGAGACCGTCCGAGGTGCCGCCGGCGATGTAGCGGGATGCCACGACCACGTCGGTGTCGCCCTCTTCGGCGCGAGCGAGCAGATCGGCGATGACCTCGGGCGGGTGCTGCAGGTCGCCGTCCATGACGACGCAGCGGTTGCTCTCGGCCGCGCGGATGCCCTCGACGACGGCACCGCCCAGACCCCCGACGGGGTTGTCGCGGTGGATGAGGCGCACGGGGATGTCGGCGGAGGCGGCGACGGCGCGGATGACGTCGGGGGTGTCGTCGGTGGAGTCGTCGACGAAGATGACCTCGACCAGGCGACCGGTCAGTGCGTCGGACGTCCGGCGGACGAGTTCGGCGACGTTCGGACCTTCGTTGAAGGTCGGAACGATGACGGAAAGGTCCATGGAATGCTCGCGTTTTCGTCGATAGCCAGAAATACACAGCGTAGACCGGCCGACGCGTGCTCGAATTGGGATTGTGGAGCAGTTACCTGGGAGCTAGCGGGTGTTCACCCCAGCGCCCGGTGGGAACCGCTCCGCGATCCGCGGAAGGACGGGGGCGGATCACCCGATCTTCGCTGCGAGCTCGTCGACGGTCGTGCCGTAGTTGATGCGGATGACGGGCAGCGCCAGTTTGTCGGTGCCGATGCGCACGTATCCGGGTTCAATGGTACGTCCTAGTTCGAATCCCGCCTGACGCACGCCCTCTTTCGTCGTCTCGTCGTAGTGGCCGAACGGGTAGGCGACGACCTCTTTCGCCCCCAGGATCTGCGCCGACTGCTCGAGGTCGGCGGCGATCGTGGCGGCGTCGTCGTTGACCATCCGACCCTTGCCGTTCGGGCCCGCGCGGTGCATGTCATGGGTGTGCGATCGCTGCAGGACGAAGGGGTTCGGGGTCGGCTCGGTGCGGGCCGAGGTGATGACGAAGGACGTCGTCATCAGCTGGCGTTGCGCCACGATCGGGGCGGCCCACTGCAGCCAGGTGGAGTCGGCATCGTCATCGGTGATGACGACGGAGTGCTTGGGGAGGAAGAGGGCGCCGTCGATGAAGGCGCTGATCTCGTCCCAGGTCGGCTGGTAGAAGGCCCCCTGCTGGATGTGCGCCATCTGCGCGTCGAAGTCCGGCACGTACACGTAGTTGCCGTGCAGCCAGGTGTCCTCGCCCTCGGGCTTCTGCGTGAACTGGTGGTACATGAGGATCGGGATGCCGGCATCCTCGGCCGCATTGCGTTCGGGCGTCGTCCACCCCGCGTGCAGTACGCGCTCGTGCGCGGTGCACGAGACGAGGTCGGCGCCGTTGAGTCGGGCGGCGGTGGTCAGGACGCCGGCGTCCGCGGCGGTGTCGTACCACCCGGCGAAGACGCGCCCCGCGGCGCGCGGAATCGGCAGCGACTGGTAGCGGGAGCCCTCCGACTCGAGCTGGGGGTCGAGGGCGATCCCGTCGCCCGCGAACGACACCGCGCACGCGTACGGGTCGGTCGCGCCGGCCAGCAGCTTCTGCGCGGGTGTCAGCGGCGTCGGCGTCGGCGTCGCGCTCGGCGTGGCCGGGGCCGCGACGTCGGGCGTGGGCGCCTCGGGGCGGGTCAGGGCGAACGCCGTCACGGCTCCCGCGATGAGGGCCACGGCGAGCGCCGCGACCAGGGTGCGACGCGCGCGGACGCGTCGGGAGGCGCGCCGACGGCGCTGGGCTCGGGTGGTCGTCATGCTGCCTCGGGTTCGGGTGGCGAGTGCCGCGATCCTATCCAGGCCGGAGAACGCAATCGTGAACCGGGGTGCGCGGGTCGCGGATGAGGACTGTCGCCAAGATGGAGGCATGATCCGCATCGGCATCGTCGGCACCAGTTCCATCTCCGCGCGTCTGACCGAGGCCGTCGCCGCGGTCGACGGCGTCGAGGTCTCGCGGGTCGCCTCTCGCGATCCCGCTCGCGCCCGGGCGTTCGCGGACGAGATCGGCGCGCCGGGGACCGCGGTCGGCCTGAGCGCCCTGCTCGCCGCCGAGGACGTCGACGCGGTGTACCTCGCCAGCCCCAACTCCGCGCACCGCGCGCAGATCGACGAGGCGGTGGATGCCGGCATCCCGGTCCTCGTCGAGAAGCCCGCGGTGCTGTCGAGCGGGGACTGGGATGCCGCGGTCGCTCGCGCCCGCCGGCGTGGCGTCGTGCTGCTCGAGGCGATGCGCACCGCCTACGATCCCGGCCTCGAGGCGGTGCGGACGCTGCTGCCGCGGCTCGGGACGATCCGTCGTGTCGCGCTGCGGTACGAGAAGCGCTCGGCCCGGTACGACCACGTGCTCGCCGGCGAGCAGACCAACATCTTCGATCCGGCGCTCGGCGGCAGTGCCCTTCGCGATCTGGGGGTGTATCCGCTGCACGCGCTGGTGCGGCTGTTCGGCGTCCCGCGGAGCCTTCGCGGCGTCCGCGTGGGGATCTCCTCGGACACCGACGGGGCGGGCAGCGCGCTCGCCGCCTACGACGGTTTCGTCGCCGATGTGGCGTGGTCGAAGATCACCGACACGGGACTGCCGAGCGAGATCCAGGGCGAGGACGCAACGCTCGGGATCGACGCGATCGACGCCCCGCGCCGGCTCGTGCTCACGCCGCGAGGGGGCGCGCCCGAGGTGACACTCGTCGATGCGCCGTCGAACCCGATGGTGGGCGAGGTCGCGTTCTTCCGCGACGCGGTCGCGGGGCGCGACATCGCGGCGGACCAGGAGGCGACGTCGCGGACGCTGCGACTCGTCGACGCCCTGCTCGACCTGCCCCTTTCGTAAGGTTCACCCGGTGTTTCCCCCGCGGCGGGAGGATGGGGTCATGCAGCCTCGGACCGCGCCGCGCGCGGGGACGCCCGGCGAGGTCTTCCTCGCGTTCCTGCGTCTGGGGGTGACGTCGTTCGGGGGTCCGATCGCGCACCTCGGCTACTTCCGTGACGATCTCGTCGTGCGCCGGAAGTGGATGGACGACCGGGCCTACGCCGATCTCGTGGCGCTGTGCCAGTTCCTGCCCGGTCCCGCGTCGAGCCAGGTGGGGTTCGCGATGGGCCTGCAGCGCGCCGGGGCGCTCGGGGCGCTCGCGGCGTTCGCCGCGTTCACCCTGCCGTCCGCGATCCTGCTGGTCGCGTTCGCTGCGGGTGCCGCGCTCGTCGCCGGTCCGATCGGTGTCGGAGTGTTGGCGGGGCTCAAGATCATCGCCGTCGCGATCGTGGCGCACGCGGTCCAGGGCATGGCCCGGACGCTGACGCCGGACGCGCGTCGCGCCGGGATCGCCGTGGTGGCGCTGGCGATGGCCCTGCTGCTGCCCGCGGCGCCGGGGCAGCTCGGGGCGCTGGCCGTCGGCATCCTGGCGGGGGTTCTGCTGCTGCGCGGGGTCGAGGAGGCGTCGCCGACGGCCCTGCCCTCCTTCGGCGTCCGGCGCGGCGTCGCGATCGCCTGCCTGGTGCTGTTCGTCGCCCTGCTCGTGGTGCTGCCGGTTCTCGCGGCGACGACCGGATCGGGTGCCCTGGCCCTGACGGATGCGTTCTTCCGCGCGGGCGCGCTGGTGTTCGGCGGCGGTCACGTCGTGCTGCCGCTGCTGCAGGCGGGGGTCGTCGAGACCGGGTGGGTCTCGCCCGAGGCGTTCCTCAGCGGCTACGGTGCGGCGCAGGCGGTACCGGGACCCCTGTTCACCTTCTCGGCCTACCTCGGCGCGGTGTCGGACGTCGGGCCCGGGGGCGTGGTCGGCGCGGGCCTCGCGCTGGCGGCGATCTTCGCGCCCGGCTTCCTCGTGCTGGTCGGCGTGCTGCCGTTCTGGGACGCCGTGCGCGAACGTCCTCGGGTGCGCGCGGCGATGCGCGGCGCGAACGCGGCGGTCGTCGGCATCCTGGGCGCCGCGCTGTACACCCCCGTCTTCACCACCGCGATCACGGGGCCGGGTCCCCTGCTGCTCGCGGCCCTCGGCTTCGTGCTGCTGACGGCGTTCAAGGCCCCCGCGTGGGCGGTCGTGATCCTGGGCGCCGCGGGCGGAGTCGTGCTCGCCGTGACCTGAGCGCCCACCGAGAGCCGGTGTCGCCACGGGTGACACCGCGTCCCACCGGTGCCAGGATGAGCGCACGGCGATGACGCCGCCCGCGTTTTCGAGGGAGAGAACCCGTGTTTCAGAGCCCGTACCCGAGCATCGAGATCCCCGACCAGAGCATCTACGACTATCTCTTCGCCTCGCTCGACGAGGCCGACCTCGACCGTGTCGCCCTGGTCGACCCCTCCGGCGGCGCCGAGACGACCTATCGCGCACTGCGCGCCCAGGTCGACGCGTTCGCCGGCGCGCTCGCCGCGCGCGAGGTGGGGGTCGGCTCGGTCGTGGCCATGCTGTGCCCCAACGTCCCCGCCTTCGCCACGGTGTTCCACGGCATCCTGCGCGCCGGGGCGACGATCACGACGATCAACTCGCTCTACACCGCGCACGAGATCGAGAACCAGTTGAGGGATGCCGCCGCCACCTGGCTCGTGACCGTCTCGCCCCTGCTGCCCCAGGCCTCCGCCGCGGCCCGGGCGATCGGCATCCCGGACGATCAGGTCATCGTGCTCGACGGCGCCGAGGGTCATCCCGATCTGCGCGCGCTGCTCGGCGAGGGGCGCACGCCGCCCGCGGTGTCGCTCGATCCGGCCACCCACGTCGCCGTGCTGCCGTACTCGTCGGGGACGACGGGCGTGCCCAAGGGCGTGATGCTGTCGCACCGCAATCTCGTCGCCAACGTGCACCAGTGCCGACCGATCATCGAGATCACCCCCGACGACCGCGTCCTCGCGGTGCTGCCGTTCTTCCACATCTACGGCATGACGGTGCTGCTCAACCTCGCGCTGCGCCAGCGCGCGACGCTCGTGACTATGCCGCGGTTCGACCTGATGGAGTTCCTGCGCGTCGTGCAGGACCACCGCTGCACATTCCTCTTCATCGCACCGCCGATCGCGGTCGCGCTCGCCAAGCACCCCGCGGTCGATCAGTTCGACCTCTCGAGCGTGCACAGCGTGTTCTCCGGCGCGGCCCCGCTCGACGGCGAGACGGCCGAGACCGCGGGTCGGCGCATCGGGGCGCGGTTCTACCAGGGGTACGGCATGAGCGAACTCAGCCCCGTGTCGCACGCCATCCCCGCCGACTCCGGCTTCCCGGTCAGCTCGGTGGGCGTGCTCATCCCCGGCTGCGACGCCAAGCTCGTCGACCCCGAGACCGGTGCGGAGCTCGAGGAGCACGGCGATGACGGCCTCACCGCGCCGGGCGAGATCTGGGTGCGCGGACCCAACGTCATGCTCGGCTACCTCAACCGCCCCGACGCCACCGCCGAGACGCTCGACGCCGACGGCTTCCTGCACACCGGCGACATCGGCGTGCACCACGTCGACGGCTACTTCACGATCGTCGACCGGCTCAAGGAACTGATCAAGTACCACGGGTACCAGATCGCCCCCGCCGAGCTCGAGGCCCTGCTGCTGTCGCACCCGAAGGTCCAGGATGCCGCGGTCATCGGCGTGCGCGGAGACGACGGCGAGGAGATCCCCAAGGCGTTCGTCGTGGCCGCGCCCGACGCCGGCCTCACGGCCGAGGACGTCATGGCCTTCGTCGCCGGCCACGTCGCCCCGCACAAGAAGGTGCGGCGCGTGGAGTTCATCGACGTCGTGCCGAAGTCGGCGTCGGGGAAGATCCTGCGCAAGGACCTGCGGGCGCGCGAGTCCGTCTGAGGACCCCGGGGGGCGGGGTGTCGTGACAGCCCGCCCTTCGGCGTCTCAGCATCCCCCTCGTCCCACTTTTGGCGGTGTGTGTCCCACTTCTGGTCGGTTGGAGCCCTGCCGATCGACCAAAAGTGGGACAAGGGTTTGAGCGTGCGTCCGGGCATCCCCCCCGTCCCACATTTGGCGGTGTATGTCCCACTTCTGGTCGGTTGGAGCCCTGTCGGCCGACCAAAAGTGGGACATGGATGCCGGATGCGTGCTCAGGGGGTGAGTAGGGCGCCGGTCTGCGCAGCCGCCTCGTCGGCGGCGGTCTCCTCGTCCTTCTTGGTGCGGCGCTCGTCGGCGGCCTCTTGCAGCGCCGACTTGGCGCGCAGCGGCGGCGTGCGGAAGAACAGCGCCAGCACGAAGGCGAGCAGCACCACGCCCATCGCCGTCCAGTACACCGTCGTCGCGGACGAGTTGAAGCCCACGAGGAACGGCTTGGTCAGTCGGGCGTCGGCGCCGACCAGGAACGAGGTGTCGTCGAGCGTCGAACCGCCCACCGCGGTGCCGCCGTCGCCCGCGGTGAAGCGGTCCTCGAGGGTGGTGGCGACCTGGTCGACGAACGCGGCGCGGTCACCGGCGTTCGAGAAGTCCAGGCTCACGGATCCGTCCGAGCCGACGCGCGCGACGGGGACCTGCTGCTGGATCTGCGCGGCCGCCGCGGACGTCGCCTGCTCGATCGCGGCCTCGGTCGCCCGAGCCTGCGCGGCGGCGGGGAGCTGCCCGGCGGCGACCTGCGCGGCCACGGCCTGGGTCGCGGCATCCCGAGCCTGCTGCACACCCTGCTGGACCTGCTGGGTCACCGCGTCCTCGGTCTGCGTCACGATCGGGGTGTAGATGGCGTCCATGATCTTCTGGTTCGCGGGGGCCGACGAGACGGTCGGGTCGAACGCCGCGTCGAGGGCATCGGTGAGGGTGCCGCGGTCCGAGAACGAGCCGATGATGTTCGAAGGCATCAGGGTGAACAGCAGCGACAGCAGCACCGCGGTGCCGAGCGTTCCGCCGATCTGACGGAAGAACGTCGACCCGCTCGTGGCCACGCCCATGTCGCGCACGCCCACGGAGTTCTGGCTCGCGATCGTCAGGGTCTGCATGAGCTGGCCGAGGCCCAGCCCGATCACGAGCATGGCGATCGCGACGTGCCAGTAGGGGCTGTCGTACTGCAGGAAGGTCAGCAGGAAGAAGCCCAGCGACATCAGCGCGGTGCCCAGGATCGGGAACATCCGATAGCGGCCGGTGCGCGCGATGATCTG
>NZ_CAJYPF010000227.1 GCF_913776565.1 uncultured Microbacterium sp. | reverse complement strand
CACCGGATCGACGCGCAGGATGCCGGCCACGGGCGTGAGGAAGAGGCAGAACACCGCGGCGATGACGATGGTGGCGACCATCGCGTTGCCGATGACCCGGGTCACGCGCGACGCGAGGACGCGCTCGCGCACCCGCGCGGGGACGAGGTCGAGGGGGCGCCCCGCGGCGATGCCCGCGGGCACCGCGAAGATGAGCAGGGCGATCCGGGTCGAGAACGCCCAGCGCAGGTCGGCCGAGAAGGTCCCCAGGAAGCCGAGCTCGATCACGGCGTAGGGCATCAGGCCGAGGGCGAAGAAGCCGATCGTGCGGCGCAGCGGCCAGGGCTCCCCTCGGCGACGCACGCGCCGCACGCCGAGAAGGTAGGCGACGGATGCCGCGAAGATCGCGCCGAGGGCGATCGGATCGGCGCGCCAGGTGCTGAGGAAGAAGTCGATGGGAGGCGTGCCGGAAGAGTACGACCGCGGGCTATGGGTCAGCCGAGGGAGAGCCGAAGTCCTGAGTTCTGGCGGGCGCGCTGACCCCGCACCACAGGATTCCGTGGCGACGCCGGTGGAGGCCGTGAAATCTCAGGAGTTTCGCCCGGTTGGGGTCATATCCGGGAGCGCCGCGAGAACCGCGGGCAGCAGGGCCTCGGCGGTCCGGCGGTAGCCGAGGGCGCTCGGGTGGAAGCGGTCGACGCTGAACATCTCGTCCGGACGTTCCGCGAACACCGGCCCGACCGCGCGGGCCAGAGCGACGACCCGTCCGCCGGCGCGGTGCACGGCACTCCCCTGCGCCGCGGCGAGCTGGCGGGACGAGCGCGCGGCGAGCGCACGGAGCGGCTGCGGGATCGCCCGCAGCGTGCCGAGGTCGGGGCAGGTGCCCACCACCACCGGGATGCCGTCCGCCCGAAGGGCGCGAACGACGTCGGCGAGCTGCTCCGCGGCGCGTGCGGCGGGGATGCGGTGCGTCACGTCGTTGCCGCCGACGACGATGACCGCGATGTCGGCGCGATAGCCCGGGGGCAGCGACGCGAGCTGCGCGGCGAGGGCAGAGGTCTCCGATCCGACCACCGCCGCGGTGCGCAGCCGCACGGGGCGTCCCGCCGTTCGCGCGACGCCCTTGGCCAGGCGCGCACCGAGCGTGTCGCGGCGATGCCCCGCGCCGAGGCCCGCCGCGATCGAGTCGCCCAGCAGCAGCAGGTCGACCGGCCGCCCCGGATGCTTCTTGCGCCGCCACACGCGGTCGGCGTCCAGCGCCTGCTCACCCAGCGGTTTGCCGATCCGACGCCGCGCGATCGCCGCCTGCCGAGAGATGAGCGTCCGCAGGGCAACGGCGGTCGCGCCGAGAACGGCGACCGTCGAGGCGGCGGTCAGGGTCACGGGACGACGCGCGCGCATCCTCCGATGACACCTGCCCGTGGTGAACGCCGGGTGGACGCGTCGTGACGCCACGAGGACGTCGGGCTCCCGGCATCCCGTATCTCCGCCGGGAACGGATCGACCTCAGGAGAGCGGCTTGATCTCCAGCGTGTCGACGGTGGTGTCGGTTCCGACCGACGCGAACGAGGTGTACCCGTCCGCCGCCGAGCGCTCCAGCAGTGCCTTCATGTTCTTCGCCCGCTGCTCGACGCGCACGCGGGCGCCCCCGCCGACGAGTCGCGCCTTCAGCGCGAGAAGACGGTCCAGCGGCACGTCGCGATCGTGCACGAGCACCACCGACCGCTCGCCGTCGGCATCGGCGTCGGGCAGCAGGTCGACGATGCGCTCGAAGCCGATCGAGAATCCGACCGCCGGTACCTGCTGACCCAGGAAACGTCCGATCATGCCGTCGTACCGACCACCGCCGCCGAGCGAGTAGTCGACGCTCGGGTGGGCGAGCTCGAAGATCGTGCCGGTGTAATACCCCATTCCCCGCACGAGGAAGGGGTCGAACACCAGCGGCGCGTCCGCCCCTCGCGCGGCCGCGACGGTCTCGCCGAGCGCGACGAGGTGGGCGACGACCTCGTCCGGGATGCCGGCGGGAAGAGCCGCGCGGATCCCGGCGTCGTCGAAGGTCGGCGTGACGACGGGTCGGTCGAGGTAGGCCGCGAGGGCGTCGACGGCCGCGGCATCCGCCCCGCGGTCGCGAAGTTCGGCGACGACACCCGCGGGGCCGACCTTGTCGAGCTTGTCGATCGTGATGAGCACCCCCGGGCGCTCGTCGGACGCGAAACCGAAGACGTCCAACATCGCGTCGAGGACGCGGCGATCGTTCACCCGGATCGACCCGCCCTCGAGCCCGAGCGTGTCGAGAACGTCGAGGCTCGCGATCATCAGCTCCGCCTCGGCGCGGGAGGTCGCGTCGCCGATGATGTCGATGTCGCACTGCAGGAACTGGCGGTAGCGGCCCTTCTGCGGACGCTCGGCCCGCCAGACCGGGGCCATCTGGATCGCACGGAACACCGTGGGCAGCTGCGCCCGGTTCGAGGCGTAGAAACGCGCGAGGGGAACCGTGAGGTCGTAGCGCAGGCCGAGGTCGGCGAGGGCGGCCGGGTCGTCCGCGGCGGCGCGGATGCCCTCGGCATCCATCCCCCTCTTCAGGATGCTGAACGACAGCTTCTCGTTGTCGCCGCCGAGACCGGCGTGCAGGCGCCCGTACTCCTCCATGACCGGGGTCTCGATCTCTTCGAACCCGTGCGCGCGGTAGCGCTCGCGGATGACGGCGAGCACGCGCTCGCGACGGGCCTTGTCAGCGGGGAGGAAGTCGCGCATTCCGCGCGGCGGGTTCACGGATGCCACGGTCCCATTCTTCCAGGATCGGCCGGCTCCCCCGCGCGGCGGGTGGACTCCCGGCGTCGCGCTCAACCGGCGGCGGTCTCGGCGGCGCGCACGTCGGCGCGCAGGGCGCGCAGGCGCTCGCGCAGGGCGCGCTCGGCGTCCCAGCCCCGCACGCGGGCGAACTGCACGAGCGTCAGCAGCGCATCGCCGAGTTCGGCCTCGGTCTCGGGGTCCGCCAGGTGATGAGTGGGTGCGGGCACCCCGACCTGCTCCGCCTTCCCGATCACCTTCTGCGCGAGAGCGAGTGAGGGCATGTGGTCGCTGACCCCGTCGAGCACGCTCGTGCGCTCGCGCTTCTCGGCGGCCTTCGCGGCGTTCCAGTGCACGAGCACCTCTTCGGGGGTGGATGCCACGGCCCCCGCGAACACATGGGGGTGACGCCGCACCATCTTCTCGGTGAGCCCCCGCGCGACGTCGTCGATGTCGAAGGGGTCCTCGGGGTCTCCGGCCGCGATCTCGGCGTGGAACAGTACCTGCCAGAGCAGGTCGCCGAGCTCCTCGCGCAGGTCGGCACGCGTGCCCGCTTCGACGGCGTCGATGACTTCGGCGCTCTCCTCCACCAGATAGGGGACGAGATCGCGGTGGTCGATCCGCTGGGTCCAGACGCAGCGCTCGCGCACCGCGTGCATCGTCTCGGCGGCTGCCCTCAGGGCGTCTTCGGTCACGGCGTCTCCCTCCCCGGCGGCGCAGGGCCGCTGTGCCGAGTATCCCCCGCGTGGTCGCTCCCGGATGCGCAACGCAGGACTTTTCCGCACACCACCGAGCAGGTCGGCCGAATATCGCTGCACCCCGCCCGCCCGCCGGAGGAATTCCTGCGTACGGGAGCGGATGACGACGGGACGCGTCGCGCGTCATCTGCTCGACACGCGACGCCGATAATCTGGGGCGTGTGCGTGAACTGACCCCGACCGAGGCCATCGACCTCGTGGGCCGCTTCGAAGCCGGCCAAGAACTGCCCGAACAGATGCGCGCCGACGTGCGCCTTCTCGGTTCGCTCCTCGGCCGAGTGCTGCGAGAGAGCGGCTCCCCCGGACTGTACGACGACGTCGAACGTCTGCGGACGGCGACGATCCAGGCCTACACCGACGAGACGCCCGAGGCGTTCGAGAGGGCCGCCGCGATCGCCGACGGCTTCTCGATCGAACGCGCCGACGAGGTGGCGCGCGCCTTCACGGCGTACTTCCACCTGGTCAACCTCGTCGAGGAGCACCAGCGCGTCCGCGTCCTGCGCGAGCGCGGCGACCGGCCCTCCCGCTCCGGCACTCCCGACACGATCGCCGCCGCCTATGAGCGCCTGTCGAGCGAGGTCGGCGAAGAGACCGCCCTCGCGCGCCTGCAGTCCCTGCGTTTCCACCCCGTGTTCACCGCGCACCCCACCGAGGCGCGACGCCGGGCGATCTCGACGAGCATCCGCCGCCTCTCCGAGCTGCTCGCCGAGCACGACGACGCGGCCGGCAACGACGCGAACGCGCGCCGTGCCGAGCGTCGCATGCTCGAAGAGATTGACACGCTCTGGCGCACCGCTCCCCTGCGACGCGAGAAGCCGTCGCCGGTCGACGAGGTGCGCTCGGTCATGGCCGTGTTCGACGAGACGCTCTACACCGCCGTCCCGCGCGTGTACCGACGCATCGACGACATCCTCCAGGGCGATAACGCCGGCGCCCGCGCTCCGATCGTGAAGCCGTTCGTCCGGGTCGGCTCCTGGGTCGGCGGCGACCGCGACGGGAACCCCTTCGTCACGGCATCCGTCACGCGCAAGGCCGCCGCGATCGCCAGCGAGCACGTGCTCCTGGGCCTCGAGCGCACGACGCAGCGCGTGGGTCGCGGGCTGACCCTGGATGCCGAGACCACACCGCCCAGCGACGCTCTGCTCTCGCTGTGGCACCGCCTGCGCGCGGCCGACGAGGACGCCGCGGCCGAGATCGCCGAACGCTCCCCCGACGAGCCGCACCGCCGAATCCTGCTGCTGCTCGCGCGCAAGATCGCCGCGACCCGCACCCGCAACGCGGATCTGGCGTACCGCGACCCCGAGCACCTGCTCGCCGACCTGCGCACCGTCCAGGACTCCCTGGTCGCGGCCGGCGCGGCCCGTCAGGCGTACGGGGCGTTGCAGCGCCTCGTCTGGCAGGTCGAGACCTACGGTTTCCACCTCACCGAACTCGAGGTCCGTCAGCACTCCGCCGTCCACCGCAAGGTGCTCGACGAGCTGCGCGCGGGCGGTGTCCGCAGCGAGCTGACCGAAGAGGTCCTCGAGGTGTTCCGCTCCATCGCCTTCGTCCAGGAACGCTTCGGCCCCCGCGCCGCGGGCCGCTACATCGTGTCGTTCACGCAGTCCGCGCAGGACCTCGCGAACGTGCACGAGCTCGCCGGCTATGCCGTCGGCCCCGGCGAGCAGCCGCCGGTCCTCGACGTCATCCCCCTGTTCGAGACCTTCGCCGACCTGCAGGCCGCACCCGGCATCCTCGCCGAGATCGTGTCGCATCCCGCGTTCGTGGATCGTCTGGATGCCACCGGCCGCCGCCTCGAGGTCATGCTCGGCTACTCGGACTCGTCGAAGGACGTCGGCCCCGTCGCCGCCAACCTCGCCCTGTACGAGGCACAGGCGAAGATCGCGACGTGGGCCGAGGCCGAGAAGATCGAGCTGACGCTGTTCCACGGCCGCGGCGGTGCCCTGGGTCGCGGCGGCGGCCCGGCGAACTCGGCGATCCTGGCGCAGCCGCCGCATTCCGTGGACGGCCGCTTCAAGCTCACCGAGCAGGGCGAGGTCATCTTCGCGCGGTACGGCGACCCCGACATCGCGATGCGTCACATCGACCAGGTCGCCGCCGCGGTGCTCACGGCGTCGTCGCCCTCGATCGAACACCGCAACCGCGGAGCCGCCGAGGCCTTCGCCGACGTCGCGCAGACGATGGACGTCGCCTCGCGCGAGCGCTTCTTCGCCCTCGTCAAGGCGCCGGGCTTCGCCCCCTGGTTCGCGACGGTCACCCCGATGGAAGAGCTCGGCCACCTCGCCCTCGGGTCTCGTCCCGCGCGCCGCGGGCTGTCGGTGGAGTCGCTCGAGGACCTGCGCGCGATCCCATGGGTGTTCTCGTGGACGCAGGCCCGCATCAACCTCGCGGGCTGGTTCGGTCTGGGGACGGCCCTGGATGCCGTCGCCGACGAGCAGCGCCTGCGCGAGGCCTATGAACGGTGGCCGCTGTTCCGCACGATGATCGACAACGTCGCGATGAGCCTGGCGAAGGCCGACGAGCGCATCGCCCGTCGATACCTCGCACTCGGCGACCGCGACGACCTCGCCCAGCTCGTCATGGACGAGATGCTGCTCACTCGATCCTGGGTGGAGCGCATCACGGCCGGCGATCTGCTGGGCAACAAGCCGGTGCTGCAGCGCGCGGTGAAGATGCGGAGCCCGTACGTCGACGCGCTGTCGTTGCTGCAGCTTCGCGCTCTGCGCGCGCTCCGCGACACGCACGGTGAGAACCCGACTCCGGATGCCGATCACCAGCGCCTGCTGCTGCTCTCGGTCAGCGGCGTTGCGGCCGGGCTGCAGAACACCGGCTGAGCGGCATCCGTCCGATCATCCGAGCGCCGGCTCCCCCATGGGGGCCGGCGCTCCGTCGTCCTCGCGGTGCTCCTGGGCTCCTGCGTGACAGTCGTGTGGAGCCGGGTACGGCACGCCAATGTCGGCACCACGGGCACAGCCTCGCCCGCCGCGCGTCCGCACGACGGTGCGGCGCCGCCGGGTCGCCGCGGCCCGGCGGAATCAGTCGATGCGACGGTCGGCGGCGTGCCGAGCGAGACTGCGACCATACCTCTCGGTGAGCTGCACCATGAGATCGGGCGTCTCGCGGTCCAGGCCGAACACGTAGCCCGGGAAGTCCAGCTCTCTCTGCGCCACCCAGATCTCCTCGTGGCGATCCGGCGGCAGGATGCGGAGAGGATCACCCACCGCCACCCATGAGATCGGCACGATCGTCTGCGGGGGCAGGACGGTTCGCAGATGCACGACAGCGTTGATGCGGACCTCACTGCCGGCTCCGATCTCGGCGCCGTTGAACACCCGAGTCCCCGTCGCGAGGAAAACCTCCTCGCCCACGTCGGCTCCCGCGATGCTCGCCATGGGCCCGATCAGCGTATGCGCTCCGATGTGCACCGGATGCGTCGAACTGGCTCGCACGAGGGCGTTCTCCATGACGATCGCGTTCTCACTCAGATGGATGGGGCTCCCCTCCGCGGTGACGACCGCCCCGTGCAGGATCTGGCAGCCGGCGCCCACGGTCACGTCGCCGCTGATGACCGCCGTCGGTGCGACGACGGCGGAGGGGTGGATCCGTGGTTCCGATCCCAGGTGAGCGAAGAGCATGGCGCGTCCTTCCGGCAGGTGGGGACAGCGTAGCCGTGGGTCTCTCGGGGGCGCCAGATGAATGTCGCGGGGGTGGTCGAGCGTCGGGGCGGGCGGTCTCGGATGCCCTCGGGCCCCGGCTCGTGTCGAGGCTGTCGACCAGCGCTTCAGCCCGGAAGGAAACTGCCCCGTAAATGCGAAATGGCCACCCAGCGTTGGGTGGCCATTTCGGCTGAAAAGAAGTCCGGCGGTGTCCTACTCTCCCACAGGGTCCCCCCTGCAGTACCATCGGCGCTGAGAGGCTTA
>NZ_CAJYPF010000226.1 GCF_913776565.1 uncultured Microbacterium sp. | reverse complement strand
CGTCTCGGTGGGAGCCTCGGGCGGCGGACCGCACGCGCTCGCGTGCGCCGCGGTCATGCCGCGGCACGTCCGCGCGGTGGTGACTCTCGCGTCGCCCGCGCCGTTCATCGACGAGCCGTGGTGGTTCGCCGGCATGCAGGCGCCCGGGGGACTCCGTGCCGCCGCGGTCGGCGAGGACGAGAGGCGCCGCTTCGCCGCGACCGACGAGTTCGATCCGGCGCAGTTCGTGGATGCCGACTATGCCGCGCTGCGGGGGGAGTGGGCGTCGCTCGGGGTGGACGCCGGAGCGGCCGGCGCCGACGGGCCGGATGGCCTCATCGACGACGACCTCGCCTTCACCCGGCCCTGGGGGTTCGCGGCGGCGGAGGTGGCGGCATCCGTTCTGCTCGTCCAGGGGGAGTGCGATCGGGTGATCCCGCCCCCGCACGCTCGAGCTCTCGCCGCCGTCCTGCCGCGGGCGACGCTCGAGCTGCACCCCGACGACGGGCACGTCTCGGTGCTGCGCCACCTGAGCGGCGCCCTCGCGCGGGTGGTCTGAGCCGCGAGACAGCACTCCGCTGACAACTCGGCGACATTCTGACACCGACTTGTCAGCAGGATGCAGTCTCGCGGGTCGGGCGGCCGCCCCGGCCCGCGCGCCGCCCGGGCCTCACACCCGCGCCGCCCGCGCGCCCGCGGCGCGCAGCAGCGCCTCGCCGACCGCGGCGACGACGGCGGCGAGGGCCAGGGCCACCGCGATGGTGGTGAGCGCGGTCGCGGGGCCGGTGGCATCCAGGGCCGCTCCGGCGATCACGCCGCCGATCGGAACGCCGAGCGACATCGCGGCGGTGGGATACGCGAGGGTCTCGGTCACGCGCCCCTCGGGAGCCCGGGCGGATGCCACGAGGATCCCCGACACCATGACCGGCGAGACCGCGAGCCCCAGCAGCAGGATCGCCCCGAACAGCACCGGAGCCGAGCCCTGCGCGAACGGCAGGACGAGGGCGACGGCGCAGGCGAGCGCCGCGAAGAGGATGTAGCGCGCGGCGGGGGAGAGCCTCCACGTCCGCGCCCCGGTGACGACCGAGCCGATCGCGATCGCCACGGCCAGCGCGCTGAACGCGGGGCCCGCGAGCCACGGCCGCTCGCTCATCTCCGCCCAGCCGACCAGGCTGACGTCGAAAGATCCGAACACCCCGCCCAGCGCGATGCACGCGATCGCGATCGGGATCACGCCCGCCGGGGGCAGCACCAACCCGCGCCGGGGACCGCGCGGCGTCGGCGCCGGTTGCGTGCCGCGCTGGGCGGCCAGCCACACCCCGCCGATCACTCCGAGCCCGAGCGAGCCGAGCATCGCCACGGAGGGATCGATCGCGGCGGCCACCGCGGTGATGGCCGGCGGCCCCGAGATGAACACCATCTGATCGGCGATCGTCTCGAGCGCGAGAGCGGGGGTGCGCTGCGACTCCGGCGCGAGCACGGTCCACCGCGCCCGCACGGCCGAGGTCAGATCCGGTGTCGCCGCCCCCGTCACGAACGCGGCCACGAGCCACGTCCAGAACGGCGCCCCCGTGAGCACGAGGGCGAGGAATCCGGATGCCGCGAGCACGAGGCATCCGAGCGAGATCAGGATGACGCGGGCCTGGCCGTGCCGGTCCATGCGCGACGACCACAGGGGAGCGGCGACCGCCATCCCGCCGACGAGCGGGGCGACGACGATTCCCGCGGAGGCGAAGCTGCCGGTCGCGGAGGACACCAGCAGGATGATGCCGAGCGACAGCGTCGCCCGCGGGAAACGCGCGAGGATGCCCGCGGCGACGAAGCTCCGCGCCCCGGGCAGGCGCAGCACCTGCCCGTAGGCTCGGACGCCCCGTGCCTCGTTCGTCGTCGGGCTCACGGCATCCCCACCCCGCCGTGTGGGACGCAACGCAGGAGATCCGACAAGGCGTTGGTTGCAGTGCCCGCGTCGTCCCTCCGTCGCGGGCGATCCCGACGGATACTCCTGCGTTGTGTCACGGTGAGGCGCGAGACGCCCCCGCCCCCGCCGGGGGAGAGGAAGTCGGCGGGGGCCGTGGCGCAGCGGGTGGGCCGGACCGTACGCAGGAGAACCGCGCCCACCGAACCGCGGAGACCGCGTGATGACGGCTGCGGCGGTGCGCATCTCCTGCGTTGTGGCGCGCGGCCGCCCGTCGCCCGGTCGAAGGTCCGGGTCTGCAGGAGTCGTGCCCGCCCCGAACCCCTCACGCCGTGTAGTCGAATCGGCTGATCTCCTCGAGCGCCTCGACGACGAACGACACGCTGTCCTCGAACAGCTGCGCACCGTGCGCCGCGTTCGCGCCGGTCGGGTCGCCGAGCACCCCGGTCGGTCCGAAGTCGTTCGACAGCCACCCGAACGTGACGGGCTTGCCGTTGAAGCCGATGTGCCGGAAGTCGCCGATGTGCGCGGGCACCGTGGCCTCGAACGTCGTGGCATCCACCAGTTCCGGGCGCAGGTGCATGATCATGCTCGTCTCGCCGTGTCCGGCGTGGATGCCGGTGCCGTGCTCGTTCGGACCCCCGTCGGTGCCGTCGAACGAGGGCACGCGGGCGGCGGGCATGAAGAACGTCCGCAGGCCGAAGCGGCGGCGCAGCTCCCGGTTCGCGACGTTCAGCAGCGCGACGTTCCCGCCGTGGCCGTTGAGGAAGACGAGCGTGCGGGCGCGGGTCGTCAGCAGCGACCGGCCGATGTCGACGATCGTCTGCATCATCGTCTCGGGCGTGAGCCACAGCGTCCCTGGCGCCCACGAGTGCTCGTCCGACTTCGTGATCGACAGGGTGGGCAGCTGCCAGACGTCCAGGCCCTGCGCCGCGGCTCGTGCCACGGCGGCCGTCGCGGAGGCCTCGGCCACGATGGCATCCGTCGCCAGGGGCAGGTGCGGACCGTGGTGCTCGATCGCGCCCGTGGGCAGGACCACGATCGACTTTTCGGTGAGGGCCTCGGCGGCGGCGGGTCCGCTCAGCTCGGCCAGCAGACGGGTCATGAGATGATCGCTCCCTTGCGCGCGCCGGCGTAGTCGGGGTCGAGCTTGCCGGGGTTCAGCAGCCCGTTCGGGTCGGTCGCGCGCGCGGTCTCGACGGTCTGCTCGACGTTGAAGTCGACGTTCCACTGGTGCGGGTTGTGCACGCCGACACCGATCGCGTTCAGCGCGGCGATGCCGCGGTACACGTCCTCCTCGCTGACGTAGGGCGCGGCGAGCATGCCGATCGGGAACGCCTTGGTCGACTCGATGTGCAGGTGCGAGCCGGGGAACACCGCCTCGACCGCCGCGATGTCGTCGGCCAGGGGTGCTCCGGCCACCTCGAGGTGGAACACCTCGTGCGGCTGGCTCTTCTGGTACCACTCGATCGGGTGGTTGTAGCTCAGCATCGACAGGCGGATGCTGGCCTGCGGTCCCTCGCGCACGGCCTCGACGCGGCCGCCCGCGCCCTCGATGATCGCGGTCACGTCGTCGATCTGCGCGGCATCCAGGATCACCCGCAGGCTGGAGCGTCCCGCGGGGATGGCCTCGTCGGAGGGGAGGGATGCCGAGATCTCGGGCCCGTCGCCCGAGACCAGCCGCGGCGAGGGGTCGAGGTTGCCGATGGTCTGCACCACCGAGAGGGTTCCCGCGAAGTCCGGGAAGCTCGCCCAGAGGCCCCGCCATTCGCGCAGCGGCTCGAGGCGGACGGTCGCGCGGACGATGACACCGGCGGTGCCGTAGTTGTGCACGTATTTCTGGGCCTCGTCGCCCTCGACGTGGATGATCTCGTCGCTGCCGTCGGCGTGCACGACGTCGAGGGCGGCGACGAAGCCGCGGTCGTTCGAGCCGTGCTCGATCGACCCGGTGCCGCCCGAGCCGCCCGAGAGGAAGCCGCCGATCGTGGACTGCGCGGTCGAGGGGTACATCCACAGGGCCTGCCCGGCCGCCCACGCGGCCTGCTCGAGCAGCACCATCGGGGTGCCGGCTTCGGCGGTGATGAACCCGTCGCCGACCTCGACGATGGCCTTGGCGCGCGTGGTGTCGATGACGAGGCCCCCCTGCATCGGGATGGCCTGGCCGTAGTTGCCGGTGCCCTTGCCGCGCACGGTCACGGGGACGCCGTGGCGGGCGGCCGCGGCGACCGCGGTGGCGATCTGCTCGGCGTTCTCGGCGAACACCACGAGGTCGGCCAGGCCCAGGGGCAGTTTCGCCGCGATGATCGGCGACATGGGCGAGCCGTCGACGCTGGCGCGTTCGCGCACGCGCGGTTCGGTGCTGACGGCCGCGGGGCCGAGCAGGTCGAGCAGTTCGTCCTCGAGGGAGAGGACGCGGGTGGCGGTGTCGCTCATGGGGTGTCTCCGGGTGGAACGGGTGGGGGTGGATGCCACGGCTTTCGCGGCGACGGTGCACAACGCAGGAGTTTCTCGTCGGTCAAACCGATCGCGTGCGCCGGGCCGGCATCGGGCCGGGTGTCGGGCGTCGGATCTCCTGCGTTGTGTCCGGGGCAAGGCGCGGGGGCGGGGCCTGCGGGTGCGGCCCCGCGGACGGCCCGGCCCGCACGAGGCGGACCGGGCCGTCGGGTCAGAACGAGATCGACGTGTCGATGAACTGGTTCGTGTACAGGTCGGCCGGGGTGTAGCCCGACGCCGGCGGGGTGCCGAGGTCGGTGTAGACCTTGCTCGCCTTGGTGAAGAAGTCGTCGAAACGGCTCTCGTCGAAGTTGCCGTAAGTCGAGTCGGGGCCGTTGCCGACGAGGCCCAGGTCGACCTGCGTCTTGACCGAGTAGTCCGCGACACCCTGCGTGTAGGTCCAGCCGGTGGCGTACTCGTCGACGAGCTTCAGGATCAGGTCGTTCGCGGCGGACGGGTCCTTGTAGTACGCCACGCCCGCCTTCTGCAGAACGGGGACGAGCTTCTCGAGGCAGGGGCTCAGCTTGTCGAAGTCGCCGGCCTTGACCGACACCGACGACTGGTATGTCTGCCAACCGGCGTCGTGGATCAGCGCGAAGTCGACGGGCTTGCCCCACGCCGAGACCTCGTTCTGGTACACGTACGGCTCGGCCGAGGCGAAGCCCTGCTGCATGTCCTTGCCGCCGGCGGCGACGAAGTTCGACGGCGTTCCGTCGTACGAGCCGTCGAGGATGGCCGAGTCGGCCAGGCCCGCGCTCTTGAGGTACTCGATGTACGCCGAGCCGTCGAAGTAGCGCCACACGCCGCCGGTCGCCGCGAGGGCGCTCTTGACGTCATCCACCGTCTTGACGTTCGGGTAGGTGGCGGGGTCCCACATCACCATGGTCGGGCTGATGTCAAGGGGAGCGAACACGGCCTTGGTGGGCGTGGTGCCCGAGAGCTGGATCGCCTCGTCGGTGCTGACGTAGCCGAGCGTGATCTTGTCGTCCTGGTACATCTGCGCCGACACCGTCTGGAAGCCGATCGCGGGACCTCCGGCGCGGATCTCGAGGTTGACGCCGGTGTACTCGCCGTCCGACATCAGCGGGCCGGTGACCGCCTTCGTGTTGGCGTCGATCGTGTAGTCGTCCTTGATCATCTCGTAGAGGTGACCGTGCTCGGCCTCGGGGTTCCAGTCCGTCTGGATGACGACGGTCGAGGGGCAGTCCGCCGAGAGGTCGACGGAGCCGATCTGCAGATCGGCGGCGGGGGCGCTCTCGGCCGCGCTACCGGCGCAGGAGGTCAGGGTGAGGGCGATCGCGACGGCGCCGGTGACGGCGGTGCCGCGAAGAAGGGTGGAGCGCTGCATGCTGGTTCGCTTTCTGTGACGGTGGAGCTCTCGGGTGCGGGTTTTCGGGAACGCCGGACACCGCCCCCCGCACCTCGCGTGCGAGGGAGGCGTGGCATCCGGGATCAGGTCAGAGCGTGCTGTCGTACCAGCGGCCGACGGCCGCCTTCGACAGCCAGCCGAAAAGGGCGAAGATCGCCACGCCGAGCAGGCAGGCGGCGAGGATCGCGGCGAACAGTTCGGCGCTCTGCAGGCGGGACTGGTAGTTGGCGATCAGCGAGCCGATGCCCGGTTCGCCGCGGCGGAAGAAGTAGTCGCCGACGATCGCGCCGATGACCGACAGTCCTGCCGAGGTGCGCATGCCGACGAAGATCGAGGGCAGCGCCGCGGGCAGGGTGAGCTTGGTGAGCACCGTCCACCGGTCCGCCTTCTGCAGGCGGAACAGCTCGCGCTGCGACTTGTCGACCGACTGCAGACCGAACAGGGTGTTCGACACCATCGGGAACAGGGCGATCAGGACGCATACGATCACGCGGGCGAGGAACTCGTAGCCGAACCAGAAGCCGACCAGCGGCACGAGGGCGAGGATCGGGATGCACTGCAGCACCACCGCGTAGGCGTAGGTGGAGCGCTCGATCCACCGGGCCATCGACATCGCGATCGCCCAGCCGATGCCGATCACCATCGCGATCACGAGTCCGGTCAGCGCGACGCCGGTCGTGCGGAACAGCGCGACCCAGATGTCGGCACCGACCTGCGGGTCGAAGAAGCCGAGGGTGAACATCTCGTGCGGCATCGGGAGCAGGAAGCCCTTGCCCGAGGCGCTCAGGGCGATCGAGACGCCGTACCAGGCGCCGATGAGCACGACGAGAACACCGAGGGGCGGACCCACGAGGGCTGCGTTAGCGCCGAAGCCACGACGGCGTGCGCTCGCGCGCGGGCGGGGCGGTTCGACGGGCGGAGGAGGGGATGCCGGGGACGCGTCGGACGCGGCGACGACCGGTTCTGCGGAGGTGGTGCTCATGAGTGTCCTTCCCGGAGGGCGTGGGAGACCTCGCCGACGAGCTTCGCGAACTCGCCCGTGTAGCGGATCTCGGGGTCGCGGGGCAGGTCGAAGGGGACCTCGAAGGTGTCGACGAGGTGGCCGGGGCGACCCGACATCACGACGACCTTGGTGGAGAGGTAGACGGCCTCGGAGACCGAGTGGGTGATGAAGAGTCCGCCGAAGCGCTGGGCGACGAAGATCTTGATGAGCTCGTCGTTGAGGCGTTCGCGGGTGATCTCGTCGAGAGCGCCGAACGGTTCGTCGAACAGGAACAGCTCGGGGTCGAGGGTGAGCGAGCGCGCGAGCGAGGTGCGCATCTTCATGCCGCCCGACATCTGCTTGGGCAGGTGCTTCTCGAAGCCGTTGAGGCCCACGAGGTCGATCGCCCACTGCGCCTTGGGCCCGCGCACGCGCTTGGGCTGCCAGTTGAGCTCGGCGAGCAGTTCGACGTTGGAGCGCACGTCGCGCCACGGCAGCAGCGTGGCGTCCTGGAAGACGTAGCCGATGCGGTCGGTGTTGACGGTCGCGGTGCCCTCGCTCGCCGACTCCAGGCCCGAGGCGATGCGCAGCAGCGTCGACTTGCCGCAGCCCGAGGGCCCGACGACGCTGACGAATTCGCCGCGACCGACGGTGAGGTCGACACCCGAGAGTGCGGTGGTGCCGTTGGGGAACGTCATGGCGACGTTGCGGAAATCCAGCAGGGGCGCGGTGGGATCCGCGACGGCTGCCGGGGCGGGAGAGGCCAAGGTCACGGGGCGCTCGCTTTCTGTCGGGAGCGGGTTACGACGCCGTCGCGGGTGCGGCGGAGCGGGTGGGGACGGATGCCGCGGTCTCGGTCGAGACGGTGGTGCGGCTGACGAGCCGGCCGCGGTGGATCACGACGCGGTCGGCGCTGGCGAAGGCGACGGCGTCGCCCAGGGACTCGGCCCGCACGGCGACGAGGTCGGCGCGCGCACCCGGCACGGGGCCGGCGGCGGGCAGGCCCATCACGTCGCGCGCCCCCGCGGTCACGGCTTCGAGCGCGGCGTCGGGGGCGAGGTGTCCGGCGCTGACGAGCAGCGACGCGGTCTCCAGGTGGTCGCAGCGACCGACCGGGTTGAAGGGGTCGCGGACGTTGTCGGCTCCCGCCGCGACGCGCACGCCGGCCGCCTTCAGACGACCGATCGGTGCGATTCCGCGGGGGACGGCGTGGTCGGCATCCCATCCCTGCAGGTACAGGTTGGTGATCGGCAGGGCGATGACGCCGATGTCGGCGGCGCGCACCTGATCGGCGAGGGCGGCGAGATCGGTGGCGGCCATCATGCTCAGGCGCACGCAGTGGCCGGCCGTGCGGGAGCGGGGCGAGCCGGCGACCGCGCGGGCGTAGGCAGCGAGGGTGTCGGCGCCGGCGAGGCTCTCGTCGGTGTGCAGATCGAGGCCGACGTCACGCCGCCGCGCGAGGGCGACGAGACGCTCGAGGTCGGCGATCGGGTCGTCGGCGAGGTGCGGTGCGCCGCCGACCAGGTCGACCCCGGCGTCGAGAGCGGCCTCGAAGACCGCGTCGGCGACCGTCGGGCCGCCGAGGGCGACGAGTTCGATGTCCATCAGGCCGACGAGCTCGTCGCGCAGTCTCACGAGGGCGCGCACGCCGGTCAGGGCGTCATCGCCGCGCAGCAGGTCGACGTGCGTGCGGACGGCGGTGATCCCGGATGCCAGCATCCGCAGCGCCGTCGCGCGGGCCCGGCGCAGCGTGTCGTCCTCGTCGAGGGTCAGGGCGAAGGCGTGCCAGCTCTCGATCGCGCGTTCGAGGTCTCCGAACGGGGGGTGGATGGCATCCCAGGACTGCGCCTTGTCGAGGTGGGCGTGGGGTTCCGCTCCCGCGGCGGTGAGCAGGTAGCCCGGCAGGTCGAGGACGACGCCGTCGGTGTCGGGCAGGGGGCTGCCGGTCGGCACCACCGCGAGCACCTCGTCGCCGTCGAGCGCGACGTCGACGACGGCGCTGGAGGCGAGGCGCACGCCGCGAAGCGCGGCGACGGGGACGGGCGGAGCGGCGGACACGGGAGCCTCCGAGAGCGTTCGGGCGAGGGGCGAGAGGGGTGCCACGGCAGCGGGGCGGACCGCCGGGGGCGGCTGCGTCAGTGTTGGTGTGACCAACATCCGGCGTTGATCCGATGCTAGGAATGGCGCGTTTCCGCTGTATTTCCCCCGCGTGACCCTCTCGACAAAGTTGTCGGACAGGCTGGCGCGCGCGCGAGCGTGCGCTCAGAACAGGGGATGCCGTGGGAACAGGCAGGATCCGCGCGAATCGGCCTGTTCTCGCGGCATCCCCTGTTCTCGTGACGATCGCGCGCGGCCGGGGGAGGGACGGATGCCGCGCGCGTGCCGCGGATCAGAGCTCGAGCATGATCCGCGCGCACGCGGCGCGCGAGACGCACGGCATCATCGTGCGGTTGGCGTCCTGCTCCTCGGGCGAGAGCACCGAGTCGCGGTGCTCCACGTCACCGTCGACGACGGCCACCTCACACGTTCCGCACGTGCCCACCCGGCAGCTCGAGGGCACGACCACGCCGTGCTCCTCGGCGACGTCGAGGATGCTGCGCTCGGGCGGCACGGTGAGGGTCAGTCCCGACATCATCAGGTCGACCTCGAACGGCTCCGTCCAGATCGGCTCGCCGAGCACCTTCGCCTCGAACCGCTCGACGTGGAGGCTTCCGCGGGGCCAGTCGGCCATGGCATCCGCGAGCCCGTCGAGAAGGCGCGCGGGGCCGCACGCGTAGACGACGGTGCGGGCGACCGGGGTGGACAGGCGCGCGGACAGGTCGAGGCGGCGGCCCTCATCGGCGGAGAACACCTCGACGCGCTCGCCGTAGCGCGCCGCGAGGTCGTCGACGAAGGCCATGGTCGTGCGCGATCGGCCCAGGTAGAGAAGGGTCCAGTCCGCGCCGGCGGCGTCGGCGGCTTCGATCATCGGGACGAGGGGGGTGATGCCGATGCCCCCCGCGACGAACACGTAGGAGCGTCCGGCGGTGGGGGCGAACAGGAAGTGGTTCGCCGGTCCCCGCACGCGCAGCGTCGCCCCGACGTGGGCGTTGTCGTGCAGCCAGACCGAGCCCTCGCGCTCGCGCAGGACGCCGATGCGCCAGGTGCCGCGCGCGGTCGGCGAGCCGCAGAGGGAGTACTGCCGCTCGATGCCGCTCGGCAGAACGACGTCGATGTGCGCCCCGGGCGACCAGTGCGGGAGCGTGCCCGTGGCCCGTCCGAGGTCGAGCACGACGACACCGTCCGCGGCGTCGCGGCGTCCGGTCACGACGGCCTCGAAGCTCACTCCTGCACTCATGCGTCCTCCTTCACGATCACGCCTCGGCGCCGTCGCCGTGGACCACTTCTTTCACGATGAGCAGGCGGTAGGGCGAACCGTCGGGCGAGTGCCACCGGTGCGGGGTGCCCGACCGGCAGTAGACCGAGTCGCCGACCGCCAGGGTGCGCTCGCCGAACGGCCCGAACGAGATGACGATCGCGCCCTCGAGCACGGTGAGGAACTCGTCTTCGTCGTGGACGTAGTGGTCGCCCGGGGCGCTGTTCGACCCCGTGAACTCGAGCGGCTCGAAGCGGCGAGGTCCCTCGGCGAGCAGCCGCGCGGTGCCCTCGGCGTAGGGGCCGACGACGCCCTCGCCCGCGGCGACGAACGACGGCCGGGCGTCGGGCTCGGCCCGCGGAGGCTCGGAGCCGGCGATCAGCTCGACGCGGCTGGTACCGAGGGCGCGCGCGAGCCGCTCGAGGCTCGCCATGCTGGGCCGCGCCAGGCCGCGTTCGAGCTGGCTGAGGAACGGGTGCGAGAGGTCGGCCGCCTCGGCGAGCTGGGTCAGGGTGAGCCCGCGCGCTTTGCGCAGCCCCCGCAGGTGCGCGCCGAGGCGCTCGTCGCTGGATTCGGCCGGGGGAAGCGGTGCGGGTGGTGCCATGGAGGTCATCGTGTCACCCTCTCGAACAGGCGGGCGACGATCTCGCCCTCGTCGGCGTGCACGAGTCGCCCGGCGTCGACGACGACCCGTCCGCCGACCACGACGGTGCGGGGGCGACGTCCGGGCGAGGCCCACAGCAGCCCCGCGACGGGGTCGGCGACGCCGGCGTCGGCGACGCCCGAGACGTCCCAGAGGCAGAGGTCCCCGGCCGATCCCGGCTTGAGACGGCCGAGCTCGGCCCGCCCGAGGCCGTCGGCCGATCCCGAGGTCGCCATCGACAGCACCTCGGATGCCGGCAGCTGCGGCCCCACGAGCGCGGACACCTGCATCGCGAGGCGGGCATCGGCGAGCAGATGTCCCGCGTCGTTGCTGCCGCCGCCGCTGGTCCCGAGTCCGACGGCGATCCCGGCGTCGCGCAGCGCGCGCACCGGGGCCACCCCCCACCCCATCGGCACATCGCATCCCGGGGCGTGGGTGGCCGAGGTGCCGGATGCCGCGACCCGGTCGATCTCGTCGGGCGTGACGTCGCACAGGTGGGCGAGGGTGACGTCGGGCGCGAGCCAGCCCCAGTCCTCGAGCAGGTCGAGGGGGCGGCGGCCGTGGCGCGCGAGGGCGATCTCGACGTCGACGACCTCGTTCGCCTGCGTGCGTCGGCGCAGCCCGTGGCGGTGCGCGACCTCGCCGAGCAGGTCGAACGTCTCGCGGGGGTCGCTGTGCACGCCCGCGGGACCGACGGCGACCTGCAGCATGCCGTCGGCCGAGACGCCGCCGGGCCGGTCGGGGACGAGGGCGTCGACGATCGCCTGAGCCGAGGCCGCGGCTTCCTGCGGGTCGTCCCGGGCGGCTCCGCGGACGAAGACCAGGCGCGCGCCGAGATCGCCCGCCGCGGCGGCGGCGGCCCGCGCCATGCCCACCGAGTCGGCGCCCGCGGGCCAGGTGAGGTGGTGGTCGGCGACGGTCGTCACCCCGCTCAGCAGCGCCTCGGCGAGCCCCGCCCGGGCGGCGAGCCCGGTCAGGTCGGGGTCGACCCCCGCGGCGGCGTAAGCACCGGCCATCGCCGGCAGCCACTCGCGCATCTGGATGCCGCGCGTTGCGGGCAGGGTCCGGAACGCCGTCTGCAGCAGGTGATGGTGGGCGTTGACCAGACCGGCGGTGACCACGCATCCGCTCGCGTCGAGGGTCTCGGCATCCGTCGTATCGGCGTCGTCGACCACGACGCCGTCGACGACGATGACGTCGCCGGTGCGCACGCGGCCCGCGTCCTCGACGACGGCGACCGCCCCGCGCACGACCAGGACGCTCATGCGCTCCTCACGCCGCAGAAGACCGCGCCGTCGTCGGCGTGGGACGTGGTCCCGCCGTGCAGGCGTGCTCCGGTGCCCTCGCGCAGCGGCCGCGCGCCGGCGGAGTGACGGGATGCCACGATCTCGGCGATCACCGACAGTGCCGTCTCTTCGGGTGTCGAGCCGCCCAGGTCCAGACCCAGGGGGGAGTGCAGGCGCGAGAGCTCGGCATCGGTCACCCCGGCCGCACGCAGCAGCTGGGCGCGGCGGTTCGCGGTCGCGCGCGCCCCCATCGCGCCGACGAATCCCACCGGCAGGCGCAGGGCCGTCCGCAGCGCGGGGACGTCGAGTCGTTCGTCGTGCGTCAGGACGCAGACGGCGGTGCGCTCGTCGGGGTCGACGACCGTGGCGAGATAGTCGTGCGGGGCGGCGACGACGACCTCGACCGCCTCGGGGAATCGCTCGCGCGTGGCGAGCATGGCCCAGTCGTCGCACACGGTCACCGCGAACCCCGCGGCGGCGCCGACACGGCACAGGGCCGCCGCGTGCTCGCCCGCGCCGAGGATGATGAGCCGCGCCGCCGCGGGGCGGTGCAGGACGAGGGGCTCGCCGTCGAGCTCGAGCCGCAGGGTCGCGGCTCGCCCCGCCCGGGCGGCCTCGAGGGCGGGTCGGGCGTCGGCGTCGAGGGGGTAGGCGACGACGTCGACGGCGCCGCCGCACGCGAGTCCCGCGGCGATCGGGGTGACGGCTCCGTCCGAGGCGAAGCCGAAGCGCGCGCGCCGGATCGAGCCGGTGCGCAGGGCGTCGAGGCCGAGCATGACGGCGTCGTTCTCGACGCACCCGCCCGAGATCGAACCGATCACGCGCGCATCGCGGGTGACGGCGAGGGTGGCGCCCACGCCGCGCGGGGCGCTGCGCACCACCGCGGTGACCGTGACGGCCGCGACGGGGATGCCGGCATCCATCAACGGCACCAGATCGGCGGCCAGATCGAGCATGGACGCGACGGTAGTCGGGGCGTGTTTCGCGCACGCTACGCTGTCGTGACCATGCCGCCCGAGCCCGCTGCCGCCGTGTCGGGACTGGTGCTGGCCGCGGGGGAGGGCCGGCGCTTCGGCGGGCCCAAGGCCCTCGCGCGCACCGCGGCGGGCACGCCCTGGGTGGCCCTGGCGGTGCGCTCCCTGCTCGAGGGTGGATGCCGTGACGTCACCGTCGTACTCGGCGCCGCCGCTGACGACGCCGCGCCGCTCGTGCCGGCGGGGGCGTCGATCGTGCGGGCCGAGGACTGGGCCACCGGGGTCGCGGCATCGCTGCGCGCGGGGCTGCGCGCGCTCGCCGCGGGCGACGCGGTCGCGGCGCTCGTGCTGCCGGTGGACACCCCCGACGTCGTCCCCGCCGCGGTGGCCCGGGTGCGGCGCAAGGCCGCGCCCGGGGCCCTCGCGCAGGCGACGTACGACGGTGCGCCGGGGCATCCCGTGCTGCTGGGGCGCGAGCACTGGGACGCGCTGTCGGCCGCGGTGCGCGGGGACGTCGGCGCCCGGGCGTACTTGATCGCCCGTGAGGCGGAGCTGGTCGAGTGCGGCGACCTGTGGTCGGGCGCCGACCGCGACGAGCGCGTCTGAGCGCGCGGGGTGGCCGTCGCTTCGGCCCCGTCGGCTCCGAACCGCCCGCCGCGCCACGCCTCAG
>NZ_CAJYPF010000225.1 GCF_913776565.1 uncultured Microbacterium sp. | reverse complement strand
TGGTGCTGCCGACCTTGCAGGCGGGCGGCGCGGGCGGGATCACCGCCGTGGCGAACGTCTACCCGCGCGTGATGGTCTAGATCTACGAGCGCTGGGCGGCGGGTGACCTCGACGGCGCGCGCACCGCCCAGGCATCGATTCGGGCTTTGCGCAACCTCTTCGTCCTGGGCAACCCGAACACGATCGTCAAGGCGGCGACCAACGCGGCCGGGGAGAACGTCGGTCCGTGCCGTGCGCCGTTCAACCTGCTGAGCGCCGACGCTCTCGACAGGATCGCCGCGACGGTCCGCGCCGATCAGGCTGCGGGACTGGGCTGAGAGAACGAAGAGGGGGGCCCCGCGTCGAGTGTCCTCGACGCGGGGCCCCGCTCTTCGTTACGTGCATTCATCGGTTGTACGCGGGCATCGTTCCCTTGAGCGGCGACGAGATGGCGTCGCACGCCTCGACGAGGTCGGACGTCAGCGGCCCCTTCGTCAGGGCGGCGATGTTGTCGCGGAGCTGCGATTCGCGGTTCGCGCCGATCAGGACGGCTGCGACACCGGGGCGACCGATGAGCCAGCGCAGGGCGAGCTCGTACATGGGCAGACCGGACTCGTCGGCGAGGCGGGCGAACGCGGTCGTCGCCGCGATGAGTTCGTCGGTCCAGTAGCGCTTCTTGTACATCTCGGCGAGGGCCGATCCCTCGAATCGCGCGGGCGCCGCGCCGGCGAGCGGGGAGCGCGCGATCATCCCGCCGGCGAGCGGGTTGTAGCACATGGTGGCGATGTCGTACGTCGACGCGAACTCGATCCACTCGTCCTCGACGCGGCGGGCGATGAGGTTGTAGACGTTCTGCCCGACGCTCGGGCGAGGAATACCCAACTCGTCGGCGAGCCCGACGACTTCGAGCGTCTGCCATGCCGCGAAGTTCGACACCCCGTAGGCACCGATCTTGCCCTCCTCGTGAAGCTGCGCGACGGTCTGCATCGTCTCGCGAACGGGGGTGAGGCGATCGGGCTGATGCAGGTAGAACAGATCGATCCGATCGACGTCGAGACGTCGCAGCGAGCCCTCCACCGACGCGCGCAGACCGCGCGACGACAGGGGCGAGTCCGTCCCGGCGTCGGCGTGGGGCATCCCCGCTTTGGTGGCCAGCACGATGCGGTCTCGATGGCGCTTGACCCACGGTGCGATCAGGGATTCGGTCGTCCCTCGGGCGTAGCCGTTCGCACAGTCGATTCCGGTGATGCCGGCATCGACCGCCGCCTCGAACAGCTGCTCGGATGCCGCGGCGTCGGCGGTGTCGCCCATGTTCATCGTTCCCAGGACGACGCGGGTGAGGGGGACGGTCGTCCCCGGGATGGTGAGTGAGTCCGCGGACAGATCGTCGCGCATGCGTAACCTCCTTGGTAGCCGCCTCAGTCTCCCAGGAATGCGCGCAACGCGCAATTATCTCGCGCGAAACGCGCGGTGTCGTGTTATGTTGGCTCGAGAACCCCGCCCGCTCACTGGAGAGACCGTGCCCCTCATCGCTTCCCCGACCCAGGTCGTCGCCGTCGGCGGCGATCGCCGGGGAGTACCCGCATGAGTCCCGAGGTGCACGCCGTCGCGCCGGACGTCATCGGCGTGGTCGCCGATGACTTCACCGGGGCCGCTGATTCGGCGGGCACGTTCGCGCGGCACGGGTGGACGGTGCGCCTTCTGGTGGGTGCGGCGAAACCCCCGCGCACCACCTCCGCGGAGCTGCGCACCGTCGTGGCCATCGCGACCGGCTCGCGCTCGATGAGCGAGGTGGATGCGGCAGCGGCCACGTCCCGCGCTGTGCATCGCCTGGCGGCCGCGGGAGCGCAGCGACTCTTCGTCAAGATCGACTCGACCCTGCGCGGTCCCGTCGCCGGCCAGGTGCAGGGAGCCCTGGAGGTGTGGGGAGATGACGCCCGCGTCGTGGTGGCCCCGGCCTTCCCCGCCCAGGGGCGGACGGTGATCAACGGCGTCGTCCTCGTCGACGGTGTCCCGGTGAGCGAGACCGCCTCCGGACGGGATCCCTTCGCTCCCGTCGCCTCCGACCACCTCGCCGATCTCTTCCCCGGCTTCCGACGGCTCGCCCTCGACGGCCGGGGTCTTCCGGCACCCACCCGGACCTGGGCCGACGCCGCAACGGACCGTGAACTCGACGCGGTGGCGGAGGTGATCGGCGCGGAGCCCGACGCCGTGGCGGTCGGATCGGCCGGTCTCGCCGGTGCCCTCGCCCGCCGCTGGAGCCACCCCTCCCCGCCGACCGACGCGGGCGCCGTCCGCGGCGAAGTCATCGTCATCGTGACGTCCCTCCATCCCGTCTCGGCCCTGCAGATGGCCGAGCTGGCGGCATCCGCTCCTCCGGGGGTCGATCTCGTGACGCCTCCCGTCCGTCGCGAGAGCGACCCGGCCCGTGTCGCCGATCAGATCGCCGAGCGGGTGAGCGCGCTCGTGCGCGCCCGCCGCGTCGACGCCCTCGTCGTCGTCGGCGGGGACGGTGTCGCCGCCGTGCTCGACTCCCTCGGGGCGACCGGGATCCTCGTCGACGACGTGCTCGAGACCGGCTGCCCGACCGGGACGATCGTCGGCGGAATCGCCGACGGCACCCGGATCGTCACCAAGTCCGGCGGCTTCGGTACGCCGCAGACGCTGGTCGACCTCGTCTCCCGTTTGCGGAGGGGCCCGTCCGGCCCCGACCGCCTTCCCCGCCCCGCCGATCCGAAGGAAGACCACCATGACTGAGCCCTCCGTTCTCCCGGTCCTCGCCCTCACCCTGGGCGACGTCGCCGGCATCGGGCCCGAGATCACCGTCAAGACGCTCCTGCAGCACCCCGAGCTGCGGGAGATCTGCGTGCCCGTCGTCATCGGCGACGCCGATGCCCTGCGTCGCGGAGCCGCGTTCGTCGGTCTCGACCCGGATGCGGTGCGCGTGATCGCCGACCCGCGCGACGCCGTCAACGACCCCGCTGTGATCGAGGTGGTGCAGACGGGAGGGTCGCTCGGCGACGTCCCCGTCGGCGAGCTGAGCCCGGCCGCCGGTGACGGAGCGTATCGCTTCGTCGTCGAGGCGTGCCGCCTGGCCCGCGAGGGCATCGTGCAGGGCATCGTCACAGCGCCGCTGAACAAGGCCGCCATGCAGGCCGGCGGGCACAAGTGGCCCGGGCACACCGAGCTGCTCGCCCACGAGTTCGGCGTGAAGAACTTCAGCCTCGTGCTCTCGGCGGGCGACCTCTACTTCTTCCACCTGACCGCCCACGTCTCGCTCCAGCAGGCGATCGAGCGGACCACCCCCGAGCGCACCGACGATGTCCTGACCCTCGCGGGGGCGTTCGTCCGCGCGCTCGGCAAGCCGGACGAGGCGATCGGTCTGTGCGGACTCAACCCGCACGCGGGTGAGAACCGCATCTTCGGTGACCAGGATGCCGACATCCTCGCTCCCGCCGTGGAACGAGCCCGCGACCGCGGGATCAACGCCCACGGCCCCATCCCGGCCGACGCGCTCATCCCGGCCGCCGTGCGCGGCAAGTGGAACATGGTCATCGCGTGCTACCACGATCAGGGCCATGCCCCGTTCAAGGCGGTCTACGGCGACGACGGGGTCAACATCACGGTCGGCCTGCCCGTCGTGCGCGTGTCGGTCGATCACGGCACCGCGTTCGACATCGCCGGACAGGGGATCGCGCGAGAGGCGAGCCTGGTCCTGTCCGTTCGGCGCGCGGCCGAGCTGTCGCGCGGGTGGGACGCCGTCTGGCAGACCGCGCGCGCGAGCGACCTCGTCGGCTGAGGCCGGCAGGGTCCGGCGATGCGCCCGGTCCCGCGGGGCGCGAGCGACGTGCTCTCGACCCCCGGGCGCGCCTGAGGTGACCCGGTCTCCGGGGCGCGCGAGCGAAGGGTGAGGATCCGCACGCGGGCCGTTCGCGATCCGTGAGGATCGCGGCACGGCACGAGCGCGGAGCGTAGACCGGATGCCATGACCCTCACGGCCCTGCTCCCGACCCTGCGCGCCAGCATCCCGGCGCCCTTCGACCCCTCGGCGTGGCCCGCCGGCTCCGCCCCGACGATCGACGACGTCACCGTCCGCGCGATGTCGGTCGGCCGCTACGCCGAGATCTGCGGCACGCCCTGCGTGTGCACGGGGCCGGCGGTGATCCCGGCGTCGGGAGGGGTGGCATCCCCCGTCCTGTCGACGACGGTGATCGTGGCCACGGTGACGGATGCCGGAGCCGACACCATCCGGTTGGACGCGTGCGCCGCGGGACTCGACGTCGTCTGGCGCGAGGCGCGGCTGCTGGGCCGGGTGTCGCACGCGTACGACGAGCCCTTCGCCGTGTTCGACGCCCACGGGGAGGAGCCGTGCGGCACGGTGGTGCTCCCCGGCGATGTGCGCGTCGGCGACCGGGTCGCCGTCCCCTGCCCCGGATGCCACACCGTCGGCGAGGTGCGCTGATGCTGCTGCATTCGATCGTGTACGCCTGTCGCTGCGCGCGCGTGCAGGCCGAGTTCGAGGCCTGCGCGGCCGACGACGAGGCGGAGGGCGAGCGAAACTCCTGAGATTCCGCTCGATTGCGGCCGGAACGGGGGCGGGCGGGGGCGAACGGCTCGGTTCTTCAGGAGTTCGGCTCGGCCGGTGGCGCCACAGCGGCCGGGCGACCGGCTGGGGCGGCGGGTCGCGGGGCCGGCGGGTGGGAGGGGCCGGCGGGGGCCGAGATGACCCGTAGGACGATCGAAACTCCTGAGATTCCGCGTGGATGTGGCCTGAACGGGGGCGGACGGGGGCGACCGGCTCGGTCTTTCCGGAGTTCGGCACAGCTGCACGCGCCGCGCGGGAGGCGCGTCACACCACCAGCCGGTACCCCATCCCCTGTTCGGTGAGCAGGTGCACCGGGGCCGAGGGATCGGCCTCGAGCTTCTTGCGCAACTGCGACATGTACAGCCGCAGGTACCCGCTGTCGGCGACCTGC
>NZ_CAJYPF010000224.1 GCF_913776565.1 uncultured Microbacterium sp. | reverse complement strand
CATTGTGATCACCGTTCTTGTTGTCGGGTTGGGGAGGGGGTTGTGAGGGAAGGAGGCCGCCGCGGCTCAGCCGCGCCGACCTCCGCTGACGAACTTCCGCCAGAGGCCCTGCGAGTTGCCGCGAGTGGCGGCGGTGCGGCGCACCTGGTCGACGTACACCGCCGTGATCAGCACCGCGCCCACGGCCACCTGCTGCCAGAACGGCTGCACGCCCGTGATGACGAAGCCGTTCTGCAGCACCGCCGGGATGAACAGGCCGACGACCGTGCCCATGATCGTGCCGACCCCGCCGAAGAGGGAGGTGCCGCCGATCACCACGGCCGCGATGACGTTGAGGTTGGTCTGCGACTGCCCCGCGATCGCCGTCGTGGAGAACTGCGAGAGAGACAGGATGCCGCCGAGCCCGGCCAGGGCGCCGGAGATCGTGTAGATCTTGATGAGCTGCGCGTCGACCTTCACGCCGACGCGGCGGGCGGCGATCTCGCTCGATCCGACCGCCAGCGTGTAGAGGCCGAATCGCGTGTAGTGCAGCACGATCGCGCCGATCGCGACGACCACGAGGGCGATGACGCTGATGATCGGGACGCTGCCGAAGACGTTGCCGTAGCCGATCGAGACGGTCAGCACCGTGGGGACGTCGCGGATGTCGACGCCGCCGGTGAGGATCTGCGCGAGACCGAGGGCCATGCCGAGCGATCCCAGGGTGACGATGAGCGGCGGGATCTTCGCCTTGGCGATGAGGAAGCCGTTCAGCAGTCCCCAGCACACGCCGCTCAGGATCGCGACCAGGATGCCGACGACGGCGACGCCCCAGCCCTCTCCGCCGAGCGCCCGCATGACGATGGCCGCGACCACGCCCGAGAACACCAGGACCGACCCGACCGACAGGTCGATGCCGGCGGTGATGATGACGTAGGTCATGCCCACCGCGAGGACCGCGAGGATCGAGGCGTTCTGGATGATGAGGCGGAAGTTGGTCCACTGCGCGAACGAGTCGGGCGCGATGATGCTGAAGACGATGATGATCGCCAGCAGGACGAGCAGGATCTGGAAGGCCTGCGTGCGGAGGATGCGGCGGACCGGGTTGACCTTCTGGTTGTCGTCGAACGTGCCGATCGCGACGGTCTCGGTGGGAGGGGTCGTGGTGCTCACTTCTGGTCGTCCTTCGTGACGGCGCCGGTCATGAGCCCGACGAGTTCTTCCATGGAGGTGTCCGCGGCCCGGATGTTCGCGACGCGGGTGCCCAGGCGCAGCACCTGGATGCGGTCGGAGACGTCGATGACGTGGGGCATCGAGTGCGAGATGAAGACCACGGCGATGCCCTTGTCGCGCACGCGGCGGATGGTCTCGAGCACGTTCTTGGTCTGGCGCACGCCGAGGGCGGCGGTGGGTTCGTCGAGGAACACGACGCGCGAGGCCCAGTGCACCGCCCGGGCGATCGCGATCGCCTGACGCTGACCGCCCGACATCTCGCCGACGGGCGAGGTGAGACTGCGCACGGTCGCGCCGAGTTCGTCGAACGCGGCACGGGAGGCCTTGGCCATCTCCTTCGTCTTCATGAAGCCCAACGCCCCGGCCAGGCCCGGACGGCGGATCTCGCGGCCGAGGTACATGTTCTGCACCGGGTCGAGATGCGGGGCGAGGGCCAGATCCTGGTAGACCGTCTCGATGCCCAGCGAGGAGGCGACCTGCGGGTTCGACATGTCGATCGGCTTGCCGTCGAAGCGGATCTCGCCCTCGTCGACCGCGAGGTTTCCCGACAGCGCCTTCACGAGCGTCGACTTCCCGGCGCCGTTGTCGCCGATCAGGGCCGTGACCTCGCCGGGGTAGACCTCGAAGTCGACGTTGTTGAGGGCGCGGACGTGACCGAACTGCCGTGAGAGACCGCGTGCCTCCAGCACGGGCGTGGCCGTTGTGACTGACGACATCGTCAGCTCCTTTCCGTAGTGAGGAGAGAGGAAGAGAGGAACGCCTCGGCGACGTCCTCGAAAGAAGAAGTGGAGGAGACGGCGAACGCCGCGAACAGCGCCGCCCCGTAGGCGGTGCCCTCGTCGTGGGTCGAGACGGTGACCTCGGGCAGCAGCGCGGAGCGGGAGCGGACGACGGATGCCATCGACGACCACCCGCCGGTGAGCACGGTCGAGGTGGGCGGAGCGACCTCGCGGTCCATCACCGCCATGCACTCGGCGAGCATGTCGTTGCCGTGGCGCAGGGACGCGGCGAACAGCTCCGCGGGGCTCAGCCCGTCGCTCTGGGCGACGATCGTGAGCACGCCGTCGTCGTTGCGCGCCCCCGAGACGGCGAGACCGGCGTCCGAGACGGTTCCGTCCACGGGCAGCGCCATGGTCTCGTCGTCGACGCGAGCGCGGCCCACGGCATCCGTGATCCCGAGAAGCTGCAGCACGCGGCGCATCAGCAGGCCCGACTTGGTCCCCGCGAGCAGCACGTACTTGCCGGGGATGACGTGGCGCACGCAGTTGATGCCCGCGTGGGCGAGGCGCTCGCGCGCGGCGAACGGCAGCGTATCGTCGAGCACGCGCACGAGGGCCTCGGCGGTGCCCATCGAGTCGTAGAGCTGACCCGTGTGGGTCGCGCCGGCCGCGACCGCCGAGACGAGGTGGTCGTGACCGGCGATGGTGAGCGCCGCCCCCTGGAAACCCGCGGGCATGTCGGGGTCGCTCAGCGTCCCCACGGCCTCGCCCGCGCTGACGAGCGTCCCGAGGATCGAGGCGTCCACGCCGAGCACGTCGAGCGCCGCCTGCCACGGGGTGCTGTCGTCCTGGTCGATGAGACCGGTCCGCGAGACGAGCGAGTACTCCGCGACGCGCGGGCCGCCGAGAGCGTGCACGACGAACTCGGGCACGTTGAGGAAGGTGGTGCCCGCGAGGGCGATCCCCGTGTCGCGCAGGTGCAGCAGTTTCGAGACGGATGCCAACGGCCCCACCGGCAGTCCGGTGCGGCCGGGGAACTCGGCGCGGAAGTCCTCGGGGGTCGCCGCGATCTGCGCCGCGCCCCGGGGGTCGAACCAGGCCATGATCGGCGCGAGCGCCTCGCCCGCGGCATCCAGCAGCACGCCCGCCTCGGCCATTCCCGAGACGCCGAGCGCGACGATGCGGTAGCCCTCGTCGAGACGGGTGTCGGCCTCGGCGGCGAGCTCGTGCACGACGGCGATCGCCTGGGCGGCGGTCATCTCGGCCTGTCCGTGGTCGAGGTTGGTCCACGGCGATCGGCGGCTCACGACGAGCACCTGGTGCCCGTCGGGGGTGGCCACCAGCAGCTTGGTGCTGGTGGAGCCCATGTCGATCCCGACGACGTAGTCGCTCATCGCACGTCACCTCCGCGGAGGGTGGCGGGCCAGCCGGCGCCGGGGGCGGCGACGAGGATCTCGGCCGCGCCGGTCAGCCGCCAGGCGCCGAAGGCGTGGGGCACGGCGTAGACCTGACCGCGCTCGACCTCGACGGTCCCGGCGTCGGACACGAGCGCACCGGAGCCCTCGCGCACCAGCACCACCGCGAAGCCGGCGTCGAGCGACGCGGCGTCGCCCGCGGTGTCGCCCGCGGCGTCGAACAGGCGGAAGTACGCATCTGCGGCCGCCGGCATGAGCGAGCGGAAGGCGGGCCCGGGCGCGGTGGTGCCGGCGGTGCTGATCAGGGCGTCGAGGGCGGCGGCATCCAGCTTCGCGGTCGAGACGGCGGGCATCACGGCGTCGAAGCCGAGGTCGAGGTGCGACTCCTCGCGCGTCGAGGTCGTGATCGACCACTCCAGCAGGATCGAGAAGTCCGTGGGCTCCTGCACCTCGGCGACGAAGATGCCGCCGTCGATCGCGTGCACGGTGCCCGCGGGAACGAGCACGCCCATCCCGGGTCGCACGACCACGCGGTTCATGCGCGACAGCATCCACTCGCTGTCCTGCGCGTCGCGGCGCCGATCGAGCTCGTCGCGGTCGACGTCCTGGTTCCAGCCGACGTGCACGGCGCAGTCGTCCTCGGTCTCGAGCACGAACCATGCCTCGGTCTTGCCGTACGGGCAGTCGAGGTGCGCGCCCGCGAAGGCGCGGTCGGGGTGCACGTGCACGGGGAGGCGCTGTCGCGCGTCGAGGAGCTTGACCAGGATGCCGAGATCCGCGGCATCCCGTCCCCCTCGCGCTCCCACCCAGGCGGCGCGGTCGGCGCTCACGAGATCGCGCAGGAACGCGCCCTCGTCGGTCACGGCGAGGCCGATCTCGTCGGAGCCGAAGCGGGACACGGTGGAGCCGAGCCATTCCTCGGGCTGGCGGTCGGTCTCGGGCACGATCCCGCGCAGCGCCGCGATGCGGTCGCCGCCGAGGTAGAAGTGCTGCACGGGGTTGGGGGGCAGCAGGACGGGCTTCATGAGGGGGCTCCGAGGGGGACGACGGCCGAGGCGGCGACGGCGCCGACCGGCTCGAGGTGGACGGGGGCGAGCGCCGCGGGGGCGGCGGTGGGCATCAGGGTGTGGCCGTTGGAGGAGGTGCCACGCGTCGTGGCGCCGCGAGGCGCGACCGGCACCTCGCCCGATCCGCGCGCGACGAGGCGCGTCGGCACGACGGTGCGGGTGGGCTCGGCGTCGGGGTCGAGCGCGAGGTCGCGCAGGCGCCGGAGGCCGCCGCCCCCATCAGGCGCGGGTCGTGGTCGACGTAGGTGATGCCCGGTTCGAGCACCTCGGCGAGGGTGAAGTCGCCGAACGAGATCAGCGCGGGCATCGCCAGGCCCCGGGCGCGGATCGCCTGCACGGTGCCGATCGCGGCGAGGCTCGTGGCGCACAGCAGCGCGGTGGGGGCGTCGTCGCGCTCGAGCAGCCGTGAGGCCTCGGCCGCCTCTCCCGCGCGGAACCGCTCGTGCGTGACGACGAGCGAGGGGTCGAAGGCGACTCCCGCCGCTTCGAGGGCCGAGCGGTAGCCGGCGAGGCGGTCGCTGACGGTGGGGTAGGGCACGTCCTCGCCCATGAACGCCACGCGACGGTGTCCGTGGGCGAGCAGGGCCGCGGTGGCCTCGACCGCCGCACCGAAGTCGTCGATCACGACCGCGTCGATGCCCGATCGCGAGCGGTCGACGGTCACCACCGGAAAACGCGTGCGCAGTCCCGCGAGCGTCGCCGCCCCCACCGCGACGGGGGCGACGACGAGACCGGCGAGGCGGTGACCGGTCAGACGGTCGAGCTGGGTGCGCTCGCGTGCGGCGTCGTAGCCGGTGCTGGCGAAGATGACGCTGAGCCCTTCGGCGACGGCGAGCTCCTCGACCACGCTGACGAAGGCTGCGAAGAAGGGGTCGCTGATCGCGTCGATCAGGATGCCGATCGTGTCGGCCGCCTGCCGCTTGAGCTCGCGCGCGCTGCGGTCGGGCACGAAGCCCAGGGCGCGGACGGTCTGCAGCACCTTGTCCCGGGTGCCGGGAAGCACGCCGGGCTCGTCGTTGATGACGCGCGAGACCGTCTTGGGGCTGACCCCGGCGGCGGTCGCGACGTCGATGAGGCGGGCGCGCGGGCGGGCCACGGGGGCCTCGCCGACCGCGGTCGCGGTCACCTGCTCGTCGTGCGTCATCGCATCTCCGACATCGTTGTCATTCGGACGGGAGACCCCGGCGAGGGCCTCGATGGAGTCATCCTGAGGTCAGGCGGACAACGTTGTCAAGTCTCGATTCGATTTCCGATGACATCGATGTCGAGGCCGAGCTCCCGAGAGCTGCCGGGAGCGAGCGGACGCAGCAGCCCCGCCTGCCGCGCGTCGGCGCGACCCAGGATCGTCGCCGCCGTCGCGGGCTCCACCCCGAGAACGAGACCGTCATCCTGAGCGACCCGCCACTGGAACAGCGCCGGCAGCTGCGCGGTGTCGAACGCAATCCGGATGCCGAGCCCCGACGCCGCGACCACCTCGGCGCTGACACGACGGTCGGCCGGAAGCTCGTGACGGAACACCTGCTCGGGGTAGTCCGCGACCGGCTCCGGGAACTCCGCCCACGTGGACAGCCCCGCCTCGGCCGCCGCGTCCCGGGCGTGCACGCGCTCCGCCGGCGAGCGCAGCACGGTGCCCGCGTCGACCACCGGCCACCCGAGGTTGACGTGGTAGAGCACCATCGGCTCGACCGCCCGCGCGCCGCGGTTGACGATCTCGTCGCGCAGTTCGATGCGCCCCTCGCCGAGCGGCACGCGCACCCTCCGCCGCAGCTCGAGGTGAGCGCCGAGCACCGTCGCCTCCACGACGGTCGCCTCCACGACCACGGCATCCGCCCGCACCTCGGCTCGGGTGACGGATGCCGAGAGCCCGCTGTAGCGCCCGTGCTGAGGATGCGCGCCCTCGGCGTCGACCGACGGCGGCCCGAACGACAGCAGGCCGCACGTGGTCACGAGTCCGCCCCCGAAAGACGCCCCGAAGCCCGCGGCGCCCGGCCGGGGCCACCCGGTCGGCGAGACCCAGGCCAGGGGCACGCCGCGGTGGCGCACCTGCCCGAGGTCGAGACCGCGGTCCGGCAGTAGCTCGACGTCGAGGTCGCCCGCGACGATGCGCACGCGCCGGGTCCCGGCATCCGGCCCATCGGTGCGAAGCGACTGCTCCACCGACGCCACCTGCGCCGTCGAGCCCGCGCGTCGCAGCGCCTCGTCGATCGATCGCCCGTACAGCTCGCCCATGAGCCCCCGCCTTCCTCGCCGTGGTGCGCCTCACGGTAGCAGTGATTGACAACGTTGTCTTGCTCCCCGCATACTGACCGTCGAGCGCAGAGCCGCGCCCCGACACGACGCTTCGGAGACCCACACCCCATGTCGAAACCCCGCCTCAACCGCCTCTTCAACGCCCGCTCCGGTCGCGCGTTCGACGTCGCCGTCGACCACGGCGCGTTCCACGAGCCCTCGTTCCTCACCGGCATCGAAGACATGGCGAAGACCGTCGCCACCCTCGTCGACGCCGGACCCGACGCCGTCCAGCTCACGCTCGGCCAGGCCCCGCTGCTGCAGTCCGTCCCCGGCAAGAACAAGCCCGGCCTCGTTCTGCGCACCGACATCGCCAACGTCTACAACGACCCGCTCGAAGCGCCTCTGCACAGCATCCACGTCCCCGACGCGATCGAGGTCGCCGTGCGCCTGGACGCGGTGGCCGTGTGCGTGAACCTGCTCGACCTGCCCGGCGAGCCCCAGGTCCGCGAGCAGTGCATCCGCTCGATCCTGGCGCTGCGCACCGACGCCGAGAAGTACGGGATGCCGCTCATGATCGAGCCTCTGGTCATGCAGACCAAGCCCGGCTCCGGCGGCTACGGCGTCGACGGCGACACCGCCAAGGTCGTCACCCTCGTCCGCCAGGCCCGCGAGCTCGGCGCCGACCTGATCAAGGCCGACCCGACCGACGACATCGGCGACTATCACCGCGTCATCCAGGCCGCCGGCGACACCCCCGTGCTCGTGCGCGGCGGCGGTCGCGTCGACGACCGCACGCTCCTCGAGCGCACGCAGGCGGTGCTCGAACAGGGCGCGCGCGGCATCGTCTACGGCCGCAACGTGATCCAGCACCGCGATCCGGCCGGCATCACCGCCGCGCTCATGGCCGTCGTGCACGAGAACGCCTCGGTCGACGACGCGCTGACCCTGATCGGTGGTGCCGCATGACCGGCAGGAAGATCGGCGTCGGCATCATCGGCGGCGGCCTCATGGGCCGCGAGATCGCGGCGGCGCTGCGCCGCTGGCCCGCCCTCATCGACCACCCCGCCGAGCCCGAGCTCGTCGCGGTGTGCGACATCAACCCCGCGGCGCTGGAATTCTTCGAGCGCATCGACACCGTCCAGCTGACGACGACCGACCACCACGAGCTCCTCGCCGACCCCCGCGTCGACGTCGTCTACATCGCCGTCCGCCACGACCTGCACGAGCGCCTGTACGTCGACACTGTGAAGGCCGGCAAGGCGCTGCTCGCCGAGAAGCCGTTCGGCATCGACCGGGCCGCCGCCGACGCGGTCGTGGCCGCGATCGGGGAGAACCCGCAGTCGTTCGTGCGCGTCTCGAGCGAGATGCCGTTCTTCCCCGGCGCGCAGTGGGCCGTCGACTACGTACGCTCCGGAGCGCTGGGCCGCATCGTCGAGGCGAAATGCACCTTCCTGCACTCGAGCGACATCGACGTGAACAAGCCCCTCAACTGGAAGCGCCAGAAGCAGTTCTGCGGCGACGCGGGCGTGCTCAACGACCTCGGCATGCACACCTGGCACGTGCCGCTGCGCCTGGGCTGGACGCCCGAGAAGGTCGTCGGCATCCTGCAGGACATCGTCACCGAGCGCCCGGGGCCCGACGGCTCGCCGCAGCCCTGCGACACGTGGGACAACGCCGTGATCCACTCGTGGGCGCGTCACGAGGGGGCGCCGTTCCCGCTCACGACCGAGACCAAGCGCATCGCGCCCGGTCAGAAGAACACGTGGGAGTTCGAGGCCATCGGCATGTCGGGCGGGGTGCGCTTCAGCACCAAGAACCCGAAGCAGGTCGAGGTGTTCGCCTTCGTCGACGTGCCGGGCGTCGGCCGCGAGCAGAGCTGGCAGAGCGTCGACGCGGGCAGCCAGTCGGTGTGGCCCACGGTGACGGGTCCGAACTTCGAGTCCGGATTCTCGGATGCCATCCTGCAGATGTGGGCGGCCTTCCTCGCCGAGTACGTGGGCGAGCTGGGCGACGGCTTCGGCTGCGTCCGCCCCGAAGAGGCCGCTCTCACGCACCGCCTGTTCGCCGCCGCGATCGCCTCGCACGAGACCGGCACCCTGGTCGCGCCATCCCTCTGATCGCCTCGTGAGTGTCCACGACACGCCGCCTCCCCTCCCCGAGACGCGGCGAGTCGTGGACACTCGTCTTTCCCGGGCTCGTCCGGCGGCATCGACCCGCCCGTGCCCGGATGGCACCGTGCCCGGATTGATCCCTATGCTCGGAGGATGCCGCTCCCGACGGCATCACGCGAGGAGACGCATGCGCAGGACCGGCCGACCGACGATGGTCGACGTGGCCGCAGAGGCGGGGGTGAGCCTGAAGACCGTCTCTCGCGTCATCAACGGCGAACCCCACGTCGACCCGGGCATGGCCGCGCGCGTGCTCGACGCCGTGGACCGCCTCGGCTACCACCGCAACGCCCTCGCGGCGAGTCTGCGGTCCGGCGATCGCGACACGATCGGCTTCATCGCGGCCGATCTGTCGAACACGTTCTACATGGCGATCGCGGCCGCCGTGTCCGCCGTGGCCTCGCGCGAGCGCATGCACCTCGTCATGGCATCCAGCGAGGAGGACGCCGTCCGCGAGCGCACCCTCGCCCTCGATCTGTGTCAACGCCAGATCGGCGGACTCATCGTCGTACCCACCGCGGTCGATCACTCCTACCTCTCGCGCGAGGTCGAGCTGGGCACGCCGGTGGTGTTCCTCGACCGCCCCGGCAGCGGCATACCGGCCGACGCGATCCTGCTCGACAACCGCGGAGGCGCTCGCGACGCCGTGGCCGAGCTGCTCGCCGACGGCCACCGCCGCATCGCCGTGCTGCTGGACGCGGGCGGCATCTTCACGATGACGGAGCGTCTCGCGGGGGCGCGCGAAGCCTTCGCCGCGGCGGGCCTCGACCTGGATCCCGCGCTGGTCGTGGAGGGCCTGCACACCCCCGCTGTCGCCCGCGACGCCGTGGACCGCCTCCTCGACGCGCAGGAGCCGCCGACCGCCGTCTTCTGCGCGAACAACCGCATCACCATCGGCGCTCTCGAGGCGGTGGTGTCCCGCGGCTCCACGGTCGCCATCACCGGGTTCGACGACTTCGAACTGTCACGACTGCTCCCCCGACGCATCCGCATCGTCGACTACGACATCACCGCGCTGGGGGCCCGGGCGGCCGAGACGCTGCTGACCCGCCGAGCCGATCCGGCCACGGGATCGCATACCCATCTCGTGCCGACGTGTCTCGTCGATCGCGGCGGGGTGGGCTGAGCCCGCGCGACTGACGCCGTGTCCCCACCGACGGACGGGGCGACTCGGCCGGGTGACGTCTGGGACGACCGCGGGTGAATCTGAGGGCCGCGCGCCCCGTGATCGCGCTCCCGCCGCCTCGCGCCGGCTCCGCGGGCGCGGACACTGGAGGAGAGACCGCCCCGCAGAGGACGCCGCATGCCCGCTCCCCGACATCCCGACGAGGGATGGATCCCCGTCGCGTTCGGCGCACTCGACGTGCACGGCCGCACCGACTTCGTCGACGGCGCCGAGATCCTCGTCGTGCCCTGCTCACCCGCCGACGCCCTCTGCCTGGTGGGCGAGGGAGCGGCGTTGTGGCGGCGACTCGTGGGGCGACCACCGGTCCCGGCCGTCGAGTTCGACGACCACGACACCGCCGTCCTCGCGCAGCTGGGCGAGGCCGGGCTCGTGGTCTACGCTCGCGCGCATCCCGCTGCCGTGACCCGCCTCGACACCCCGGTGCTGTCGTCCCCGCTTCACGAGCTCGTCTACGCGCTGGTCCAGCGCGTCGCCGTCTCGCGCGGCATCCCGTGCGTGTTTGTGAAGGGCCCCGTCCTGCACCACCAGTCCCTTCGGGACCGCGAGCATTCCGCGGACGTCGACGTCTGGTGCGACCCGGCACGGTGGGACGAACTCGTCCAGGCGCTCGCCCCCTGGGGATGGACCCGTGAGCCCGACCCGTGGTGGGGAACCAGCGTGCACCATACCGCCACGATGGTCCCCTCGACGTGGGGGTGCGAGATCGACGTGCACCGTCGTTTCCCCGGTCTCACGCTCGACGACGACGAAGCCTTCGCCGCGGTGAGCGCCGTGACGGAGCCGAGGGTCTTCGCCGGAACCACCGTCGCCGTCCCCCGCCGCGGTGCGCACGCCGTCCTGTCGGCCCTGCATCTGATGCGGCCCGCCGTCGGCACCCCCACCGACGACGCGGCCGCGCGCCTGGCGCACGAGGTCCTGGTCCGCGTGCCCGACGCGGTCGAGAACGCCCGAGGCCTGGGCGCCGTGAGCGCTCTGCTCGAGCAGCTGCGCGCGGCGTTCCCCGGGGTCGACCCCGGCCCGGTCGACGGCGTCCCCCGCGACTGGCGGCATCGCTCGCAACCGGATCGGGCGCACGCCTACCTGGCCGCGCTGGGCACGTTGCCGCTCCGCGAGCGCGCACGGGTCCTGCTGCGCCTGATCTGGCCGCCCGATGACATCGCTCTGGCCTCGGCCCGTCGGGCCGGCGAGACCCCCGCCTCGGCTCGGCACGCGCGCGTGCGACGACTCGTGCGCGGCGTGCGCTCGTTCCACGCCACGAGGGGCCGACGCCCGTGATGCCCGCGACGTCCCGCGGCCTGCTCGTGCACGAGTGGATCGCCCCCGCCGGCGGCTCCGAGAACGTCCTCGAGGCGATGGCGCGGGCCTTCCCCGATGCGGACGTGCGGTGTCTGTGGAACGACGCCCCCGACCGTCTCGCCGGCCGTCGCGTGAGCGAGACCTGGCTCGCCAGAACCCCGGTGCGACGCCGCAAGGCCCTGGCCGCCGCCCTCTGCGTGCCGACCTGGCGGCTGCTTCCTCCGGGCGCGTACGACTGGATGCTGATCAGCTCGCACCTCTTCGCCCACCACGCGCGGGTCCGTCGCCCCGATGGTGGTGACGTGCCGGCGTTCGTGTACGCCCATACGCCGGCTCGCTACGTCTGGGCGCCCGAATTCGATCCGCGCGGCCAGGGCCCGGTGGTACGTGCGGTCGCGCCCGCGTTCCGCGCCGTGGACCGACGACGCGCCCGCCGCCCCGTGGCGATCGCCGCAAACAGCGCCTTCGTCCGGGAGCGCATCGCCCGCGCATGGGACCGCGACGCCGTCGTCATCCCTCCGCCCGTCGACGTCGACGGCATCGCCGATGTCGACGCGTGGACGAGCGAGCTGTCGGCCGCGGATCGGCGGGTGCTCGCGGCACTCCCCGCGACGTTCCTGCTGGGTGCGTCGCGGTTCGCGTCGTACAAGCGTCTCGACCTGGTCGTCGACACCGCCGAGCGCCTGGGCCTGCCGGTCGTGCTCGCGGGACGCGGCCCCGACGAGGCGGTGCTGCGCGCCCGAGCGGCTCGCTCCCGCGTCCCGGTCTCGCTCATCGTGTCGCCGTCCGATGCGCTGCTGCGCGGACTGTATCGCGCGGCGAGCGCGCTCGTGTTCCCCGCGATCGAGGACTTCGGCATCATCCCCGTCGAGGCCCAGGTGCTGGGCACGCCCGTCGTCACCGGGCCGGTGGGCGGGCAGCTCGAGACGTACGTCGACGGCGTCTCCGGGGTGCGGGCCGAGAGCCTCGAACCCGCCGATCTCGCCGAGGCCACCCGCCGTGCGCTGGCGCTCGAGGCCTTCGACGGTGTCGGGGCGACCCGTCGGTTCTCGCGCGAGGTCTTCGACGCGCGCATCCGGCGCTTCGTCCTCGGCTGACGACGCGTGTGCGGCATCTGCGGCGCCGTCAAGGCCGCGCCGCGACCGGTGCGCCGTGCCTAGCGTCGGAGCATGACCTCCGATCGCGACCAGTTCACCTTCGACAACCCCGTCACCCGCTACGCCCGTGTCGAACCGCCGCTGCAGCATCAGCCCGAGCCGGGTGTGCAGGCCGACATGACCCCCGTCCCCGACCTCGGCGAGAAGACGTATCGCGGGCTCGGCCGCCTGCGAGGCCGTAAGGCGCTGATCACGGGCGGCGACTCCGGCATCGGCGGGGCGGTCGCGATCGCGTTCGCACGCGAGGGCGCCGACGTGGCGATCGTGCACCTGCCCGACGAGCAGCGCGACGCCGACCACATCCTGGAGCAGATCCGGGATGCCGGGCGCACCGGCGTCTCGATCGCGACCGACATCACCGATCCCGGCGCGTGCCGCGAACTCGTCGCCCGTGCCGCGGAGGCACTCGGCGGCCTCGACATCGTGGTGAACAACGCCGGCAAGCAGGTGATGGTCGAGAAGGTCGACGACCTGTCCGACGAGCAGTTCGAGCAGACGTTCCGCACGAACGTGTTCGCCCCGTTCTGGATCACCAAGGCGGCGCTCGCGCACCTGCCCGAGGGCGGCACGATCATCAACACCGCCTCGCTCGAGGCGTACGTGCCGGCTCCCGATCGCCTGGATTACGCGGCGACGAAGGCCGCGATCAACAACCTCTCCAAAGGTCTCGCGCAGCAGCTGGCCTCGCGCGGCATCCGGGTCAACGTCGTCGCGCCGGGACCCACCTGGTCCGCCCTGCAGGTGAGCCAGGGCGTGTCCGACGATCAGATGGAGCACTTCGACGACGAGAGCACCTATCAGCGCGCCGGTCAGCCGGCCGAGATCGCCCCGGCGTTCGTCTTCCTCGCCTCGGCGGAGTCCAGCTACGTCTCGGGCGAGACCCTGAACGTCAACGGTGGCATGGTCACCCCGTAATCACGCGGGCCGGGCTCGCACAGGGCCACCGGGCGGGACTCCGACGTGGCGTCGGGGGTCCCGCCCTTCCCGTTCTGCACGCGATGGCGGACCCTTGCGCAAAACGTCTCGCTTGGCAAGCGACCCTCGCGACGCCCCCGGGTGCGAAACGGTGAGTCCATGTCCGAAGACACCGCTTCCGCACCCGACGAGGCGACTCCCACCCTGTTCCTCCTGCACGCGTTGGGCGCCAGCGCCCGATCCTTCGACCGTCTCGCCGCGCGCCTCGCGGGCCGTGTCCGCATGGTCGGCATCGACCTGCCCGGTTTCGGAGACGAGGCGGATGCCGACGACACCGGCCTCACCGCCAGCGTCGCGCACGTCGAGCGCCGCCTGCACGCCGAGGCCCGCGGCCGGTGGTTGCTGGGCGGCCACAGCATGGGAGGCAAGATCGCCGGTCTCGTGGCATCCCGTGTCCTGCGCGGAGACGCGTCGCTGTTCGGGCTGGGCGGCCTGGTGCTGATGGCGCCGTCTCCTCCCCGGCCCGAGCCGATGGACGAGGAGCGCCGCGCGCTCATGCTCTCGTGGGTGGCCGAGGGGGCGATCTCGGAACAGGATGCCGACACCTTCCTCTCGCAGAACGTCGCCCGTCCGCTCGACGATGCCGCACACGCGCAAGCGGTCGCCGATCTGCGCCGCACCTCGCCCGCGGCGTGGCGCGCGTGGCTCGAGACCGGCAGCACGGTCGACGCCACTGCCGAGGTGCAGACGCTCGATCTCCCGGTCCTGGTGCTCGCGGGCGACGACGACGCCGACCTCGGCGCGGCCGCGCAGCCGGGGCTGCTCGCCTCGGTGTACCCCCGTGCTCGTTTCGAGACGCTCGCCGACACCGGTCACCTCATCCCGCTCGAACGCGACGCCGAGGCGGGCACCGCCATCGCGGCGTTCGTCGACGACGACGTCCAGGCGGGCCCGGTGGTCCCCGCGGAGTGGGTCCGCCTCATCTGCGGCGACCGCGTCGACGCGCGTGTCCGCGGCGTCCTCGCCCGCCGGGCGGTGCCCGACGACCGCGGGTACGCCCCCGCGGTGCTCGATCTGGCCCAGCTGACGCTCCTGCGCGAGATCGCCGATCTCGTCGTCCCGCAGGAGGGTCCCGCGATCGACCTCGCCGCTCGCGTGGACGCCCAGCTCGCGCGCGGCGAAGGCGACGGATGGCGCCACGCCGATCTTCCGTCGGATCCCGAGGCGTACCGTCGCGGTCTCGACACGCTGGCCGCCGCGTGGCCACTCGATCCCGCCGATCGCGATCGCGTTCTCCGCGCCGCGATCGAGGGAGAGGGGGGCGTCGAGGGCCCCCTCGACACGGCGCAGCTGACGGCCTGGCTCGAGGACGCCCGCAACGACCTCGTCCGCCAGTGGCTCGCGCACCCCGCGAGCATGGCGCGCGTCGGCTACGACGGCTTCGCCACGGGAGGGTCACCGATCCGCGGCTTCGTGGAGCTGCGCCTGGGGCGCAGAGAAGACTGGGAGCCGTCCGCAGTGGGCGGCACGATCGCGACGGGAGACGCCGCATGAACCTCGAGGCGATGCGCACGTTCACGGATGACGAGACGGTCGACGTCGTCGTCGTCGGGACCGGCGCCGGGGGTGCCCCGCTGACGGCCGAACTGGCGCGCAAGGGGCTGAGCATCGTCGCTCTCGAGGCCGGTCGCCACTTCGCGCTGGACGACCTGACTCCCGACGAGACCGAGGCGGTCGAGATCAACTGGATGTCGGAGCGTCTGAGCGGCGGAGAGGACCCCACGGCGTTCGGCCCCAACAACAGCGGGCGCGGCGTCGGCGGCTCGATGCTGCACTGGGGTGCGTTCACCCCGCGTCCCGACCGCCGCGACCTGGCACTGCATACCGAAGCGGGCGTGGGCCGGGATTGGCCGGTCGATCCCGACGAACTGCTGTCCTACGTCGAGCGCGTCGAGGGCGACATCGGCGTCTCGGGGCCGACGCCCTACCCCTGGGATCCCTCCCGCCGCTACGCCTACGCCCCGGCGACGCGCAACGCCCCCGCGAACCTCGTGGCGAAGGGCTGCGACGCCCTCGGCGTCCGCTGGGCCGACGCGCCGGCGGCGGTCCTCACCCGCGCGCGCCTGCAGGACCACCACGGCGAGCGCGGCGCGTGCGTGAACTGCGGCGAGTGCCACCAGGGATGCCGGGTGGATGCCAAGGCCTCCACCGCCAACACGTACCTGCCCGCGGCCGTCGCGGCCGGCGCCGAGATCCGCAGCGAGTCGATGGTGCACGGCATCGAGCTCGACGAGCGCGTACACGTCGCGGCCGTGGTGTACCGCAAGGATGGTGTCGATCGACGCCAGCGCTGCCGTGCGCTCGTGCTCGCGGGGGGCGGGGTCGAGACCCCGCGTCTGCTGCTGCACACCGGACTCG
>NZ_CAJYPF010000223.1 GCF_913776565.1 uncultured Microbacterium sp. | reverse complement strand
GCCCGGAGGCGACGTCACGACGAGGGCCCAGCCGTTCTTCGACACCGTCCCGGAGATGGAGCCCAGGCGGTCCGGCTCAGGCGTGGGAGTGGGCGTCGCAGAGGGAGTCGCGGTCGGCGTTGCGGTGGGATTTCCCGTCGGCGTCGGGGTCGGCGACGCTGTCGTCACGGCGCTGGAAGAGTGGTTGCACTGGTTCGACGTGGCGCTGGCCGAGGTCGCCGGGGCGAGGGACGACAGCAGGCCGACCCCGACGGCGAGGACGGCGAGCACGCCCATCGTCGCGCCGCGAGCACTCTTGCGGTTGCGGCGGGCGAGCGTCACGAATCCGAGTCCCGCGGCGACCAGCACAGCCGCGAAGATCGGCACCCAGGGTGAAATGTCGTGGCCGGTGATGGCGAGACAGTTGATTGCGAGTGTCATGTGATGTTCCCTCCAGCGAGCAAGGCCCGCGTGCCGTGAGCGGTCGGAGGTGGGAGCGGGATTCGCCTCCCGCTCCCACCCGCGCGAATGTGCTCTCTCACCCACGCTGGCGAGGTCGGAACCTGAGGTTGGGACATCAGATCCGCCACCCCGCCAAAGGAAGGACCCGCGTCAGGTGGAGGTATGACGCGGCTCACGCAGATCTGCGCCGGGATCTGCGTCATGAACCGTTGCCGGGAAGCTCCCCCACGTACGCATGATGCCGGGGGGCGACGTGCCGGAAAGCGATACCTGATGACGAATACTCGACCGATCCCCGTTGACGACGAGCAGTCCCGCGTGAGCCCAGAACGGATCTGGGAGCTGAGCGAGACCGATCACGAATGGGGGCGTCGACACGCCTACGGTCTTCTCGTCGCTTTGACACTGTGCATCGCGGGCTTCTGGGTCCCCGTCATCGCGGTGATCACCAGCGCGAGGCTTGGGCGATGAAGCGCGTGCCCTCCCCTCTGCGCACCTGGCTCACCGCTCGATTCGAATGGAGCACGTTGTCCATCCACCTCGGGGCGCAGAGTGACTGCGTCTCATCCGGGCGGGTCCACTGCCGATGAGTCGCTCCACGCCCGGCCGGGACTTCCTGCCCACCCGCGGACGCTCCTTCATCACTGTCAGCGTGGTCGACGAGAACGGATTCACCCAGCATCATGGGCCGGTGGAGGTCCGCAACGAGCTCGTCGCGAAGATCCTCGCCGGGCTGAGGCTGCAGGCGGAACCCCGACCGAAATCCTGACCACAGCAGGCTCCGTCCTCCTCCCCGATCTTCGCGGACGGCAGCGAAGGAGCAGCCCTTCATGCCACGGTCGCGAAACGTCCCTATGACCTGCTGATCTCTCAGAAGCTCCCCTCGGCGTTCACGGACACCGGTCTGGATCAGTGGCTCCGCGAACGACAGGTGGAAACGGTCACCATCGCCGGGTACATGACCCAGAACTGCGACGAGTCCACGGCTCGCGATGCTGTCCACCGTGGCTACGGTGTCGAATTCCTCTCGGACGCCCCCGGAACCCTGCAGCTCGAGAACGGAGCCGGCTCCGTCGACGCGCGGACCCTGCACGACGCAGTCCTCGTGGTGCTGCAGTCGCGCTTCGCCGCCGTCATGACCACGGACCAGTGGTGCCGAGCCCTCGAGACCGGTCCCGCAGCTGGCGCGGTGCGTCCGGATGCAGCCGGCCCCTCCGGCATCCACGCCAGCACCTCCGCCGCGCGAGGGCGGAAACACGCGCACAGGGGTCGAGGACGCGAATGAGTTGCTCAGCAGGCCGCAGTCCGGAGAGGCGAGACCGAGGCGCAGATTCAGGTCGTCGAGTACCGCGCGGCGAACCGCGAGGTACTCCCCCATGCGCGAGCCTCGGCCGGTACGGCCCTACGGCGGCGCGAGGAGCAGACCAGCCCCGGCCCGGTCCCCTCGCTGCGGACCGACCGGCTGGTCACTCCTTCGGGAGGACGTCCACGTAGACGCTGAACTTGTTGCCGGGCTCGGTCATGAGATCGAACACTTCCTGGGTGTCGTTCGTGCCGCCCTGGCATGCGACGGTGAGGAAGGTGATGTAGCCGGTGTTGTAGTCCGGCCCTTCGAGCACCTTCATGTCGGCGAGAGTGTTGTTCTTGCTCGCGGGGACCGTGAATCTGAAGAACGGGATCTGCCCCAGTCCCTCTTGGTGATAGGCAGTGCCCCAAAGGGCGTCGTCCTGCAGCTCGCCGGGCTTCTGCACACCGAGCGCCGCACGGAAGAAGTCCACCACGGTCTGGGCGTAGACCTGGTCGCTGAACGCCCAGCGGTCCTTGTTGTCACCGGAGTCGCGGACGAAGGCGACCGTGGACGTGCAGAGCCCGAACCCGCCGTACACCGCGCCCATCTGACGCGAATACAGATTGTTGTTGTCGACGAGTTTGTCCTCGTACCAGTCCCAGGCGGAGTCCTGCGGGGTACTGATGACCGTGCGCCCGCCGTCGAACCCCTCGGCCGCGGGAAGCTCGATGACGACCCGCCTCGAGGAGATGGGGTCGGTGCTGGCGCCGGGGAGGTGGGCGTACTCGGTCGTGCCGTTGAGGGTGGCGGGCGATGCATCCGCCGCCTCACCACTGCCGCTCCCCTGTCCCGTGAGAACGCCGACGGCCTGGACGGCGAAATAGCCGCCGACGCCGACGACGAGGACACCGACGACCACGGCGGCGGTGATGAGCACCGCGGCGGTGCCGCGGCGCTTCTTCTGCGGGCTGGCCGGCGTGTGAGGCGAGACGGGGGTCGGATC
>NZ_CAJYPF010000222.1 GCF_913776565.1 uncultured Microbacterium sp. | reverse complement strand
TCGCAGCAGAGCGGGGTCGAGGATGTCGGGGCGGTTGGTCGCCGCGATGACGATGACGTTGACCTTGGGATCGAAGCCGTCCATCTCGACGAGCATCTGGTTCAGCGTCTGCTCGCGCTCGTCGTGACCGCCGCCCATGCCGGCGCCGCGGTGGCGACCGACGGCGTCGATCTCGTCGATGAAGATGATGGCCGGGGAGCTCTCCTTGGCCTGATTGAACAGGTCGCGGACGCGGCTGGCGCCGACGCCGACGAACATCTCGACGAAGTCCGAACCCGAGATCGAGTAGAACGGCACACCGGCCTCTCCCGCGACGGCGCGCGCGAGAAGGGTCTTACCGGTTCCGGGAGGGCCGTACAGCAGCACACCCTTGGGGATGCGGGCGCCGACCTCTTCGAACTTCTTGGGGTCCTTGAGGAACTCCTTGATCTCGTCGAGCTCTTCGATCGCCTCGTCGGAGCCGGCCACGTCCTGGAAGGTCACGGTGGGCGTCTCTTTGGTGACGAGCTTGGCGCGCGACTTGCCGAACTGCATGACCTTGCTGCCGCCGCCCTGGGCGCTCGAGAGCAGCCACCAGAACAGCAGGCCGAGGAGGATCAGGGGCAGCAGCAGTCCGATGAGTCCGTCGAACCAGCTGGGCTTGGGCACGACGTCGTTGAAGCCGTCCGCGGGGGCCGCGGCGTCGATCGCGCTGGCGACCTCGTCGGCGCGGGCCTGACCGAAGTAGAACTGCACGTCGTTGGCGCCCTCGAAGGGCGCGGACAGCTTCAGATCGACCCGCTGATCGGGATCGTTCGTCACGACCTGGGTGACGGTGCCGCCCTTGAGCAGCTCGAGACCCTCTTTGGTCGACACCTGGCGGGGTCCGCTCAGGTTGGACATGAGAGAGAAACCGACGACCAGAAGCAGACCGACCAGCAGAACGTAGACGATCGGATTACGCGTGATCTTCTTGAAATTCATGGTGGGCGAGCCCAGCCCTTTCGTGATCCTCCGCAGAATGCGGTCGCATCAGGCTAACGCGGCAGGACTATGCCGGGCCTGTGCGTTCGTCGAGGGCGTACGCGGAACGGATGCCGCACCCCGGCGTGCGCGTCAGGAGTAGACGTGGGGCGCGAGCACCGCAACGTCGCGCAGGTTGCGGTAGCGCTCGGCGTAGTCGAGGCCGTAGCCGATCACGAAGTCGTTGGGGATGTCGAAACCGACGTAGCGGCAGTCGACCTCGACCTTCATCGCATCGGGCTTGCGCAGCAGCGCGAGGACCTCGACCGAGGCGGCACCGCGCGAGGCGAAGTTCTCGAGCAGCCAGCTCAGGGTCAGGCCCGAGTCGATGATGTCCTCGACGATCAGCACGTGCTTGCCGGTGATGTCGGTGTCGAGGTCCTTGCGGATCTGCACCACACCGCTCGAGCGGGTCGAGGCGCCGTAGGACGACACGGCCATCCAGTCCATCGAGACGTGCACGGGCAGGTGGCGGGCGAAGTCGGCCATGACCATGACCGCCCCCTTGAGCACGCCCACGAGCACGACCTCGCGGCCCTCGTAGTCGGCGACGACCTGCGTCGCCAGTTCGGCGAGCTTGCCGTGGATCTGCTCCTCGGTGAGGAGGACTTCGCTGATGTCGTCGGAGATGTCGGCCGCGCGCATCACACGAGTCTACGCGGGCGAGAAGGCGGCCTGCCCGAGAGGCGGCGCGACGGAACCCGTCGCGGGCGGGCTCGCGACCGTGGTCGGGGGCGCCGCGACGACCGTCGCCGCCGCACTCGGCGCCGGGGCGGCCGCCGCCGACGCATCGGCGGAACGCGGCGAGGCCGTCGCCCCCGTGCGGCGCGGCGGCAGGCTCCGCACCGAGGCGATGGCATCCATCCACCCCTGGTAGCGCTCCTCGCGCTCGGCCTCCGGCATCCGGGGCTCGAAGACGCGCTCGAGGTGCCACCGGTCGGCGATCTCGTCGCGTCGCCACAGTCCCGCCCCCGAGCCGGCCAAGTGGCCGATGCCGAGCGCCGTGCGCTCGAGTCCCTGCGGTCGGGCGACCGGGATGCCGAGGATGTCGGCCTGGAACTGGCACAGCAGATTGTTGCGGGTGGCACCGCCGTCGACCTTGAGCAGCGGGATCGAGACGCCGTTGCGGCGGAGGTTGTCGACGTTGTCACGGGTCTGGAAGGCCATGGCCTCGATACCCGCGCGGATGACGTGCGCGGCGGTGGACTCGAGGGTCAGGCCGACGATCCCCCCGCGGGCGTTGCGGTCCCAGTGCGGGTCGAACAACCCCGCGAAGGCGGGCACGAGGTACACACCCCCGCTGTCGGGGACGCTCTCGGCGAGCCGCTCGCTCGCGGCGGCCCCGGGAAGGATGCCGAGGCGGTCGCGGAGCCACTGGATCGTCTGTCCGCTGTGGAAGACGACCCCCTCGGCCTCGTAGGTCACCTGGTCGCCGAACTGCCACGCCACGCTGCTGCACATTCCGGGGAGCGTGCGCGGCGCGCCCCCGACGTTGACGGTGAGGACTCCCGCGGTGCCGAAGGTGTTCTTGGCGCTGCCCGTCTCGAGGCACGCTTCTCCGAAGAGCCCCGCCTGCTGATCGCCCAGGACCGCCAGGATGGGGACCGCGCGACCCTCCGCGCCCGGGATGACCCCGGGGGCGACGTCGCCGAACCATCCGGCCGACGGAACGATCTCGGGCAGCAGACTCGTGGGGATGTCGAGGATGGCGCAGAACTCCTCGTCCCAGGCGGCGCGCTCGAGCGACATCAGGCCCGTGCGCGACGCCGCCCCCGGTTCGGTGCGGTGCACCGCGCCACCGGTGAGGTTCCACAGCAGCCAGGTCTCGGGCGTGCCGATGGCCAGCTCCCCCCGCTCGGCGCGCTCGCGCACACCGTCGACGTGACGCAGGAGCCAGGCGACCTTCGCCGCCGAGAAGAAGGAGTCGTTGCGGACGCCCGTGCGCGTGCGGAACTCCCCGTCGAGCCCCCGGTCCGACCACTCCTGGACGATGTCATCGGTCTGCTTCGACATCCACATGATGGCGTTGTAGACGGGGCGACCGGTGGACCTGTCCCACATGACGATGGTCTCGCGGTGCGAGGTGACACCGACGGCCGTAATCTGCGAGCCGTCGACGCGAGCGCGTGCGAGCGCGGCGACGATGGCCGAGCGAGGCGCCTCCCACAGGTCGAGCGGGTCGAGCTCGACCCACCCCTCATGAGGGAACGAGGCCTCGATGGCGACGGACGCCTCGCCCACGATCGCCCCCTCGGGGTTGATCAGCACGGCGCGGGCGCTGCTGGATCCCTCGTCGAGGGCCAGAACGTAACCGGACGCGATCATGTCGACGCCCTCACGCGGGCTGCGCGGTGCGCGCGGGCATCCGCAGGTGGTCGAGCCAGCGGCGGTAGCCGGCGATCTCGGCGTCCCGCCGTGCGGCATCCCATCCCTCGGCGTCGGCGAGGATGTCGGCCGCGCGTTCGACACCTCGGATGCCGTGGGTGGGCTCGAAGGCGAGCAGCAGCCGACGGGCGAAGACGTCGGTGATGGTCTCGGCGTATTCGTGGCGCACGGCGAACACGAGCTCCGCGGCGATGGCCGGGGATTCGGGGTCGAACCGCTCGGCGAGCTCGGGGCGGGCGCGGACCAGATCGAGGACCCGTTCGGCCCGCGTGCCGTAGAGCGCCCACAGGCGCTCCGCGGTGTCGCGGCGCACGAGCGTGGTGGCGAGCACGCTCGCCTCGAACTCGACCATGTCGGCGGCGCGCGCCCCGGGGAAGGGCTGGAGCTTGCTCACCGGGTGCTTCAGACCCGCGTTCAGGATCTTGACCGCCTTGTCGACGGCATCCTCGGCGAGTTGACGATAGGTGGTGAGCTTTCCGCCGACGATCGAGAGCAGACCGGGGTGCCCGTCCTTCGCGTGATCGCGGACGATGTGGCTGCGCGGGACCTTCCACTCAGGGATGTCGGGAGCGTACGGCAGCGGGCGCACTCCGCTGTAGGTGTAGAGCACGTCGTCGACGGTGAGGTTCGCCCCCGGGACGAGCGCGTTGGTCTCGTTCAGCAGGTAGGCGATCTCGTCGGCGTCCGCGCGCGCCTCGTCGGGGTCGAGTTCGAACTTGGTGTCGGTGCAGCCGATCAGGTAGCGCCCCATCCAGGGGATCACCAGGACGAGCCGACCGTCGGTCTGCGATTCGTAGTAGACGACGTCGTTCGGAGCCCCCGGGAACGGATCGACGATGATGTGGCTCCCCTTCGCTCCCCCGATGAGCCGGGGTGAGGGGACGGGGGGAAGAGTGGATGCCGCGGACTCGCCGCGCAGCACGGCGTCCACCCACGGTCCCCCGGCGTTGATCGTGAGCTTCGCCGTGATGTCGCGCACGGTGCCGTCGGCGTGGCGCACGCGGACGCCCGTCACCTCTCTTCCGGTGCCGAGCACCCCGATCGCGCGGGTGTGGAGGAAGAGACGGGCTCCCGCGTCCACCGCGGCGACGGCCAGTTCGACGCAGAGTCGCTCGGCGTACTCGACCTGGCCGTCGGTGAACAGGGCCGCGCCGGTGAGGCCGTCGCGCGCCATCCCGGTGAAGCGCCGGCGTACGGCGGTGGTCGACATGATGCGGTGCCAGGACACGGACTTGTCGACCGAGAGCACGTCGTAGGCGAGCATGCCGAGACGGATCATCCACGAGGGGCGGGTGTTGCGCGCGTAGAACGGCATGATCAGGCGGACGGGCTTGACCAGGTGCGGAGCGACCTTGAACAGCAGTTCGCGTTCGCGCAGCGATTCGCGCACGAGACGCACGTCGCCGCGCTCCAGGTAGCGCAGCCCGCCGTGCACCAGGCGGCCCGACCAGGCGGACACTCCGGCGCACACGTCCTCCTGCTCGACGAGCGCGACGGAGAGCCCGCGCTCCGCGGCGTCGCGTGCGATGCCCAGTCCGTTGATGCCGGCGCCGATGACGACGACATCGAAAGTGGGGTGGTCGACGTTCTCCACGCGTGTCTCCCTTGACCGTGGTGTGCGTGTGAATATTCAGTCGCACATTGAATGTGATTCCATTATCGTAGCGCGCAGCCGCGACGACGGGAAGCGGGTCTCGGGCTTCGGGACCCGAGAAGGCCGATTCTGACAGACCGCATCCCCGCCCGGAACGGCTCGTTTCGCGCTCGCCGGCGCACCGCTGACGAAGGAAGGGCGGCCGTGATGGCATCCATGGCGAAAGACGCGGGTTCGGTCCGCGCGATGACGAAGGTCGCGCACCTCTACTATCGGCGCGGCCTCGTGCAGACCGAGATCGCGGACGAGCTCGGCCTCTCTCAGGCGGGGGTCTCGAGGCTTCTCTCCGCGGCGAGTGAGCACGGGATCGCGCGCACGATCGTCGTGCCCCCCGCGGGGTTCCACAACGATCTCGAGCAGGCCGTCGAGGAGGTGTTCGACCTCCGCGAGGTCCACGTCGTCGAGACGCCGACGACCCCGGGCGAGGACATCGTCCCCGCTCTCGCCCGCGCCCTCGTCCCGGTACTCCAACTCGCACCGATCGACGGCCGCACGATCGGGCTGACGTCGTGGTCGCGCGCCCTGCAGGCGGCGGTCGACGTCCTCCCCGACATGCCGCGCGCGAACGCCGACCGCATCGTCGAGCTCCTCGGCGACGTGGGGCGGCCGTCGCTCCAGCACCGCGCAGCGCTCGCGACCGAGCGTTTCGCACGCGCGACAGGAGGGGATCCGGTCTTCCTGCGCGCGCCCGGAGTCGTCTCGACGACGGCCATGCGCGCCGCCCTGCTCGAGGGCGACCCCCACGCACGGCGGGCCCTCGCGGCGATGGACCAGTTGGACATCGCCCTGGTCGGCATCGGCGAAGTCCGCGCGGCCGCCCCGCTCTCACCCGGCGAGAACTTCTTCACCGACGCGCAGTTCGCCGCGGCGCGGGCGCAGGGCGCGGTCGGCGAGATCGGCCTGCGGTTCCTCGACGCGCACGGCGCTCCCGTGGCATCCGATCTGGGAGAGCTCGTCCTGGGGATGGAGCTCGATCAGCTCCGCCGCGCGGGCCGACGCATCGCCGTGGCGGGCGGACGACGCAAGCACGCTGCCGTGCTGGCCGCCGTGCGCGGTCGGTGGATCGATGTGCTCGTCACCGACGAGGCGACCGCGCGCCATCTCGTCTCGGCGGGGGTTGACACATCCGACGGGCCTTCTTAGCATCGCCATACGCATCACAATTCATATAACGAATATTAATTTGCACGCGTTTCAAAGGGGAAACACCATGCACAGCTCCCGCATTCGTCGCGCCTCCGTCCTGCTCCTCGCGGGCGCCGTCGCCGCCCTGGGCCTCGCCGGCTGCAGCACCACCGACGCCGGCGGCGCCCCCACGGGCTCCAAGACGATCGGCGTCTCGATCGCCGACCAGAAATCGCTCTTCTACATCGCGGCCGCCGACGGCATGAAGGCCGCCGCCGAGGAAGCGGGCTACACGCTCGTCCTGGAATCGGCCGACAACGACGCCACCCGTCAGGTGAACCAGGTGCAGAACCTGCTGACGCAGCAGGTCGGCGTGCTCATCTACACCCCGCAGGACGCCACCGCCGCCGGCGCCGGCGTCCGCCTGGCCAACGACGCCGGCGTCCCCGTCGTCGCGCTCGACCAGAAGCCCGAGACCGACGACGTCGACATCTCGACCTTCATCGCCACCGACAGCGTCAAGGCCGCCTACGACGTGTGCACCTGGATGTTCGAGCAGATGGGTGGCGAGGGCGACATCGCCGTCCTCCAGGGCCCGCTCGGGGCGACCGCCGAGCTGCAGCGCACCGAGGGATGCAAGAAGGCGCTCGCCGAGAACCCCGGTGTCAATGCGGTGCAGTGGGAGAGCGCGGGATGGGACGAGACCCAGGCCTTCGACACGACCCAGAACATCCTCACCGCGCACCCCGAGCTCAAGGCCGTGTTCGGCGAGAGCGACGCGATGGCCCTCGGCGCCGCGAAAGCGGCACAGCAGGCCGGGCGCACCGGAATGGTGTTCGCCGGCATCGATGGCTTCCCCACCATGTTCACCGCCATCGGCGACGGACTGACCCAGGCCACGATGGCGCAGCAGCCCTACATGATGGGCCAGCTCGCCGTCCAGAACGCCATCCAGCTGCTCGAGGGGAAGACCGACCTGCCGAAGGACCAGTACCAGGATGCCGTGCTCGTGACCGGCGACAATGTCGCCTCGAACGACCCCACGAAGTTCTACGGCCCCAACGCCGCCCGCAACTGATCACGGTGTGCGGCGGGGCGGCTCCGGTCGCACCGCCGCACGCGGAGGGAGCATCATGGCCGCAACAACCCCGGTCGGCGCGGGCCTCGTCTGCACCGGCCTGACCAAGCAGTACGGCGGCGTCACCGTCGTCAACGACATCGACATCGCCCTCGTCCCCGGACGCGTGGTGGGTCTCGTCGGCGAGAACGGCGCGGGCAAATCCACCACGTCGGGCATGATCGCCGGTCTCGCCCAGCCCGACCGCGGCTCGATGACCATCGACGGCGAGCCGTACGAACCGCGTTCGCCGGGCGACGCGCTCCGGGCCGGGGTGGTCCTCATCCACCAGGAGATCCGCATGGTGCGCGAGCTCACGGTGGCCGAGAACATCTTCATCGGGCGACTGCCGATGCGCCGCGGCCGCGTCGACCGCGCGCGCATGAACGACGAAGCCGCCGACGTGCTGGGCCGCCTCGGCTCGCGTGTCGACCCGCGCCAGCGCATCGACGAGCTCTCGATCGCCGCCCAGCAGGAGATCGAGATCGCGCGGGCGCTGAGCCGCAAGCCGCGTTTCGTCATCTTCGACGAGCCGTCCGCCTCGCTCGGCAAGAACGAGACCGCGCGCGTCTTCGACCAGATCGAGGCCCTCAAGGCCGGGGGCGCCGGGATCATCTACATCTCGCACCGCATCGAGGAGATCACCCGCCTCGCCGACGGCATCGTGTGCCTGCGCGACGGACACCTCGCCGCGCGCTGGGACACCGGCGACGTCTCGCGCGAGGCGATCGTGCGCGCCATGGTGGGCCGCGACTTCACCTACGGTCACGACGTGCCGCCCGAAGCGAGCGAGCGCACCGTCATCGACGTGTCGGGACTGGGTCGCAGCGGCGCGTTCGAGGGCATCGACTTCGCCGTGCGCGCGGGCGAGATCCTCGGCATCGCCGGGCTCGTCGGGGCGGGGCGCACAGAGGTGGTGCGCACCCTCGCCGGCGCCGACCGCGCGACCGAGGGACGTATCGTCGTCGACGGTGAAGAGACCGTCATCCGCTCCCCCCAGGACGCCATCCGCGCGGGCATCGCGATGGTCCCCGAAGACCGCAAGTCGCAGGGCCTCCTGCTGGGGCGGGACAGCATGGACAACATGACGCTGCCCTGGCAGCGCCACCTCTCGCGGCGGGGCATCGTCACCCGCTCGGCGCTCGCGGCGACCTATCGCCGCTTCCGCGAGGAGCTCGACATCCGCGGACAGGCCGACGTCGCCGTCGCGCACCTGTCGGGCGGCAATCAGCAGAAGGTCCTGCTGGCGAAGTGGCTCGTCGACAAGCCCAAGGTGCTGATCCTCGACGAACCCACCCGTGGCGTCGACGTCGGCGCCAAGATGACGATCTACGCCGCCATCCGGCGCCTGGCCGAGGACGGCGTGGCCGTGATCGTCGTCTCGTCCGAGCTCGAAGAAGTGCTCGGACTGTCCCACCGCGTCCTGGTGATGGCCGAGGGGCGCCCGCAGGGCATCCTCGAGCGTTCCGACGCGACTCCCGAGGCCGTCATGCGCCTCGCCCTTCCGCAGCGCGCGGACGCCGCGCACATCTGATCCGAGGAGCCGAGACGATGACCGTTTCCGACCCGTCCACCGCCGCCGCGGGACACACCGCGGCCAGTCCCGCCACCATCGCCGCGCGCACCGTTGCGAGCGGCCCCCGCGAACCGAGCACCTTCAAGAAATGGGCGGGCCGCGTCCCCGGACCGCTCGTGGGTCTCGTGGTGATCTTCGTCCTGCTGTCGATCCTGTCGCCGTACTTCCTGACGCCGCGCAACCTGCTCAACATCGTCACCCAGATCTCCGCCGTGGGGATCATGTCGGTCGGAGCGCTGATGGTCATCATCATCGGCGGTATCGACCTGTCGGTGGGTGCGACCCTCGCGCTCAGCTCGATGGTCATGGGCTTCCTCTTCTCCTACGCCGGGATGCCGTTCGAGCTGGCCCTCGTCCTCGGCCTCGGCGTCGGCGGACTCATCGGCCTGCTCAACGGCATCCTGGTCACCGTCGGGCGCCTCCAGCCCTTCATCGCGACGCTCGCGACGATGTCGGCGGCGACGGGACTGGCGGTGTTCATCACCGGCGGCAACACCGTCAACGGCTTCCCGGACTGGTTCGTCTCGCTGACACGACTGAGCATCGCGGGGGTTCCCGTGCAGGGCCTCATCCTGCTCGCCGTCTTCCTGCTCGCGGCGTTCTGGCTGCGCTTCCGCCCCGGCGGACGTGCCCTGTACGCGATCGGCGGCAACGAAGAGGTCGCGCGCCTGTCCGGGATTCCCGTCCGCCGCACCAAGCTCGTCGTCTACACGATCGCGGGTCTGCTGGCTGCGCTGGGCGGACTGCTCGTGACCTCGCGCCTCGACTCGGCGCAGCCGACGGCGGGCGCCGCCGACCTGCTGAACGTCATCGCGGTCGTGGTGATCGGCGGCGCGAGCCTCGCCGGCGGCACCGGGTCGCTGCTCGGGACCTTCGTGGGTCTGCTCATCATCGGCGTGCTCAACAACGGCCTCTCGCTGCTGGGGGTCTCACCCAACCTGCAACCCGTGGTGCTCGGCGCGGTGATCGTGGCGGCGGTGCTCACCGATCGCCAGGCGCGCAAGGCGCAATCGGGCGAACGCTGATCGGCCCTTCATGACGACTATCAGGAGCGGGGCGACGATCACGTCGCCCCGCTCCCGTGTATCCGCGCCCCACCGGCGGCCTGGCAGAGTAGACGTTCAGGATCCGTCCGGCTACGGGAGGCAGACGATGGCGCGCGACCCCAAAGAGCTCGAGCACCTGCGCATGATGACGAAGGTCTCGCACCTCTATCACACGCGCGGGATCGTGCAGACCGAGATCGCCCGTACCCTCGGCATCTCGCAGGCGCGGGTGTCGCGGCTTCTCGCCGCGGCCGAGGAGGCGAACATCGTGCGCACCATCGTGGTGCCGCCGGTCGGCCTGAACGCCGACCTCGAAGAGGGCGTCGAGAAGATGTTCGGCATGCGCGAGGTCCACGTCGTCGATGCCTCCGGCGAGACGGGGGAACAGCGCACCGAGACGCTCGGGATCGCCCTCGCGGGCGTCTTCCAGGTGCTCCCCGTCGGCGACAAGGCGATCGGGTTCACCTCGTGGAGCCGGTCGATGCGTCGCTTCGTCGAGAATCTCACGAGCTTCCCGCACTCCTCCGCGCGCGCGGTGATCGAGCTGCTCGGCGGCGTCGGGCAGCCGGCGATCCAGCATCAGGCCACCAACGCCACGGAGCGCCTGGCCTCGTTGACCGATGCCGAGCCGCTGTTCCTGCGCGTGCCGGGCGTCGTGTCGACCCCCGAGGTGCGCGAGGCGATCCTGTCGAACGACCCGCACGCCCGCCGAGCGCTGGAGGCCATGGACGACCTCGACATCGCCCTGGTCGGAATCGGCAACGCCACCATCGTCCCGCCGCTCGTCGGGGGCGAGAACTTCTTCACCCAGGAGCAGTTCGACGCCGTCCGCGCGAAGGGGGCGGTGGGAGAGATCAACCTCAACTTCATGGATGCCGACGGCCGCCCCGTTCGGAGCGAGCTCGACGACCTCGTCATCGGCGTGAGCCTCGACCAGCTGCGACGGACTGAACGTCGGATCGGCGTCTCAGGCGGCGCCGACAAGCACGACGCACTCCTGGCGGCTGTGCGCGGCGGGTGGATCAACGTGCTCGTCACCGACGAAGAGTCCGCGCAGTACCTGCTGCAGCACGGTCCAGCTTCCCGCTGACGACGAGCGGCCCGACGGAGCGCGCTCCTGAGGGGCCCGCGGAGGACAGACGATGCCCCACCCCGACACGACGACCGCCCGCACGCGCGGGACCGGCGCCGTCATCGTGGCCCAGCTGCTGCTGCGGACCGCGTCGGCCGCGGGCGCCCTCGCTCTCGGGTCGTACTTCGTCGACCTGTCCCGGCAGGGGGCGTCGGTGGGGCCTCTGCTGCTCGGCATCCTGTCGGGGGTCAGCTTCCTCGCTGAGCTGGTGCTCGCCCCCGTCGCGGGGTCGGCGAGCGATCGGCGGGGACGCCGTGTCTTCCTCGTCGCGGCGCCGCTGCTCGCCGCGGCCGGCATCCTGCTGACGCCCGGGGCCTCCCTCTTCGCCGCCGCACCGTCCATCGTCCTGGTCGTCGTCATCGTCGGGACGTCGCGACTGCTCGACGGAGCCGGGGCGGCGATCGCGGCGCCGACCACGCTCGGCCTGCTCGCCGACGCGAGCGACGGCGACCCCCGACGCCGCGGGCGGGTGACGAGCCTGTACGAGCTGTCGTCCTCGGGCGGGATCGCCCTGGGCGCCGTCGCGGGACCGCTGCTCTACGGCGCGCTCGGGCTCTGGACCTTCGCCGCCCTCGCCGCGGTCTACGTCATCGCGTCGCTCCTGGTGCTGGCGTTCCTGCGGCCGGGGACGGCATCCGCGATCCGTCCCTCCCGCGCGTCGCTCGGTGATCGTTTGCGCGTCCTGGTGCAGCCGCGGCTGCTCGCCTTCCTGCCGGCGTGGATCGCGGTGAACGCGATCCTGGGCACCTGGGTGACGTCGCAGATCACCTTCGTGCTCGCCGGCGACGTGCGGGCGGAGGGCCAGCTGTTCCCCGGGGCGTTCCGCGGCGACGAGGCGGGGCTGTCGATCGTGCTCGGGGTGTACGTGCTGTTCTTCAGCCTGTGCATCGTCGCGTGGGCGTTCTTCATCGGACGACTTCCCACCGTCCCGGTGCTCTTCGTCACGGTGTCGGGCGCGCTGATCGCCTCGGTCGGCCTGATGCTGGCCAACCGCGGCGCTCCCCTTTTCGTCGCCCTTCCGCTGGTCATGGTGGGGGTGTTCCTCGAGGCCGGATTCACCCCGGCCGCGCTGACCCACCTGAGCGACATCTCGGCGGAGTTCCGCGACGATCGCGGCCTGATCATGGGCGCGTACTCGGTCGTGGTCGGCGCCGGCTACCTGCTGGGTAACGTGCTCGGCGGAGCTTTCGCCCAGTGGCTCCTGTTCGACGGGCTCGCGCTGCTCACGATCGGTCTGGCAGCCGTGGCGCTGATGTCGATCACGGCGATGTCGGTGGTCGAGAAGCGGTCACGGCAGGGAAGCTGAGACGCACGGATGCCGCGACCCCGAGGCCGCGGCATCCGTTCCGGGGCCGTGTCAGCCGAGCCGCGACACGACGGTCTTCACCAGCGGCCACGTGCGCTCGACCGACCGGTGGTTCACCTTCTCGGCAGGCGAGTGCAACGCGTGCAGCTCGGTGCCGATCGAGATGATGTCGGCGACCGGCACGCGGCTGCTGAACATACCGAGCTCCAGCGAGCACTGCGACACCTCGACCTGCGGATCCTCGCCGCGGAGCTCCCGGAACGCCTGGGAGGCGACCGCGAGCAGCTCGGAGTCGGCGCGGTAGGGGAACTCGGGAGCGTCCAGACCGTACATCTCGATCCGCGCCCCTCCCCTGGCGAGCGCGACCAGAGCCGCCACCCGGTCGTACAGTTCGTGCTTGCGCGAGGTCAGCGCCGAGGTGATGGTCGACATGAGCCGGACGCCGTCCTCGGTCGGGCGGATCGTGCCGAGGTTGTTCGAGGTCTCGACCCGGTCGGGAACGTGCAGGTTCCATCGCACGACCCCGTGGGGGATCAGCAGCGTCACCGCCGCCAGGCGCTCGGCGGCGGCGGTCGAGAGCACCCGCTCGGGGGCGTCCGCGTCCACGAGCTCCACGCGCACGTCGGGGTCGGCCAGGTCGTATTCCTCGGTCAGGTCCACCTGCAGGGCGGCGATCGCTTCGCGCACGGCGTCGACGTGTTCGGGGCGCAGGCTCAGCACGGCTTCGGCGTCGGCGGGGATGGCGTTGTTCTGCGCGCCGCCGAACGGCGCCGACACACGTACGTCACCGGCCGCGACGACGACCTGCAGGGCCCGGGCGAGGGTCTGCAGGGCGTTCGCCCGCTCGAGCTGGATGTCGAACTCGCAGTGACCGCCGCGCAGGCCCCGCACCTGGAGCTTGTACGTCTCGGTGTGCGTGTCGGGGACGGGCTCGAACTCGCCGGGGATGTCGACGGTGAAGGTGACGTCGCCGCTGCAGCCGGCGAGGATCTCGCGATCGGTGATCCAGTTGAAGTCGATCATGCGCCGGCCCCGCAGCTGAGAGGTGTCGAACTGGCCGGCGCCGACCTTGCCCTTCTCCTCCATCGCCGTCAGCACGGCCTCGAGCGGCGGGTGCGGGAGGTCGTCGTCGGCGAGCAGCGCCAGGATGTAGGACACCCCGATGCCGTTGTCGGCGCCGAGCGACGTGCCGTCGGCGGTGATGAAGTCGCCGTCGACGATCAGACGGATGGGCTCCGTGACGAAGTCGAACTCGACGCCCTCTTCCTTCTCGCACACCATGTCGAGGTGTCCATGCAGGATGAGGGGCGCCGCATCCTCGAGCCCTCCCTGTCCGGGCTTGCGGACCAGGACGCAGTTGACCTCGTCCTTGACGGCCTCGAGGCCGCGGGAGCGGGCGAACTCCACGACCCAGTCCGCGACGGCGGATTCGTTGCCCGACCCGCGCGGGATGCCGGCGAGGGCCTCGAACCACTGCAGCACCTCGCGGGGCTGGAGGTCGTCGAGGACGCCCGGAGTGGCGGGGGCGGAAAGGGTGTCGGACATGGTTCTCCTCTCTGAGAACGGCGGATGGATGCCGGGAACAGCCCGCGGAGTCACTTGACGATAGCGCCGCGGGACCGGGTCATCGTCAGGGCGACGACCGCGATGATGACGACGCCGTAGACCAGGCTCTGGGCCTGCGCGTCGATGCCGAGAGCCGCGGTCGCGATGGGCACGAGGGCGACGGTCAGCGCGCCGAAGACGACGTTGATGGGGTTCGTGGCCCCGCCCGAGATCGACGTGCCGCCGACGATGGCAGCCGCGATCGCGGGGAGGAGCAGGTCGCTGCCGAGACCGGTGGGAGACGCCGAGCCCGCCTGCGCGATGATCGTGATCGCTGCCAGGCCGGCGGTGAAACCCGACAGGCTGAAGACGACGACCTTGATCCGACGCGTGCGGACGGCCGAGAAGATCGCCCCGGATTCATTGCGGCCGACCGCGGTCATCCCCAGGCCCAGGCGGGTGAATCGCAGCATCGCCCACAGCAGGACCGCGACGACCACCCCGAGCCAGAAGGTCAAGGGGATGCCGACGATGCCGGTCGCGTAGAGGGCGGCCACGCCCTCGCCGTTCGCCGCGACGTAGACGGTGGTCGCCCCGCTGGCGACCAGCGCTGCGGCGGAGTAGATGCCGAGCGTCCCCAGGGTCAAGGCGAACGAGGGCACCTGCGCATAAGCGACCAGCAGGCCGTTCACGGCACCGCAGACGGTGACGATCACCAGCACCAGCAGCGGGGAGATCGGGCCGATCGACGACAGCGTGATCGCGAGCAGGATCGCCCCGAGCAGGGCGATCGCCGCGTTGGACAGGTCGATGGATCCGATGTGCAGCACCAGCGCCTGCCCGAGCGCGACGAGGAGGATCGGCGCCGCCGACGCGGCGATGATGGTCAATCCTCCGCCGCCCAGGAACGCGGGGGTCAGGACGGCGACCACCGCGAGCATGATCACGAAGATGACGGGCGGACCGACCGTCTGCCAGATGCGTTGCGCGCGGGGGCGAGGGCGCTTCGTGCCCACGGCGGGGGCGGCGGCGGTGCGATCCGTCGTTGCGGCGAAGGCGTTCACGGTCACAACATCCTTTCGAGCAGGTCGAGTGTCGAGGGGTTCTCGGTGATCAGGTCGTAGTGCGCCGCGGTCTCGCCGTCACGCATGACGACGATGTCGTCCCCCATCTCGAGGGCCTCCTCGAGGGTGTCCGCCAGGAGCACGACGGCGGTTCCGTTCTCGCACGCACGGCGGATCTGCGCGTTGACGATCTGCGAGGCGCCGGGGTCCAGACCGCGCAGGGGGTGGTCGAGCACGAGCAGGCGCAGGTTGTCGGACGTGAGCCACTTGGCCAGCACGACCTTCTGCTGGTTGCCGCCCGAGAAGCGTTCGAGCTCGAGCGAGATGTCGTCGGGTCGCACCTGCAGCGCGTCGAACCACTCCTGCGACGTCCTGTCCCGGCGCCCGGGGCGAAGGACGCCACCCGCCGACGACGAGCCCGGATGCGTCAAGGTCAGGTTCTCGGCGGCGGTGAGGCCGCCGACCATCCCCTCGACGCGGCGCTCGGCGGGGACGTAGCCGACGCCCGCTTTGACCGCTCGGGGGATCGTCCACTCGCGCACGCTCTCACCGTCCAGCAGGATCTCGCCCCCGTCGAACGGCTCCGCTCCGAACAAGGCCCTCGAGAGCGCCTCTCGGCCGGAGCCGCTGGTACCGACCACGGCGGTGAGGCGACCCGCGAACACACGGAAGGACACGTCGTCGTACTCGCCCTTGCGGCTGAGCCCGCGGACCTCGAGAACGGGACGCTCGTCGGCCGCGGGGGCGTGCCGCTCCCGCGACTCGGCCCGTGCTTCGCGTCCGACCATCAGACGGAACAGCTCGGCCTCGGTGACGTCCTGCACCGCGCGGTCGGCGATGAGCTCCCCGTCGCGCATGACCAGCACGCGGTCGCAGATGCGCATCACCTCGTCGAGGCGGTGCGACACGAAGATCACCGACCCCACGTCGCGGAGCTTGCCGATCTCGCGCTCGAGGATCGCCGTCTCGGTGCGCTCGAGCACCGACGTCGGTTCGTCCAGGATGACGAGAGGCTGGCCCCCGTCGCGCGTCTGCACGCGGATGGCCCGCGCGATCTCGACCATCTGCCGATCGACGAACGAGAGGTCGCCCACCTTGGTGCGCGGGTCGAGCTTCGACCCGATCTTGGCGAGGGTCTCGGCGGCATCCTTGTTCAGCCGTCTCCACCGGTAGAAGCCGGCACGTCCGACACCCCCCTTGCCGGGTTTGGTGTTCATCTCGACGTTCTCGGCCACGGACAGGTTGGTGAACAGGGACTGCTCCTGATGCACGACGCCCACGCCCGCGGCGATGGCATCGCGCGGACCGCGGAATCGGACCGGTGCCCCATTGACCTCGATGGTCCCGGCATCCGGTTGGTGGATGCCGGTGACGATCTTGAGAAGGGTGGATTTGCCCGCGCCGTTCTCGCCGATGAGACCGACGACCTGGCCGGGACCGATCTCGAGCGAGACGCCCTTGACCGCGTCGACGGCACCGAACGAGATGCGGATGTCCTTCAGGGCGATGACGGGGGTGCTCTCGCTCATTTCGCGATCCTCAGACGGTTGCGCTGCGACCAGGCAGCGGCGACGATCGCCGCGACGAGGATGGCCCCCGAGACGGCGGACTGGAAGCTCGGGCTGACACCCGAGAGGATGAGGCCGTTGCTCAGGACGGTCAGCAGGAAGACGCCGAGGACGGTGCGCAGGATGCCGCCGCGGCCTCCCCCGAGCGAGGTGCCTCCGATCACGACGGCGGGGATCACGAGGAACAGTGTGCCGGTGCCGACGGTCGCCGATCCTGCTCCGAGCTTCATCGTCGCGATGATGCCGGCCAGCCCGCTCAGCACACCGGCGACGATGAAGACCGCGGTCTTGATGCGGGCGACGGGCATGCCCGCCGAGCGGGCGATGCTCTCGTTGTCGCCGATCGCGAGGGTGAGCCGCCCGAAGCGGGTGTACCTCAGCAGCAGGACGCCGAGGACGACGACACCGACCGCGAGCAGGAACCCGTTGGGCAGGCCGAGGGCGGTCTGCGACGACCAGGTCGAGAGGGAGTCGTCGGTGAGGGTGGGGATGGCATCCGTTCCGAAGAGGATCGTGGCCACACCGAGCCCGACGTACCAGATGCCCAGGGTGACGATGAAGGAGGGCACCTTCAACCGCGTGAAGATCGATCCGCTGGCCGCGCCCAGGAGCGCGCCGACGACGAGGGCGACCACCCAGGCCCACGGCCCCAGATCGAGACCGCCGCGGGAGTTGGCCGAGAGCAGGATCCACGCCATTCCGGACGCACCCATGATGCCCTCGACGGACAGATCGATGGAGCCGAGCAGGATGACGAGCGTCGCACCGACGCCGACGATGAGCGGCACGGTGGCCTGATCGAGGATGTTCTGCAGGTTGCCGAAAGTGGCGAAGCGGGGGTTCAGCAGCGAGAACACCACGATCAGCACGACCATGGCGGTCACGAGCGCCACGGGCTCACCCCAGCCGGTGAAGCGCGTGCGTCGCGCGATCTGCTGTTCTCTCGTGCGGACCGTGGTGGTGTCGGCCGCGGGGGGCCGGAGGGAGGTGTCGGTCATTTCGACTCCGTCGTCGGGGCGGGAGGAGGAGCCCCTCCCGGCCGGGCCGGCCGGGAGGGGCGTGGGATCAGTTGCTCGGGAGCACTTCGGGGCCGCCGCCGACGAGTTTCATCGGCGCGGTGTCCCAGGGACCGTTCTCGATCAAGGAATCGACGAACTTGTCGGGGCCGTCCGCGGCGTCGTAGCCGCTGAAGTCCGCGAGGGTGTCGGGCGTGACGCAGCTGAGCTCGAACAGGCTGTCGCGCTTCTCCTGCGGCAGCTCGGACGGCTTGATCTCGCCGGTCGCGGCGAGGTACGCCGTGTACAGACCGACCGCGGACGCCATGTAGCCGCGGTGGAAGGTCTCGCCGACGATGGCGTTGTTGCCCTCACCGGACTGCATCGACGCGATCGTGTCGGGGTAGAGGCCGTCCGAGGCGAACTTGGTCGTGTCGAGCAGTCCGGCATCCTTGAACGCCTTCATCGACCCCGTCTGCATCGCGTCGTCCGCGCTCCAGACCCCGTCGATCGTGTCGCCGTACTTGGCGATGAGGTCCTGCGAGTTCTTGTAGCCCAGCTGGGGGTCCCAGTTGGAGGGGCGCTCCTCGAGGATCTTGATGTTCGGGTACTTCTCGGCCATCTGCGCCTTGAACCCGGCCACGCGGGTCTGGCTCGTCGTGCTGTCCTGCACGCCGGGCAGCATCACGACGTTGCCGGTTCCCTTCAGCGATTCGCCGAGCGCGTCGGCGTTGCACTTGCCGGATTCGACGCCGGGGATCTTCTGGAACGCGACGAAGTTGTCGCCCACCTGCGCCGGGTCGAGGTTGTCGGGCTTGTTCCACCAGATGGTGACGAAGCCGCCCGCCTGCTTGACCGCGTTGACGATGGTGGGGGCGTCGGAGCTCGCGACGGTGTTGACGAACAGCACCACCTTCTTGCCCTTGGCCAGGATCGCCTGGATCTTCGAGATCTCGGTCTGCGAGGAGCCGTTGGAGTCGACGATCTCGAGCGGGATGTCGAGCTTCTTCGACAGCGCTTCCGCGCCGGCGATGTTCGACGCCATGTAGGGGTTGGTGGTGTTGATCACCGAGGCGACCAGCACGAGGTCCTCCTTGGCGATCGGCTGGGCCGCGCCGCCGGTGGCGCCGGCGGTGCTGGTGCAGCCCGACAGGGCGAGGGCGGCCACCGCGGCGAGCGCGAGACCGCGCACCAGGCGGGTGGAGGGACGGGTGGGTGACATCTCGACTCCTTCGTCGAACGGACCGCCGGGGCGGTCGGTTAAGGGGGTGGTGGCATCCCCGGGGAGGGGGATGCCGGGAGGTCGGCCGGGTCGCGCGGGGATCAGCCCGCGGAACGCAGCGTCCGGAAGAAGGTGCGTACGTCGTCGACGTACACGTCGGGGACCTCGAGGGGGGCGAAGTGACCGCCGTCGTCGTGGACGCGGTACTGCTGCAGGTTGAAGTAGGCGTCGGTCCAGGTGCGCGGGGGCTTGTAGATCTCCCCCGGGAAGATGGACACGGCGGTGGGCACGCCGACGACCGGGGTGCGGTTGTGCGAGGGGGTCCAGGGGTTCCCGCGGCACTCCCAGTAGTAGCGCGAGGACGTGCCACCGGTTCCGGTGAGGAAGTAGACCGCGGCGGTGGTCACGAGATCCTCCTTGGGCCACACGCGCTCGAACGCCTCGGTGCCTTCGCCGCGCTCGGCGAGACCCCAGAAGTAGCGCTTCTCGGTGATCCAGGCGAGCTGTGCCGCCGGGGAGTCCACCACGAGCGCGGCGAGGGTCTGCGGCTTGGTGAGTTGGATCTCGCCGTAGCCGCTCTCGCGTTCGACGAAGAGCTTGCCGCGTTCGAACCAGCCCTCTTCGCCCTCTCCGTACTCGCTCGCGGCGGGAAGACCGAGGGAGGGGTCGTAGGCGACGTGCGCGGGCTGGTCGGGGTGCTCGGGCAGGTAGTGCGAGAGCTGCGCGGGGAAGTGGGTGTAGACGCCGATGACGTCGTCCTCGTACTTGTGCCCGTGCTGCTGGGCGATGAGGGCGCCCCAGTCGCCGCCGGCGGTGGCGTAGCGGTCGTAGCCGAGGACGTCCTTCATGAGGGTGTTCTCGAGGTCGGCGGTGCGCCAGAAGTTCCAGCCGGTCTCGCGCAGCGGCGACGAGAAGCCGTAGCCGGGCAGGGAGATGAGCACGACGTCGAAGCTGTCGGCGGGGTCTCCCCCGAACTTGGCGGGGTCGGTGAGCGGCTCGATGACCTTGCGCACGTCCCAGAACGTCCAGGGCCAGCCGTGGTGCAGCAGGAGCGGCATGGGGTTCGGCCCCTTGCCTTTGACGTGGATGAAGTGCAGCGGCACGCCCATCAGGTCGACCTTGTAGTGGGGCAACTCGTTCATGCGGCGCTCGACGTCGCGCCAGTCGTACTCGTTGATCCAGTAGTCGACGAGGGTGCGGTGGTAGGCGGTGTTGTAGCCGTAGCGCCAGTCGTCGTTGGCGAAATCGTCGGCGAAGCGGGTGCGCTTCAGGCGGTCGATCATGTCGTCGAGATCGGCCTGCGGGATCTCGATCCGGAAGGGCCGGACGTCGTGGTCGTGTGCCACCGTGAACCTCCTCGTTCTCGGTCTGAGCCGGTGGTGGTAACTATTCACCGTGCGATTGGCTATACGCTAAGCCCCGCTCGGCCCCGTGTCAACGGTCGATTCCCGGCTCGTCGCCACGCGGTCCGCGGCCATCTCGGCGAGCGCCGCACCGAGGCCCGGCAGCAGCCCGCCGAGGCTGCTCCGCGTGGCCCCCGCACCCGCGAAGAAGCCCGCGACGGCGTGGCGGACGGCCTCGTCCTCGACGCGCGTCTCCTCCGCGAGCGAGCCCATCGTCGAGGGGTCCCACTCCAGATCGAGGATGCCGTTGACCTCGGTCAGGAGCGCGTGCACGCGCAGACTCAGGCGCAAGGGGACGCTCGCGGTGAACAAGCGCGCCCCGCGCACGACCCGTTGCGCCGTGCCCACGATCTTGACGGCGCCGCGCGCGTTGACCGACCACTCCCCGGGGCAGTACTCCCCCGGCACCCCGCCGAGTCGGGCATCGACACCCCAGGTGCGGGCGAGTGCGGCCCACTGCGCCCCGCGCGAGCGGAACACCTCGGCGTCGTCGCGGCGCGACTGCTCCGCCGAGACGAGGTCGACCACCAGCCAGTCCTCGTCGAGCACGACGGCACGCCCCCCGGCGGGCCGGACGATCGGTAGATAGCCGGCCGCCCGTGCCGCGGCGGCGGCGTCGGCGAACCGAGGATGCAGACTCTCGCGGCGGCTGAACGCCACCGTCGGCGCCGGCGAGAACACGCGCACGGTGTCGGAGACCGTGCCCGCCGCGACGCGCTGCAGCAGCACGAGGCTCGACAGCACCTCGTCGTCGGGGGTGCGCGGGGCCCCGGTGGCCCGGCGATGGTCGATCAGGACACGCGGCGATGCGGGATCGGGCGACCCGCCGACGGCACGCGCAGCGGCGCCCGCGCGGTCCCCGTTCGAACGGGCCGCGCGGACGCCGTCGCTCACGGAGTGGGACTCTCGAGCTCGCGCCGCAGAACGGCGAGGAACCGCGCGGCCGTGGCGCCGTCCAGAGCGCGGTGATCCGCCGTCAGGGTGAACTCCGCGATCGGCGCCCAGAGGCCGGCGTCCTCGCGGTGCACGAAGCGCTGAACGGTCGCCCCGACGGCGAGGATCGCCGCCTGCGGCACGTTCAGGATGGCGTCGAACCGTGTGACCCCCATCATCCCGAGGTTGGACACCGTGAACGTGCCGCCGGTGATGTCGTCACGCGTCAGCGCCCCGTCGCGGGCGCGCCCGACCACGTCGGCGCGCAGGCGCGAGATCTCGGCCAGGTCCGCACGGCCGATGTCGTGCACCACCGGGACCACCAGCCCCTTCGGACTGTCCACGGCCACGCCGACGTTGGCTCTCTCGAACCGGGTGACGCTGTCGTCGCCGACGTGCACGTTCACCTGCGGTACCTCGACCAGCGCGCGGGCGCTCGCCCGCAGAATCGCATCGGTCACCGTCGCGGTCGGCTCGATCCGTTTCGTCTGCAGCGCGGCGGTCATGTCGACCTCGATCGTGACGTGGAACACCGGTGCCGCCCACGCCTGGATCATCCGCCGGGCCGCGGTCCGGCGCAGGCCCGTCAGCTGTTCGACGACACCGTCCTCCACGACGGGGGTGGTCATACGAGCACCGCCTGGTCGGAGGCCGCGACGGCCCGTCCCGCGCAGCCGTACTCGCGCATCTTCTGCACCGTCGCCTCGATCATGCGCTCGCGTCCCTCGGCCATGGCCTCCTCGAACTGCCGGTCGCCCCGCGACCAGACGTCCTCGATGCCCCTGCGGAAGGCGTGGCGCAGGTCGGTGTCGGCGTTGAGCTTGTGCACGCCCGCCTCGATCGCCGCGTGCAGCTGGTCGGCGGGCACCCCCGAGGCGCCGTGCAGCACGAGCGGGATGCCGACGGCATCCCGGATCTGCCGGATGCGCTCGATGTCGAGCGGTTGGGGCTCGATGCCCGTGACGCCGTGCATGACACCGGCCGAGATGGCGAGCAGGTCCACACCGGTCTCTGCGACGAAGCGTTCGGCCTCGTCGACCTTGGTGTAGTACTCCTCCCACGGGATGTCGTCGGAGGCGTCCGGGATGCGGCCCAGCTCTGCCTCGACGGGGATGCCGAAGGCGTGCGCGACCCGAACGACCTCCGCGGTCACGCGGATGTTCTCTTCGAAGTCGAGGTGCGCGCCGTCGAACATGATCGAGTCGAAGCCGAGCTTGATCGCCTCGAACACCTCGTCGTAGGTCCCGTGATCGAGGTGGATGGGCGCGACCAGTCCCGACTCGTCGAGTTCGCGACGCGTCATCTCGTACGCGGCGCGCAGGCCCATGTGCGGCACGATCGCCCTGCCGACCTGCAGGAAAACAGGCGCGTCGGCCCGCTGCGCGGCGCGGATGAGCGCCTGGGTGGTCTCGGGGTTGTGCATGTTGAACGCGCCGACGGCGTAGCCGCCCGCTCGTGCGGCGGTGACGAGACCCAGCGGGTCGACTCCGGTCATTTCCTACTCACTTTCTGCCGGGCTCCGTTGCCCGAGCGCTCTGCGGCGACTAGTCCGTCTCGATGACGGCGACGACGGCACGGACTTCGACGACCGCACCCTCTTCGACGAGCAGTTCGGTGATCGTGCCCGTCGCGGGGGCCTCGAGGGTCTCCTCGACCTTCTCGGCCTCGACGTCGGCCAGCGGCTCGTCCTCGGTGACGGTGTCGCCGACCTTCTTGTGCCACTGGACGATCGAGCCTTCGCTCATCCCCATGCCCCACTGCGGGAGCAGAACCTCTACGCGTGCCATGTCGTTCTCCTTCTCTGATTCACTCGGCGCCGACGCTCGCGAGCGCCGGGGCGGACAGACCGGTCACGCGCCGCACGGCGGCGGCGATGCCGTCCTTGTTGGGGTACATCTGCTTCTCCAGCGCGGGGCTGAAGGGGATCTGCATGTCCGGCGCGGTCAGGCGCACGATGGGCGCCTTCAGCGCGTCGAAGACCTCTTCGCTCACCAGCGCACTGATCTCGGCAGCCGCCCCGCACGTGCGGTGAGCGGGCTCGGCGATGACCAGACGTCCGGTCTTGGCGACCGAGCGGAAGATCGCGTCACGGTCCAGCGGCACGAGCGTGCGCGGGTCGATGACCTCGACCGACACCCCCTCCGCCTCCAGCTCGGCGGCGGCGGCGACCGCCTCGGGCACCGAGCTGGATACGGCGACGATCGTGACGTCGGTGCCCTCGCGCACCGTCCGGGC
>NZ_CAJYPF010000221.1 GCF_913776565.1 uncultured Microbacterium sp. | reverse complement strand
GCGCGGAACGCCGCGCGCTCGGGCGGGGAGACGTGGGTGGTCGCGCCCTCGACGACGGTGGGGTCGCCGTTGTCGTCGTCGGTGGGGGCGATGTTGAAGTCACCGGTGAGGGCGAGCGGCAGGTCGGGGTGCGCGGCCAGCGTGTCGGAGGTGTACTGGCGCAGCTTGTCGAGCCAGTCGAGTTTGTAGACGTAGTGCGGGTCGTCGAGGCCGCGGCCGTTGGGGACGTAGAGGCTCCAGACGCGGACGCCGTTCACCGTCGCGCCGATCGCCCGGGCCTCCTGCGGCTGGTCGGGGCCCTCTTTGCCCTTCTCGAATCCGGGCATGCCGGGGAAGCCGATCTCGACGTCGTCGAGCGGTTCACGGCTCGCGATCGCGACGCCGTTCCACTGATTCAGTCCGTGCGCGGCGACGTGGTAGCCGGCCTCTTCGAAGGCGGCGTACGGGAACTGCTCCGTCTTGCACTTGATCTCCTGCATCGCCAGCACGTCGATGTGCTCGCGCACGCAGAACTCGACGGTGCGGGCGACGCGCGCGCGGATGGAGTTGACGTTCCAGGTGGCCAGGCGCATGGCATCCAGCCTACTTTCGTGCGCCGCTCGCCCGCGTCGTGCACAACGGCGGGGATCGTGGGCGGCACGCCGTCGCCCGGAGCCCGCGGGGCGGCGTGTCGCGCCCGTGCGCCGCCAACGTGCGCAGATGGACCCCGCGAGGCGGAGCAATAGACTCGACGCCGTGACCACCGCCTCCACGCCCGAGCTCGAAGCCGACCGCCAGGCCCTCATCGGCCTCATCAACGCCGAGGCGGTGTTCCACGGCGATTTCACCCTGTCGAGCGGCAAGAAGGCGACCTACTACGTCGACATGCGCAAGCTCACCCTCGACCACCGCGCGGCGCCGGCGATCGGCCGACTCGTGCTCGACCTCGTGAAGGACCTCGACGGCGTCGTCGCCGTCGGCGGTCTGACGCTGGGCGCCGACCCGATCGCCAACGCCGTCATGCACGAGTCCGTCCACGCCGGAACCCCGCTCGACGCCTTCGTCGTGCGAAAGGAGCCCAAGGACCACGGCCGCGGTCGCCAGATCGAGGGCGCCGACGTCGCGGGTAAGCGCGTCGTCGTCGTCGAGGACACCTCGACCACCGGTCAGTCCGCGCTCAAGGCGGTCGAAGCCCTCCGCCGCGAGGGCGCCGAGGTTGTCGCCGTCGCCGTGATCGTCGATCGCAAGACCGGTGCGCAGGCGGCTATCGAGGCCGAGGGGCTGCGGTGGTTGGCATCCATCGATCTCGACGATCTGGGGCTCGCGCCGCAGTAAGGCCTCGCGACAACAGGCTCGGTCGCGGGAGCAGGCTCCGTCGCGGTTGCGGTCGCCGTCGCGAGTACGGGCGCCGTCCCGAGAGCAGTCGTGCGTCACGAGAACAGGCTCGGGCACGAGAACAGGCGGATCCGCGTCGCAGCGCCCTGTTCCGGTGTCACCCTCCTGTGCCGGTGACGAGGGGGAGGGATGCCGCCGCCCCGCCGCGCGCCCAGCGGCGCGCCCGCGGGTCAGCGGTCGTCCGGCCCCGGCCCGTCGAAGGGGTCGCGGCCGCCGCCACCGCGTCGAGACCGCCGCCACTGCACGATGAACGCCACGAGCGTGCCGGCTGTGATGAAGAAGGCGGTGATGAGCCAGAGGGTGCGGTCGTCCATGCGCCCATCCTCCCCGACGTCGCCCCGGTCGGTCTCCTACGAGGGTTGACGGTTCTCGGCGGCGTCGGCGACGATTCTGGCGATGCGGGCGTCGCGGGTCGCGGGGCGTACCGCCAGGGCGATCTGCGTCAGGCCGAGCTTGCGGCTCGACGGTGGGAAGGCGTCCCAGTTCGCCCGCGCCCCGGGGACGGCGTCGAGGGCCGCGGCGAGCTCGGCCGGCTCGATCCCGGCCTCGGCGTCGTCGAGGACCTCCCACGCGCCGTTCGACCGGGCCACCTCGAGCGCCCGCCGCCCCGCCGGGCGCAACCGGCCCTCGGCTTCGAGACGGGCGATACGGGCCTTGTTGGTCGCCGCCCAACCACTCCGGGCGCGACGGGGTGCGAACCACAGCCCCGAGGTCAGCTCGTCGAAGACCCGCACGGGTCCGTCGATCCAGCCGAAGCAGAGAGCTTCGCAGATGGCGTCCTCGTAGGCGACGTAGCGCGCGGCGGCGGCGCCCCGGCCGCGAACGAGCCACGCTCCGGTCGATGTCGCGTGGTTGCGGTCGAGCCAGTCGCTCCAGGCGGTCACATCCTGCGCCGATACCTTCTCGCCGTCGTCCAGCGCACCCACGTCAGAGTCCCTCGCTCAGCCCCTCTTCGCCGTCGGCGAGATCGGACTCGAGGGGTTCGTCGCGCACGAGCTCGGCGACGGACGAGAGGATCTCGTCGGGGCGGAAGGGATAGCGCTCGATCTCGCGCTGATCGCTGATGCCCGTCAGGACGAGGACCGTGTGCAGTCCGGCCTCGATGCCGGCGACGATGTCGGTGTCCATGCGGTCGCCGATCATGCCCGTGTTCTCGCTGTGCGCCCCGATCCGGTTCAACGCCGATCGGAACATCATCGGGTTGGGCTTGCCGACGATGTAGGGCTCCTTGCCGGTCGCCTTGGTGATGAGCGCGGCGATGGCGCCCGTCGCCGGCAGGACGCCCTCGGTCGAGGGGCCCGTGGCATCCGGATTGGTGGCGATGAAGCGGGCGCCGCCGAGGATGAACCGGATCGCCTTGGTGATGGCCTCGAAGGAGTAATTGCGCGTCTCGCCGACCACGACGTAGTCGGGGGTCGTCTCGGTCATGATGAACCCCGCCTCGTGCAACGCGGTGGTCAGGCCCGCCTCGCCGATCACGAAGGCGGAGCCGCCGGGCATCTGCGACTTCAAGAAGTCGGCGGTGGCGAGGGCCGACGTCCAGATCGACGCCTCGGGCACCTCGAGACCCGATGCGCGCAAACGAGCGCTGAGGTCGCGCGGGGTGAAGATCGAGTTGTTCGTCAGGACGAGGAACGGCGTGCCCTCGGACCGCCACTGGGCGAGCAGCTCGGACGCACCCGCGATGGGGGTGTTCTCATGGACGAGGACGCCGTCCATGTCGGTCAACCAGCACTCGATGTCGCCACGGGTCCGCATGCGGCCAGCCTAGACCCGACCTCCGACACGCCCCCGGAAACGAACGAGGGCGGGCCCGATCCGGAGACCGCGACCCGCCCGTCGGCGCGAGGACTGCTTACTTGAAGGTGTCCTTCACGTTCTCGCCGGCCTTCTTGGCATCCGCCTTCACCTGGTCGGCCTTGCCCTCGGCGGCGAGCTTGTCGTTGTCGGTGGCGTTGCCGATCGCTTCCTTCGCCTTGCCCACGATGTCCTGAGCGGCGTTCTTGATCTTGTCGTCGAGACCCATGATCTGACTCCTTCTTGTCGTGTCGGCGTCGGCGGCGGAACGTTCTCGTCGCGACGGAGCGTCGTGCTCGCAAATGAGACGCACGCCGCGCGCCATTCGTCACGCGCATGCTCGAAAAACTTTCGCGCGCCCGTATTCCGTCCGCGGAATGAACCCGTGACGCGGGCCCGGCTTGTCGTTAGGGTCGTAGGGTGACGCGCGCCGAGTGGGACCCCGAGAACCTCCCCGACCTCTCCGGAAAGTCCTACCTCGTCACCGGCGCGACGCGCGGTCTCGGTTACTTCGCCTGCGAACAGCTGGCGGCCGCGAACGCGCATGTGCTGCTCACCGGCCGCAATCCCCACAGCCTCGCGGCGGCCAAGGCCGCGGTGCGCCGGACGGTGGTGGATGCCGACATCGAGACCCTCCTGCTCGACACCAGCAACATGGGCTCGGTGCGGGCCGCGGCCGCGACGGCCCGGGCGCGGGGGCGCCTGGACGGTCTGCTGCTGAACGCCGGCGTCGTGCACCCGCCGAAGCAGCGCGAGACCGCCGGCGGTCACGAGCTGGTGTTCGCCACCAACGTCCTGGGCCACTTCGCCCTCGCGGGCGAACTGCTCAAGCCGCTCGCGTCGGCGCGCGGACGAATGGTGTGGGTCGGCAGCATGTCGACGTCGATCTGGCGCCACCTGCCGACCGACCCCGAACTGCGCGAGGGCTACACCCCGTGGAAGGCCTACGTGCAGTCCAAGGCAGCCACCACTGCTCTCGCCCTCGAGGCCGACAAGCGCCTGCGCGCGTACGGGGTGCCCGTCTCGAGCCTCGTCGCCCACCCCGGCTATTCGACGAGCGGTCGCACGCGGGGCGTGCGAGGGGTGAACGAACCCACACGGCTGTCGCGCTTCGTCGACAACCTGCAGGCGCCGATCACCCAGTCCAAGGAGCGCGGCGCGTGGTCGCTCGTTCGCGCCCTGGTGGATACCTCGGCCGACGGCGGCCAGATGTTCGGTCCCGCCCTGATCGCGCGCGGGGCTCCGCGGCCGGCGACGCCGGCGCGGCGGACGCGGCGCAGCGAATTGGGCGCCGACCTGTGGCGCGCCTGCGAGACGGCGACCCACGTGCGCTGGCCCTTCGACCGGGTGCGACGCACGGCATCCTGATCCGCCCCTCGCGATGTCGGGACCGGGCCCTACAGTGATCGCATGGAGCAGGCGACGGCCGATGAGAACACGGCGAGGGACGTCCGCGGTCTGACCGCGGCCGAGGTCGCCGAGCGCGTCGCCGCCGGGCAGACCAACGCTTTCACGGCCGACAGCAGCCGCAGCGTCGGCAGCATCGTCCGCGCCAACGTGTTCACGCTGTTCAACGGCATCGTCGCGGCGTGCTTCCTGGTGCTGCTGATCCTGGGGCGCTGGCAGGATGCCCTCTTCGGTGTCGCGGCCCTGTCGAACGCGGTCATCGGGTGCGTGCAGGAGTTCCGCGCCAAGGCGGCCCTCGACCGTCTCGCCCTGCTGAACGCCCCGCGGGCGCGCGTGCGTCGCGACGCCGTCGACGCCGAGATCGCCCCGTCCGAGGTCGTGCGCGACGACGTCCTCGTGCTGCGCGCGGGAGACCAGGTGTCCGCCGACGCCGTGGTCACGTCGTCGAGCGGACTGCAGATCGACGAGTCGATGCTGACGGGCGAGTCGGATGCCGTCGACAAGCGCCCCGACGACGAGGCGCTGTCGGGCTCGATCGTCGTCGCCGGCGAGGGCACGGCCCGTGTGGTGCGCGTCGGCGCGGAGTCCTACGCCAACACCTTCGCGGCCGAGGCGAAGCGGTTCCAGCTCGTCTCGAGCGAACTGCGCACGTCGATCGATCGCGTCCTGAGGTGGGTCGGCTGGGGGATCGGGCCCATCGGGCTGCTCGTGCTCAACGCGCAGATGATGGTGGCCGGCGGATGGACCCAGGCCTGGCAGCAGGGCACGTGGTCTCAGGCCGTGGTCAACACGATCGCCGCCCTGACAGCGATGATCCCGCTCGGTCTGGTGCTGATGACCTCGATCGCGTTCGCCGTCGGCGCGGCCCGTCTGGCCGGGCAGCAGGTGCTCGTCAACGAGCTTCCGGCCGTCGAGGGCCTGGCGCGTGTCGACGTGATCTGCCTCGACAAGACCGGAACGCTGACGGCCGGCGAGATCCGCTTCGACGCGGTCCTGACGCTCGCCGAGACCGCCGATTGGACGGACGCCCTCGCCTGGTACGGAGCCGCGCCCGACGCCAACGCCACCGCCCAGTGCCTGCGCGAACCGTTCCCGCTCGAGCGCCCGATCGAGGCCGCGCGGCGCATCGCGTTCTCGTCCGCGCGCAAGTGGAGCGCCGCGTCGTTCCGCGATCGACCGAGCGGGACGTGGGTGCTCGGCGCTCCCGAGATGGTCTTCGGCGACGAGGCGAGCGACGCGGCGACACCGCTGGGCGCCGCGGTCACCCGCCTGGCGTCGTCGGGCCGTCGCACCCTCGTGCTCGCCCACGCGCCGGCCGCCCTGAGCGACGACGACGTCGCAACCGAACGGCTCCCCGCCCACCTGACCGCGGTGGCGGTGCTCACCTTCGTCGAGGCCGTCCGCCCCGACGCCGCCGAGGCGCTGGCCTTCTTCCGGGCGCAGGGCGTGGGCGTCCGCGTCATTTCGGGAGACAACCCCCGCACCGTGGCCGCGATCGCCCGCGAGGTCGGTCTCGACGTCGACGAGGGCTTCGACGCGCGACGCCTTCCCGACGACGACGCCGAGTGGGGACCGCTGCTCGAGCGACACACGGTGTTCGGCCGCGTCACTCCCGATCAGAAGAGGCGCATGGTGACCGCCCTGCAGTCTCGCGGCCACGTGGTGGCCATGACCGGCGACGGGGTCAACGACGCCCTCGCCATCAAGACCGCCGACATCGGCATCGCGATGAACTCCGGCGCCGCGGCGACCAAGGCGGTCGCGCGCCTCGTGCTCTTGGACGGGCGGTTCTCGCACCTGCCCTCGGTGGTCGCCGAGGGGCGGCGCGTCATCGCCAACATCGAGCGGGTCTCGATGCTGTTCCTCACCAAGACCGTCTACGCCACGGGACTGGCGGTGCTCTTCGGGGCGTTGGTGATGGAGTTCCCGTTCCTGCCGCGGCAGCTGTCGATCACCGACGGACTGACGATCGGCATCCCCGCCTTCTTCCTCGCCCTGCTGCCGAACGCGCAGCGTTACGTCCCCGGGTTCCTGCGCCGCTCGTTGAGTTTCGCCATCCCCGCCGGCATCGTGATCGCGGTCGCCCTGACGGTCTACACACGGCTCGCGATGGATCTCGGTCTGAGCGTCGAGCAGCTGCGCACCGGGGCGACGGTCATCCTGGCGATCGTCGCGATCTGGGTGCTCACCGTGCTCTCCCGGCCCGTCACGCGCGTGAAGGTGCTCGTGATCGGAGCGATGTTCATCGCCCTCACGGCGATCTTCACGCTGCCGCCGCTCGGGCAGTTCTTCCAGCTGCGGGACCCCGGCGGCGACGGGGCGACTCTCGTGACGCTCGTGGTGGTGGTCGCCCTCGCGGCCATCGAGGCGGTGCGCTTCGGGCACCGGCGGTTCGTGCGGCGCTCGCTCGCCACGCGCGCCCCCGCCGCGGGCCGGGCACCCGCCGCGACCGTCGGGGGCGCGGTGAGCGGGGCACCCACCGCCACCGACGCGGGTGACGCGGACGCCGCGATCGGAGCCCGCGCCGCCACCGGCGAGACCCGCCGCCGCCCCGCGGTGGTCACCGCGGCCATCGTGCTCGTCTACGTCGGCGGGCTGTTGAACACCGCGCTCGGCGTCGTCGTGCTGCTGGCGCGGTACGCGGTGACGCCCGATCTGGTGCTGCCGGTGTCGCTCGTCGGCGCGGCGACCGTGCTGCTCGGACTGCTCACGGTCGCCGGCGGGTCGGCGCTGTCGCGCGGCAGCGTCCTCGCGCGCGCCCTGCTGACGGGCTATCTCTCGGTGCTCATCGTGCTGCAGGCCGTTGCCATGGCGCTCACCGAACTCGACCCGGTGCTCGTCATCGCCCTCGTCGCCGCGGCGGCCGTGATCGCCGCGGTCTGGATCCCCGCGCGGGCGCGGCGGTGGTTCGGCGGTGGCGTTGCGCGCGAGGTGCCGGCGGTCCCGCCGGCCGCCTAGACGCTCAGCGCGTCAGCCACACCGAGCCGCCCGCACCCGCGGGCAGGGCGACCTCGACGCCGTCCGCGCGCACCACCTCGTCCGAGACGACCTCGAGCTCGTGGCCG
>NZ_CAJYPF010000220.1 GCF_913776565.1 uncultured Microbacterium sp. | reverse complement strand
ACCCGACTGACCGGAAGCCGATGACCCCCAGCGATCGCCGAATCCTCCTCGTCGTCCACGCGCGCCGTGACGACACCGTCCACGCCGCCGAACGCATCCTCACGGCGGTGCGTGCGGCCGGTGCGACACCGGTCGTCTCGGCCGAGGACCGGCCCGAGCTGGCCGAGCGTCTCTCGCTCGACGGGGTCGCGACGCTCGGTGCGGACGTGTCGATCGAGGACGTCGAACTGGCGATCGTGCTCGGCGGCGACGGGACCATCCTGCGCGCCGCAGAGGTCGTGCGGGGCGGGACCGCGCCGATCCTCGGCATCAACATGGGCCACGTCGGATTCCTCGCCGAGATCGAGCGCGACGACATGGACGACGCCGTCCGTCGCGTGATCGCCCGCGACTACACGGTCGAAGAGCGTCTGGCGCTGGCCGTTCGCGTCCTGGACGCCGACGACTCGGTCATCTTCGAGACGTGGGCGTTGAACGAGGCGACGGTCGAGAAGGCCAGCCGCGAGCGCATGCTCGAGGTGGTGATGGAGGTCGACGGGCGCCCGCTGTCGTCGTTCGGATGCGACGGCGTCGTCGTGGCATCCCCCACGGGATCGACGGCCTACAACTTCTCGGCCGGGGGACCGGTCATCTGGCCGACCGTCGAGGCCATCGCCGTCGTCCCGCTGTCGGCGCACGCCCTGTTCGCCCGTCCGCTCGTGGTCAGCCCCGACGCCACCGTCGCGGTCGAGGTGCTCGAGCGCACCAGCGGCAGCGGCATCCTGTGGTGCGACGGTCGGCGCTCCCACGAACTGCCGCCCGGAGCCCGTGTCGTCGTGCGGCGGTCGTCCCGGCCCGTTCGGCTGGCGCGGCTGCACCCCGCGGCGTTCACCGACCGGCTGGTGCGCAAGTTCCGCCTGCCCGTCGCGGGCTGGCGCGGCGCGGCGGGAGGCGTCTCGTGATCGAAGAGATGCGGCTGAGGGACCTCGGCGTGATCGCCGATGCGACCCTGCCCATCGGTCGCGGCTTCACCGCTATCACCGGTGAGACCGGTGCGGGCAAGACCATGGTCGTCACCGGCCTGGGCCTGCTGCTGGGCCAGCGCGCGGACTCCGGAGCAGTGCGCAAGGGTGCCGCCCAGGCTGCGGTCGAGGGCGTGTGGCTCGTCCCCGAGGACGGGCCCGTGGCCGCGCGGGTGCGCGAGGCCGGCGGCGACGTCGAGCCGGTCGGCCAGGGCGCCGCCGAACTCTACCTGGGGCGCACCGTGTCGAGCGAGGGGCGCGGGCGCGCGACCGTGGGCGGGCGGACGGCTCCGGCCGGTGTGCTGGCCGATCTGGCCGACGACCTCGTCGTCGTGCACGGGCAATCCGACCAGCTGCGACTGCGCTCGGCCGGCGCGCAGCGCGACGCTCTCGATCGGTTCGGCGGCGAACCCGTCTCGACGGCCCGCGCGGCCTACCGCGCTGCGTGGGACGCCTGGCGGACCCTGGACGCCGAGCTGACGGCACTCACGGGCGATCGCGACGAGCGCGCGCGCGAGGCGGAGCAGCTGCGCGCCGCGATCGCCGAGATCGAGGCGGCCGCCCCGCTCGCGGGAGAAGAAGACGAACTCGCCCGGCGCGCCGAGCGCCTCGCCAATGCCGAGGACCTGCGGGTCGCGGCGGTGACGGCGCACGCCGCACTGTCGGACGACGACGGCGGCCCCGATGTCGTCACGCTCCTGGCCGAGGCTCGCCGTGCGCTCGAACGGATCTCGGCGAGCGACACCGCCCTCGCCGCGATCGGCGAGCTCGTGGCCGACCTGGGCTATCGGGCGACCGATGCGTCGGTGGCGCTCTCGGGCTATCTGGCCGATCTCGACGAATCCGGTCCCCACGAGCTGGCCGCCGTCGACGAGCGGCGCGGCGTGCTGGCGGGGTTGGCCCGCACCCACGGATCGGTGGATGCCGCGATCGCTCTGCTCGAGACGGGGTCCGCCCGACTGCTCGAACTCGACGACGACGGCGACCGCATCGAGCGGTTGACCACCGAGCGCGATGCCGCCGCCGAGGCGCTCGACACGGCCGCGGAGGCGCTCACCGCCGCGCGACGCGACGCCGCGGAACGCCTGGGCGCGGCCGTGACCGAGGAGCTCCACGCCCTCGCTCTGCCCGACGCGCGTCTGGTCGTCGAGGTGTCACCGGCCGTCCCCGCCGGACACGGGCGCGACGAGGTGTCGATCCTGCTCGCGCCGCACCCGGGGGCGGACCCCCGCCCCGTGTCGAGGGGAGCCTCGGGCGGGGAGTTGAGCAGGGTGATGCTGGCGATCGAAGTGGTCATCGCCGCGGTCGACCCCGTGCCGACGTTCGTCTTCGACGAAGTGGATGCCGGGATCGGCGGCGCCGCGGCGATCGAGGTGGGGCGCCGACTGGCTCGTCTCGCCGAGTCGTCCCAGGTGATCGCCGTCACCCACCTCGCCCAGGTCGCGGCCTTCGCCGGCAACCACCTCACCGTGGTCAAGGGCAACGACGGGGCGGTCACGGCATCCAGCGTCCGTCGCCTGGACGGAGCGGAACGCGAAGCCGAGATGGCTCGCCTGCTGTCGGGACTGAGCGACTCGGACGCGGCATTGACCCACGCCCGCGAGCTGCTCGAGACCGGCCGGACCCGCTGACCCGCGATCGACACGGGAACGTGACGCGGATGTCGGACGCCGATGCCAGACTCTGATCGAACCCTCGAACGCGACTGATAGGATCGAAGCCCGTGATGCAGACTTCGGACGCGGGACAATCAGACAGCACGACCTTCACGACGAAGCACATCTTCGTGACCGGAGGAGTCGTCTCCTCCCTGGGCAAAGGCCTGACGGCGGCAAGCCTCGGCAACCTCCTCACGGCCCGCGGACTGCGCGTGGTCATGCAGAAGCTCGATCCCTACCTCAACGTGGATCCGGGCACCATGAACCCCTTCCAGCACGGCGAGGTCTTCGTGACCGACGACGGCGCCGAGACCGACCTCGACATCGGGCACTACGAGCGCTTCCTCGACATCGAGCTGAGCCAGGCCGCCAACGTCACCACGGGCCAGATCTACTCGCAGGTCATCGCGCGCGAGCGCCGCGGCGAGTACCTCGGCGACACGGTGCAGGTGATCCCGCACATCACCGACGAGATCAAGCGGCGCATGCGCCTGCAGGCGAGCGAGAGCCCGCAGCCCGACGTCATCATCACCGAGATCGGCGGCACGGTCGGCGACATCGAGTCGCAGCCCTTCATCGAGTCGGCGCGTCAGATCCGCCACGAGCTCGGCCGCAAGAACGTCTTCTTCGTGCACGTGTCGCTCGTGCCCTTCATGGGCGCCTCGGGCGAGCAGAAGACCAAGCCCACCCAGCACTCCGTCGCGACGCTGCGCTCCATCGGCATCCAGCCCGACGCGCTCGTGCTGCGCAGCGACCGCCCCGTCACCGAGTCGAACAAGCGCAAGATCGCGCTCATGTGCGACGTCGACGAGGACGCCGTCGTCAACGCGATCGACGTGCCGAGCATCTACGACATCCCCACGATGCTGCACGACCAGGGCCTCGACGCCTACATCGTCGATGCGCTCGACATCGCCACGGCCGCGGACGTCGACTGGTCGCGCTGGAACCGCGTGCTGCAGGCGGTGCACAACCCGAAGCACGAGGTCACCATCGGGCTCGTCGGCAAGTACATCGATCTGCCCGACGCCTACCTCTCGGTCACCGAGGCCATCAAGGCGGGCGGTTTCGGTCAGGAGACGCACGTGAAGATCACGTGGATCCCCTCCGACCTGTGCGAGACGCCCGAGGGCGCCGCGAAGGCCCTCGGCGCCGTCGACGGCATCATCGTGCCCGGCGGCTTCGGCATCCGCGGCATCGAGGGCAAGCTCGGGGCGCTGCGCTTCGCCCGCGAGCAGGGCATCCCCACGCTCGGCATCTGCCTCGGCCTGCAGTGCATGGTCATCGAGTACGCGCGCACCGTCGCCGGCCTCGAGGGCGCGTCGTCGAGCGAGTTCGACCCCGACACCGCCCACCCCGTGGTGGCGACGATGGCCGAGCAGGTCGACATCCTCGAGAGCGGCGACCTGGGCGGCACGATGCGCCTGGGGCTGTACCCCGCCGCACTCGCCGAGGGGTCCCTGGCCGCCGAGGTCTACGGCGCCCGCAGTATCTCGGAGCGCCACCGTCACCGCTACGAGGTCAACAACGCCTACCGTCAGCAGCTGAGCGACGCGGGGCTGGTGTTCTCGGGTCTGAACCCGGACCTCGACCTCGTCGAGTTCGTGGAGCTCCCGCGCGACGTGCACCCGTACTACATCGCCACGCAGGCGCATCCCGAGCTGCGCTCGCGTCCCACCGAGCCGCACCCGCTGTTCCGCGGACTCGTCGCGGCGTCGCTGGAGCGCCACCGCTCCAGCGAGCTGTTCGACGTCGAGGAGGACTGACGTGTCGGAGCTGCGCGACCGGGACGTCGAGCTCGAGGTCGTCTCGAGCGAGATCGTCTACGAGGGCGCCGTCTGGGACGTGCGCTCCGACACCGTCCGCTACGGCGACGGCGAGATGACCCGGCAGTACGTCGAGCATCCCGGTGCCGCCGCGGTCGTGGCGATCGACGACCATCGCCGCGTCGTGCTCATCCAGCAGTATCGGCACCCCATTTCGCAGCGCGATTGGGAGATCCCGGCCGGTCTGCTCGACGTTGCGGGCGAGCCGCCGCTCGAGACCGCGAAGCGCGAGCTGAGCGAAGAGGTCGATCTGGCCGCCGAGCAGTGGCAGCACCTGGTGTCGATGCGCACGACCCCGGGCGGCAGCAACGAGGTCGTGCACGTCTTCCTCGCGCGGGGACTCAGCGCCGTCGAGAACGACTTCGAACGCGAGCACGAGGAGTCGGACATGCTCGTCCAGCGCGTCGAGCTCTCCGAGGTCGTGGACGCGGTGCTCGAGGGGCGGGTGCGAAACGGCATCCTGGCCGTCGGCGTGCTCGCCGCAGCCGAGGTGCTGCGGCGCGAGGCCGCCACGGCCTGACGTGGACCTCGGGCGCGCGGTCGAGACCTACCTGCGTCACGTCGCGCTCGAACGCGGGTTGTCGGAGCACACCGTCGCCGCCTACCGTCGCGATCTGGACGTGTACGTCACGTGGCTGCGGTCGCGGGGGATCGCCTCGATCGCCGAGGTGACTCCCGCGCTCGTCGCCGATTTCGCCGCCGAGCGCGCCTCGGCAGAGCCGCCGCCCGCGTCGTCATCGCTCGCGCGCCTGCAGTCGTCGGTGCGGGGGCTCCACCGGTTCCTCGTGCGCGAGGGGCGGGTCGAGGACGACCCGAGCGGACGTCTGCGGCCGCCCAAGGCCCCGCGCCGTTTGCCGAAGGCCCTGACCATCGGTCAGGTCGATGAGCTGCTGGATGCCGCGGGACCCGCCCCCGGGTCGGCGGACGCCTCGGCGGCCGAACCCGCGGCCGTCCGCGACCGTGCGCTGCTCGAGCTGCTCTACGCCACGGGCGCGCGCGTCTCGGAGATCGTCGAGCTCGACGTCGACGACACCGCGCCCGGCGATCTGCTGCGTGTGCGCGGCAAGGGTGACAAGGAGCGCATCGTCCCGGTCGGTTCGTACGCCCGGGCGGCGGTCGAGGCCTACCTCACGAGGGTGCGTCCGGCCCTCGCCGTGCGCGGACGGGCGACGCCGCGACTGTTCCTCGGGGTCCGCGGAGCGCCGTTGTCGCGACAGAGCGCATGGCTCGTCATCCAGGCGGCGGCAGAGCGGGCGGGGCTCACCGCTCACGTGTCTCCGCACACGCTCCGCCACTCGTTCGCGACCCACCTGCTGCAGGGCGGCGCCGACGTCCGCGTCGTCCAGGAGCTGCTCGGGCACGCGTCGGTGTCGACCACCCAGATCTACACGCACGTCTCGGTCGACGCGCTGCGCGACGTCTACGCGACCGCTCACCCGCGGGCGCGCTGAGACGCGGGGACACTGGCGCGGTCTGCTCGTCTCGGCCTGAGAAAATGAAGGCATGACCGCCACCCTCGTCGTCCAGAACCTCGCCGGGGGACACGGACACCGCACGCTCTTCACCGGCGTCGATCTGACCGTCGCTCCCGGCGATGTGATCGGCGTCGTCGGCGCGAACGGCGCCGGAAAGTCGACGCTGCTGCGTCTTCTCGCGGGCGTCGACGAGCCGCAGGAGGGCTCGATCGGCCTCGCCCCGGCCGACGCCTTCGTCGGATGGCTGCCGCAGGAGCACGAGCGGATCCCGGGCGAGACCGTGGCGCAGTACATCGCGCGCCGCACCGGCTGCGCCGAGGCGACGAGCGAGATGGATGCCACGGCCGCCGCCCTCGGCGACCCCGACGCCGTCGGCGCCGACGACGCGTACGCCACCGCCTTGGAGCGCTGGCTCGCCAGCGGGGCGGCCGACCTCGACGAGCGGATGCCGGCCGTGCTGGCCGACCTCGGACTCGACGTCGGTGTCGACGCGTTCATGACGGGGCTGTCGGGAGGACAGGCGGCGCGCGTGGGACTGGCCGCGCTGCTGTTGTCGCGCTTCGACATCGCCCTGCTCGACGAGCCGACCAACGATCTCGACCTGGACGGCCTCGAGCGTCTCGAGACGTTCGTGCGGGGCCTGCGGGGAGGGGTCGTCCTGGTCAGCCACGACCGCGAGTTCCTCGCCCGTTCGGTGACCCGCGTGCTCGAGCTCGATCTGGCGCAGAACTCCCACCGCGTCTACGGCGGCGGCTACGACGCCTATCTCGAGGAGCGGGCGACCCTGAGGCGTCAGGCGCGTGAGAAATACGAGGAGTACGCCGAGACGAAGGCCGATCTCGTCTCGCGCGCCCGGACGCAGCGCGAGTGGTCGAGCCAGGGCGTGCGCAACGCGATGAAGAAGTCGCCCGACAACGACAAGATCCGCCGCAAGGCCTCCATGGAGTCGAGCGAGAAGCAGGCGCAGAAGGTCCGGCAGATGGAGAGTCGCATCGCCCGGCTCGACGAGGTCGAGGAGCCGCGGAAGGAGTGGCAGCTCGAGTTCACCATCGGCTCGGCCCCGCGCTCGAGCTCGGTCGTGTCGACGCTGTCGGGTGCGGTGTTCCGGCAGGGGGAGTTCACGCTCGGACCGGTCTCGCTGCAGGTCAACGCCGCCGAACGCATCGGCATCACGGGGCCCAACGGTGCCGGGAAATCGACGCTGCTGCGCGGCATCCTGGGCAGACAAGCCCCCGACGAGGGATCGGCGAGCCTCGGCGCCAGCGTCGAGATCGGCGAGATCGATCAGGCCCGGTCCCTCATGGTCGGACCGCGCCCGCTGGCCGAGACGTTCGAGGGGTTCGTGCCCGAGATGAACGCCGGTGAGGTGCGGACGCTGCTGGCCAAGTTCGGGCTCAAGGCCGACCACGTCACGCGCCCCGTCGACGAGCTGTCGCCGGGTGAGCGCACGCGCGCCGGGCTCGCGCTGCTGCAGGCGCGTGGCGTCAACGTGCTCGTGCTGGACGAGCCGACCAACCACCTCGACCTGCCCGCGATCGAGCAGCTCGAGCACGCGCTGGCCACGTACACGGGGACGCTGCTGCTCGTGACGCACGATCGGCGGATGCTCGCCGCGGTCGAGACGGACCGCCGCTGGCACGTCGAGGGCGGTCGGGTCACCGAGCTCTGAGCCGCGTTGCGCCGCGCGCGGATCAGCGACCCTGGCGCTTCTTGTACGGCTTGGGCTGCCCCTTGACGATGGGGGCACGGCCCTTGCCCTTCGACGCCTTGGCCTTGCCGCCGCCCGTGGCCTTCTGCTTCGGAGCCGGGGGCGGGGCATCGGCGATGCGTCGGCGGGCCTCCTCGAGCAGCAGCGTCCCCGCGGGCAGCAGTCGCGTCGGCGGGGTCCGCTGCACCAGGGGCTGGCCGACCTCCTCCTCGAGCTTGTCGAGGGTCGTGTACAGGGAGGCGAGGGGGATGCCGAGCTTCTCGGCCGTGCGCGGGAAGTGCAGCTCCTCGGCGAGGGCGGCGAACCGGACGAGGTGCTCGAGCTTCATGGCATCCATTCTCCCGTGTCGACGCGTCTCGCGTGGAGCGTCCAGGACACGCCGCTGCGCGAAGGGCAGGCGCGGCATGTCCTGGACACTCGACGGAAGGAGGCGGCGGTCAGGCGGCGGTGGATGACAGGAAGCGGTCCGCCGTACGCAGCGACAGCGCCATGATCGTCAGCGCCGGGTTCGCGGCGATCGCCGAGGGGAAGACGGAGTTGTCGCAGATCCACAGGTTGGGGATCTCGTGCGAACGGCCGTCCGCATCGACCACGCCGTCGCCCGGGTCGCTCGACATGCGGCACGTGCCGATGGTGTGTGCCGTGCGGGCCAGCACCATCGTCTCGCGCGCCCCGGCGGCCTCCATCACGCGCAGCATGAACGCCGTCGCGTGCCGGTCGAGCGCCTTCTCGTTCTCGCCCGCGGTGAAGGACACCCGGGCGCGCGGGATGCCGAACTCGTCGACCTCGTCGGCCAACTCGAGACGGTTGTCGTCGTACGGCAGGCAATCGGCGTTGATGCCGATGCCGGCCATGAACCGGTACTGATCCAGCCGCTGCATGAGCTCCGGACCCCACAGGCCACCGCCGCGCACGAGGGTCGTCGACAGCGTCAGCGGCATCACTCCGAGGCTCTGCACGAGGTAGCCCCCGGCGAAGTCCGCATCGGCGGGACGCATCATGTCCTCGGAGATCAGCGACGACGGATAGCCGCGATGCCCGCGCACCGGCTCGTCGAAGCGGCCCCACACCTGGGTCGCCCCGTGCGCGAGGAAGTTCCGCCCCACCTGGCCGTTGGCATTGGCGAGTCCGGTGTGCAGCAGCAGACGCGGGGTCTCGACCCCGCCCCCCGCGAGCACGAGCGCACGGCAGCGCTGGCGTCGATCGACACCATCCTTGCGGTACACCACGGCCGCGACGTGTCCGCGCTCGTCGAGCTCGATGCCGTGCACCATCGACTCGCTGCGGATCTCGGCGCCAGCGCTGCCGTGCGCTCGTGCTCGCCGGCGGCGGCGTCGAGACCCCCCGCCTCCTCCTGCACACCGGACTCGCCAACGACAACGGCCAGGTGGGCCGCAACTTCCTCGCGCACGGCGCGACGCAGGTGTGGGGCCGGTTCGACGAGCCGGTGCGCGGACACCGCGGGTACCCCTCGTCGCTCATCAGCGAAGACATGATGCGCCCGGCCGACGCCGACTTCGCCGGCGGCTACCTTGTGCAGAGCCTCGGGGTCATGCCGCTGACGTTCTCGACCACTCTCGTGCGCGGCGGCGGCCTGTGGGGCCCCGAGCTCCTGCAGCGACTCGATCAGGCGCGGTTCATGGCCGGCATCGGCATCAA
>NZ_CAJYPF010000219.1 GCF_913776565.1 uncultured Microbacterium sp. | reverse complement strand
GCTCAAGACCGCGGGTCTTGCCGCCTTCAGATCACCGAGCGGTCGTCGGGCGCACTCGAGCGCCCCGAGGGAGCCGAAGACGGCAAGACCCGCGGTCTTGAGCAGCGTCGCATCCTCGAGGGGGGCGAGGAAGGTCAGGCCGAACATCAGGATGGCGCCGGCGCCGGTGCTGACCGCGCCGATCGCCCGACGGCCGTTCAGTCGCCGAGCGCCCGCCCAGAGAAGCCCCGGGGCGAGCAGGTTCGCGGCGTTTCCGCCAGCAGCGGCTCCCACACCGCCCCCGGCTGTCTCGAACGCATTCATCGCGCCGCACACGAGTGCCGCGATCGCAGCCAGGCCGAAATAGCGCACCATGTCGGCCCGAGGGCCGCCCCTGTCATCGTCGGGCCGCCCGTGGGCGAGGATCAGCATCGTGAGGGCGACGCCCGCGGCGAGGATGGATGCGAGCAGCGCGAGGACGAGCACGAGTCGTCTCCTTCTGCGGCGCGACGCAATCTTGAGGAAATCTTGCGCAGACGGTCGCCGTGGGAGGCGGTTGTCTTGCGGTGAACCTACCAGAGTGGGACATGGCCGATCCGCCACTACACCGACAGGAAGACGTCGCCATGACCGATGCGCGCAGCTTCACCCCCAATGCTCGTGATTTCACCATGCAGTCGCGCGAGCTGGCGGCGGCCGAAGAGCACGGCTTCGCCGACGATTTCGCCGCGGTGCTCGAGAACACGTCGGTGCACCGCTCGACGATCGGGTGCGTCATCCCGGCGTACAACGAGGAGGAGTCGATCGCGGACGTGATCGAGGCGCTCCTGTCGCAGACGCGGGTTCCCGACGTCATCCACGTCGTCGTCAACAACACCTCGGATGCGACCGTGAAGATCGCCTCGGAGTACAGCGGCCCGCACGAGATCCACACCGAGCTCGGCGAGCAGTTCACCGAGGTCTTCGTCCACGACATCGGCAAGAACCCCGACAAGAAGGTCGGCGCGCTCAACTACGGCTACTCGCTCGTCGAGGGGTACGACTACCTCCTCGGCGTCGACGGCGACACGATCGCCGACAGCAAGGCCGTCGAATACCTCGAGACCGAGGCCGTCTCGGACTCGCGCATCGGCGGGATCTCGGCGATCTACACGATCGACGACCAGCCCATCAAGGGTCTGATGGCCCGGTTCCTGACCGCCGGCCAGCGCACGCAGTTCGCCGCCTTCAACCTGCAGAACATGCTGCGCGGTCGCAACATGGCCGTGCTCGGTGGGCAGTTCTCGATCTTCTCCACCAACGCCCTGCGCGACGCGATGAAGCAGAACCATCAGACCACCCCCTGGGTCAAGGACTCCGAGGTGGAGGACTCGCTGCTCTCGTTGCAGATCAAGAGTGCTGGATACCTCACCAAGATCAGCCCCTACGCCCGCGCGGACGTGGGCGGCATGACGACCCTGTCCGGCTACGACGCGCAGCAGGTCAAGTGGACCTACGGCGCCATCGAGCTCATGTGGCCCGGGCAGCGCGGCGACACGAAGGGTCAGCCGTTCCACCCGAACCTGCGTCTGCGCTGGTTCGAGAACTTCGGCATGCTGACGAACCTCTTCGTCCGCGTGGCCTTCCTGACGCTGCTGGCGGGTTCGTTGTCGATCGGCGCCTTCGTCTTCTCGCCCCTCTGGCTCATTCCGCCGGTGATCGCCATGCTGCTGAACCTGCGCATCGCCCGCACGATGAAGTACTGCAACCGCACCGACATCTTGTTCGCGATCCTGTTCCTCCCCGCGGAGCTGTTCATGTGGATCCGCATCAGTCACTTCGTTCGTTCCTGGACGCGCTTCCTGTCGCGCAAGAAGGTCGACAACTGGGCGATGCAGGCCAAGGCCGAGCGCGGTGGCGGCCTCGGCCACTGGACGCCGATGGTGGTGCTCATCGCCGTCGCGATCGCGCTGGCCGTGATCTGGGTCATGGTCGGCCCGATCGTCCAGTCCTCGATCCTGTGGATCGGATGGCCCATCGTGGGCGTGGTCACCGTGCTCCAGACCCTCCTGATGTTTTCCAAGCTCGTCCGTCGCCAGCACGGCTTCAAGGTCTGACGGACCCTCGATCTGACCGCCCGAACGCGTCAGAAACACGGATGCCTCGGCCCTGGGGAGGGTCGAGGCATCCGTCATACGCGGGTGCGTGTCAGGGCGCGGCGAGAAGCTCCGAGGTCAGGCGATAGCCGACGCCACGCACCGTCTCGATGTAGCGCGGGTTCGCCGGGTTGTCGCCGAGCTTGCGGCGGAGGTTCGTCATGTGGGCCTCGATGGCGCGCTTGTCCGCCTCGCCGACGAAATAGCTCGTGACGTAGGACTCACCGCGCAGGACGAGGGTGAGGTCCGCCTTGCTGCGAACCCGGCGCTTGGACTCCATCAGGGTCGCGAGAAGATCGAACTCGGTCCGGGTCAGGTCGAGTTCTTCGCCGGCGACCCGCACGAGACGACTGTCGGGGTCGAGCTGGAGGTCGCGATGAGCGACCCACGTGCCGCCGGTGGGAGTCAGCTCGCCGGCGGGTGCGCGGTGCGCGATGTCCGTGCCGGGGGCGGACCCACGCGGCTCGGGACCCTGGGACGAGGGGACGACGACCGCCGCGGCCGGCGCGGGCGCGGGCGCGGGCGCCGCTGCGGGCGTTTCCGTCCGCGGCGCCGGGAACGACGGGCCCACGCTGTCCTGCCGGGGAGCCGCGGAGGGGGCGGCGTCTCCGCTGCGCGGACGACGCAGGAGCGCCTCGATCCGTGCCCGGAGCTCGCGCGGGCGGAAGGGCTTCACGACGTATTCGTCTGCCCCGGCGCCCAGACCGAGGACGACGTCGGCCTCCTCTTCGAGACCCGTGAGCATGATGATGTACGTGTCGCTCTGCGCACGGATACGGCGAGCGGCTTCGAAGCCGTCGATACCCGGCATGTTCACGTCGAGAGTGGTGATGAGCGGCTGATAGGCGATCACGGCCCGGACGCCGTCGATACCGTTACCGACCGAGACCGTCGAGAAGCCTGCTGATTCGAGCACCTCGACGAGGAGGTGCCTGATGTCGGGATCGTCTTCGACGATGACGGCTGTCTTCAGCAGCTCGGTGCTGTCGCTCATATGACCCACTCTTCCGGCTTCGCACGAGATCGTGCCCGCGTACTCCCCCGAGACACGGCGTCGCGACGCGACGTGCGCAATCTTGGCACATTTCGGGTGCGCATCCCGTGAGGAGGGCTGTCAGCGCTGCTCGCGCGTCAACTCGACGGCGGCGCGCGGCCACCACGTGCCCGCGTCGGGACCGCCGTTGCAGGTCCCGTCACTCTCGCCCGGCGGCTTGATCCACAGGTTCGTGTCGACGACTCCGTCGCCGTAGGTACCGCCAAGGCTGCCGACCAGCCTGCCGTCGGGGTTGCACCACTCGGACCCGGCGGGCCCCGCTCCGTTGCGTGAGGTGTCGATCACGGCGTGGATCCCGCCGAGCTGGTCCGACAGTGCGTGGGCATAGGCGAACTCCGCGGCGGTGTCCTGGTAATTGGACACGTTCAGGGCGACGCCGCGCACCTCCCCCAGCAGCCCGGTAGCACGCAGGAGCCCGGCCATCTCGGCGGGTGGATGCCAGGCCGAGTGGCCGCCGTCGAGGTAGATCCAGGTGTCGATTCCACGGATGCCGTCGACCGCCGTCCGGAGGTATTCGGCCCGGTTCTCGATGGAACCGCACGAGGACGCCAGGGCGATGCTGTCGGGCTCGAGGATGACGATCTTGCGGACGTCCGAGGCGTTGTTCAACGCAGCGCCGATGCGCGCGGTCCACTTCCGGTAGGAGTCCGGATCGAGACCTCCCGCCGAATGACTTCCGCAGTCGCGATCGGGCAAGCCGTACACCGCGATCGACAGTGTCGCCTTCTGCTGACGGGCCTCCGCGGCGAGATGGGCGACACGGTCCCACACCTCGTCGATCGGATCGATCTCCGGGGTCAGCCAGTAGGTCGTGGGTTGGGCGGCCAGCCACTGCGCGGCCGCGTTCCGCTCCGCGTCGGCGTCCTCGAGGCGCGCAGCCTGGGCGGCCTTGGATTCATCCGCGACCACGATCTTCGTGTCGACGGCCGGGGGAGTGGCGGCCAGGGTCCGGAACAGCGTCGTCACGAGGTTGCCCACGACGGCGATTCCGACGATCGCGGCGACCACGACCACGATGGCGACGATCGCGAGGACGGGGCGCGGGATGCGACGAAGATTCTCGGTGATGCGTCGTCTCATCTGCACTTTCCGACTCTAGCCGAGGGTGCGCCGTGCGGAATCGGAGTAGTTAAGTCCATTCCGCGGGATAAGCTGTCAGGGTGGGAAAACTGGTTTACAACACGCTCGGCCACTCGTTCGATATCGAGGACCGGACGTTGGCCCACCTGCGCGTCGTGTTCATGAACAAACTCCGCCGCGGAGAGCCGTTCATGTTCCATTTTCCGATGGGTGACGGCAGCGGGACGCGGACGCTGTGGATTTCGCCGTCCATCCCCCTCGTCTTCCACTTCTACGGCAGCCGCGCGCCGCAGTTGAACCGGCGCTGGGTCGATGACCTGATGAACGAAGCGAGCGCGCCGCAGGGGCTCAGCATCGTGACCGAACCCGACCCCGAGTCGGCGCCCGCGCTCTGAGCTCCCGCGCTGCGCTCGTCGCCGATCAGGCGCATTCCGCGTCGACGACCTCGCGCACACGATCGAGGAATGCCGCGAGCTGGCCGGCGGTGTCCTCGGGCAGAGCCAGCGCGAACTCCCGGATGCGGGCTGTCACCGGGTCGATGGCGTCGGGGTCGGCATCCCGGTCGAAGGGGACGACGTATTTGCTGCGCCGATCGGACGGATTGGCGACGAAGCCGATCAGGCCCCCTGCGTGCAAGCGATCGAGCATCCCGGTCACCGAGGCGGTGGAGATGGCCAGCGCCTGTGCGATCTCGGTCGGGGTGACCCCGGCGCCCGCGTCGGCGCGTTCGAGGATCAGGCGCATCGCCGCGCGCGCGTTCTCGCTCGGGCCGCAGTCGCTCTGACGGCGGCGGGCGAGTCGGGCTTCCGCCAGGCGCAGACGTTCGACGGCGCGCGCCGCCGTCGTGGCCTGATCGTCTTCGGTCTCGATCGTCATCAGTCTCCTCGAGCGTCTCAGCCCCCGTTTCGCCATTGTAGTTCGGCTGCCGAGATTCCAGTCGACCGATCTAATTCGGTCTGCGTCTAAAAACCTCCTCCGACATCGGTGACGGGAGCTTCCTCCCTTGCGATAGTTAGGTTGTCTAGTAAAATATCGAGAGCCGGGATATCCGGAAGGAGAGGCTCATGGGCTTACTGTTCTACGGTTCTTCCGAGAGCCCGATCCACGTGCCGGACCGTGTGCTCGCGCACATCAAAGTCGTGATCGCGACCAAGCTCCGCCGTGGCGAGAGCTTCACCATGTCGTGGCGTCACCCCGCCGGGGAACACGCGGGGCGCAGCACGATCTGGCTTCAGCCCTCGATCCCGTTGCGGTTCGTGTTCGGGGCGACCGAGCCCGAGGTGCTCGATCCCGCACTGCTTCAGACCTACGCCACGTCGGCGAACTCTTCGAGTGGACTGACGGTCGATCTCGACGAGCATCCCGCGACGACACCGACGACAGCGGGATGAGTCAGGCGCGCCCGGCGGCGTGACGGTGGGCGATCGCCGACATCCACTGCATCCCCGGACACGGGGGAGCGGACCGGCCGCGCATGCGCTCCCAGGCCTCGACGTAGATGCCTTCGAGCAAAGCATCGGCCCGGGCGGCCACCCCCGTCAGTGAGAGCAGGACGGCATAGACGCGCGGCGCGGTGGCATCGTAGAACGCGACGAACGCATCGCAGTCGCCTGTTGCGGCGCGCCGCAGGAGGGCGTCCACGTCGTCGTCGTGCGTGGCGCGGGCCGCTGCGTCCGTCATCGTCATGGAACACCTCCTCCGTCCTGAACAGTCAACAGCGCCCGACCATCCGCGGCCCGGGGTTGCGCAATCGGGACGGGTGATCTAACGGCTCTCGGATCGCGGTCGAGAGCGTGCCGGCACGCTCGTCAACCCCGCCCGCAGGCTCGGACCGGTGGGTAGCGTTCTCACATGAGATCTGTGGTGCGTTGGACGCTGGCACTGGCGATGCTGTTCGCCGGGATATCCCACCTCACCTTCGCGCGGCAGGATTTCCACGCTCAGGTACCCGATGCCCTTGTCGAGGAGGGCCCTCTCGATCGCGATGCGGTGGTCGTGGCATCCGGGGTCGTCGAAGCAGCCTTCGGACTCGCCCTGCTCGCCCTGCCGCGTGAGAGGCGACGTGTCGGAGCGGCGCTCGCGGCCTTCTTCGTCGCCATCTTCCCCGGCAACATCGATCAGTGGCGGAAGGGTCGTTCCGCGTTCGGTCTCGACACCGATCGCAAGCGCTTCGCGCGGTTGTTCTTCCAGCCGGGTCTGGTGGCGGCCGCCTGGTGGTCGACGCGCTGACCGATGGCGGACGTCGTCAGTCTCGAACTCCTCCTGGACGAACAGGCGGATGCCGCGGTGCGTGAGGAGTGGCAAGTGCTGGCGCGGGCCGGGTTGCCCAGTCAGGCGCAGCACAAGGGCGAGAGCAATAGGCCGCACATCACGATGCTCGTGCGTGCGGGTCTCGCTCCGATCACCGTCGAGCGCCTGACACCCCTCTTCCCCCTTCCGGTGACCCTCGGCGCGCCCCTGCTCTTCGGCTCCGGTCGTACGCGCGTCATCGCGCGATCGGTCGTGCCGACAGCGGCGCTGCTCTCGCTGCACGCCCGTGTGCATGAGACGGCGGGCCCCGGGGGAGATGCCGACCACACCCGTCCGGGGGCGTGGACGCCGCACGTCACCCTCGCCCGGCGGGTTCCGATCGACCGTGTGGGTGAGGCCCTGGCCGTGTGGTCCGAGGCCGGGGCGCAGGAACTCACGGCGCACGCGGTGGGGCTGCGCCGATGGGATGCCGCATCCCGCACCGTGACGGACCTCGTCGGTCATGGCACGCTGGAGACGTGCTGACCGACGAAGCGCGCGAGTTCCTGCGCGAGTACCACCTGGCCACCCTGTCGACCATCGGACGGGATGGTCGCGTCCATGCGGTGCCCGTGGGGTTCACCCACGAGGACGGGATCGTCCGGGTCATCGGATCCCGGGGGACGCAGAAGTTCGTCAACGCGGCGCGCAACGGGCGGGCGTCGATCTGCTCGGTCGACGGGGCGAAGTGGATCAGTTTCGAGGGCCCGGCACGGGTCACGGACGATCCGGATGCCGTGGCCCACGCCGTCGCGTTGTACGCGGCCCGCTACCGCCAACCGCGGGTCAATCCCGAGCGGGTCGTGCTCGAGATGACCGTCGAGCGGGTGCTGGGCTCGGCCGCGTTCCGCGCCTGACACGCTCGAGCATCCGCCTGGCACGGGCCGCGGGGCGAACGCGATATTGTTCTGACGTCACTCCCCGGACACGGTTTTGTCGAACGCTCGACGAGAGGCGTATGCGGGTGGGGTCACAGGCGCGGATGAGAAGACGGCCGGCGCTGTTCCACCGTTCCCGGCTCTCGATCGATGGGGGAGGTTCATCCTCGTGCAGAACGTGCACGGCTCCTCCCCGGATTCCCGCAGAGGGGATGCCGTCATGACCGCTGATCCGTCCACCGAGAGCCGTCTCGACGACGTGCTGCGGACCCTCGCTCGTCGTGTGCGCCGGCTCCGCGAGGAGCGCGATCTCTCGCTGGTGGCGCTGTCGTACGAGTCGGGTCTGTCGGAATCCCGTCTGCGGGCGATCGAGGCGGGTCGCACCACGGCGTCGCTGGCGACCCTCGTCGCCCTGGCGGAGACGTTCGAGATCGGTGTTTCGGAACTGTTCGCCGAAACTGCCGTCCCCGAGCGATCCATCGACGAGGTCGGCGAGTCTGTCGAAGCCGGGTGGGGCGGGCCTTTACCCCCGGCCCCGTGGTTGACGGCGACACCCGCACCCCATGCGACGGCCAGTGCCTACGTGGTGCCGAGCGAAGTCATCTGGGGAGGCGATCTGCCCCCCGCGCCGTGGACGGACACCGTCGCTCCCCGCGACATGCCCGAGCCGTCCGCGATCCGACGCGTTCCGGCGGCCGAGGCCCCCCGCGCAATCGCGTCCGACCGCATCGCCGCCACGGAGCACACCTGGGGCGGGCCGCTGCCGGCGGCGCCCTGGGACACGGGGACGCCGGCGTTCCCTCCGCCCGTCATCGAGAGCGGCCGTGAGTCACCGCCGGACCCGCGCCCGGTCACCGATGCGCCTCCGCGGCCGTCCGCGGCGGCTCACGTGCACCGCCGGGCGGCTGAGCAGGGGATGGGCGGCGCGTCGCGGTACGTCCTGGTCGCCCCGGACGCGGCGGCACCGAAGGAATTGCGCACCTTCGCCGACCTGCGCGAGGGCCCCTTGGAAGGGCGGAGCTTCCGCTCGTTGCGGGAGTTCGCCGTGGCGGCCGTCGCCGAGGCGGACCATCCGCTTCCGGCGGTGGCGCGCGTGTTCAGGCTCCCGGTGTGGCGTCTCGAACAGTGGGTCGTCGAAGCCGGGTACAGCGTTCGCTGACCGGTGAGGGCGGCTCGCACCGCCCCCACCGGGTGATCACAGGGCGCGGAGCTTCTCGAGCAGCGGCGCGGCGACCTCGTCGACGAAACGCTGCTGCTGGGCGTCGCCGACCTGGACGATCGCGATGTCGGTGAAGCCGGCGTCGATGAACGGCCGGACACTCTCGGCAAGCTCGTCGAGGTCGGGGCCGCACGCGATCGACTCCGCGACGTCCTCGGGACGGACGAACTGCGACGCGCCGGCGAACCCCGCCGGCGTGGGCAGGTCGGCGTTCACCGACCATCCACCCGCGAACCAGCGGAACTGGTCGTGCGCGCGGGCGATGGCGGCATCCTTGTCCGGATCCCAACTGATCGGGATCTGACCGATCTTGCGGGACTCGCCGTCGTGGTGCTCGTCCCACCCCGACACGATGTCGGCGTCGGGCTCGGTGGTGATGAGGTGGTCGCCCAGAGGGGCGAATGCCTTTATCGAGTTCTCACCCGAGACGGCCACTCCGATCGGGACGCCGCCCTCGGGGGCATCCCACACGCGTGCCGAATCGACGCGGAAGTATTCGCCGTCGTAGGTCACCAGGTCGCCGGTGTGCAGCGCGCGGATGATCTCGATCGCCTCGACGAGCATGTCCTGGCGGGCGTGGACCGCGGGCCAGCCCTCGCCCACGACGTGCTCGTTGAGGTTCTCACCCGAGCCCAGACCCAGGGTGAATCGACCGTCCGAGAGCAGCTGGAGCGTCGCTGCCTTCTGCGCCACCACCGCCGGGTGGTACCGAACGGTGGGGCAGGTGACGTACGTCATGAGCTCGACGTCGGAGGTGGCCTGGGCGACGGCGCCGAGGACCGTCCAGGCGTAGGGAGCGTGGCCCTGGCTGGTCAGCCACGGGGAGTAGTGGTCGCTCGAGACGAGGAAGTCGTATCCGGCGCGCTCGGCGCCGATCGCGTAGTCCACGAGGGCCTTGGGGCCGCTCTGCTCGGTCATGAGGGTGTAGCCGAATCGCGTCATGCGGCCACGGTAGGACGAGCGCGGAACGGGGTCGGCGGGGTTGCGCTCCGTGTCGCGATACGGCAGACGACGGCGGGCCCGCCGCTCACCCTGCGGGCCCGCCGGGTCC
>NZ_CAJYPF010000218.1 GCF_913776565.1 uncultured Microbacterium sp. | reverse complement strand
CGTTCGGGCCGATCTGCACGCGCCCACCGACCGAGGAGTCCTCCAGCTTCACCTTGTGGCCGCGCGCGACCGCGTGCAGGGCGCCGTGGAAGCACGCCGCGTACCCGGCGGCGAACAACTGCTCGGGGTTGGTGCCGGCGCCCGAGCCGCCCATCTCGGCGGGGGGTGCGACCTCGAGGTCGATGTACGAGCCGGCGCCAACCCCGAGCAGCTGTTCGCCGCCGGCTACGCGGCGTGCTTCCACAGCGCGCTCCACGCCGTCGCACGCGGCCACAAGGTGAAGCTCGAAGACTCCTCGGTCGGCGGGCGCGTGCAGATCGGCCCGAACGGCCAGGGCGGCTATCAGCTCGCCGTGCTCCTCGAGGTCGTGCTCCCCGGCGTCGAGCCGGAGCTCGCCCAGCAGCTCGCCGACGAGGCCCACCAGGTGTGCCCGTACTCGAACGCGACTCGCGGCAACATCGAGGTCACCGTCACGGTCTCGGAGGACTGACCTCCCCCGACCCCGGGGCGGGGCGCTGAGCCCCACGAATCGCGCCCCGTCCCGGCCTGCTCGCGCAGGAACCGACGCCGCTCGCCTCGCGCGGGCGGCGTCGTCGTATCCGCCTTCACGCCAGACGCAACTCGGCATCCTTCTTGGCGTAGGACCGCCGCAGCCACTGGCCGAAGCCGGGCTGCGCCAAGCACGCCGCCGGCCCGTCGCACGTCACGACCGGATCGTGCGCGGCGTAGGTCTCGTAGACATCGACCTTGCCCTCGAGCTCCGCGCCGAAGACGTTCGCCGGCTCGTGCTGCGAGGGATAGCCGATGTAGTAGGAGACGGCATCCACCGAAACCCCCACCGACGGGGCGACGGCCCGCACCAGCGAACCGACACAGGAGTGATCGGGGTGGTCACCGCGGGCGAAAGCGCTCTCGTGCGGGACGTTCGTGGTGATGCGATCGGGCTCTCCGGCGTGGATGAGCTCGGCGATCGTGTCGGACAGACGGCCCGTGTCGAGGGTCGGTCCGTCGTCGATCGGCTTGAGCGCCGGGACGATGCCGTTGATGAGCTGGGTCAGCCCGGCCTCTCCGGTGCTGGGAAAACCCTTGGCGCTGAGGTTGCCGTCGGGTAGGCGCAGCACCGTGACCGACAGGCGCGGATCGTCGCTCGGCACGAAGCGCGTCACGCGCGCGCCGCTCAACAGCGTGATCTCACGCGTCTCCCAGGGGGCGGTGCTGCCTCGCATGGTGTCGTACGCTGCGCGGATGCCGGCTTCGCGCTGCTGGGCATACGCCAGCCCGCGACCCGCGTCACCCGCGGTCACGAAGATCGTCCGCAACGTCGCCCCCGAGGCGATGACCGTGCCCAAGTGGGGGTTGGCGAAGATGATGTCGTCGTCGGCGTGCGCCCACACGGCGACGGTCGTGTCGGTTCCCGGCTGCTCGAAGGCGGGCGACCGGTCGCGCGGAACGGCGTCGGGCACGGGGACGATCGGGCTCAGCTTGACCCACGTCCCCTCGGGGCCGGCGGAGCGTCGGATCTCGCGATACACGAGGGCGCCCCCGCCCAGAGCGGCGAGCCCGCCGACGGCGATCCCGCCGAAGATCAATGCTCGGCGACTGAGCCCGGAGCGCGCGGGCGCCCCCTCGGGCGGGGAGGGCTCCCCGGTCGAAGGCTCGTCGATGTCACTCACGGCGACTCCGTCCTGTCATGCGCCCCCCGGCGACGGATATCGGATTCCACGCCCGTGGGCGCCTTCCGACGCTATCGCGTCCGAGGCGGCATCCCGGACACGCAACCCCGCGGCGCCACCGCCACGCGGCGGTGTGAGCCGATCGCGGCGATCCATCATCCGACGGGTGAATTGCAGGCCCCGACAGCCCGCACCGAACGCATCGACGATCCTCAGCGCGCACCTAAGGAGGGCGTCGACACTCGCTCTATGCAGACGTCCTCACCGCCGCGGTCGCTGTCGCCCGTAGCCCTCCGCGTCCGTGCGGTCCTCAATGAGTGGGATCCCATCGGCGTGCACCTCATCGGTCGGGGGTGGCCCGACGACGAGTACGACGATCTGATCCTCCCGATCCTCGAGGCGCTCGACGTCCGGCCCTCCGTCGACGACCTGGCCGCGGAGCTGCGCGGCGTGGTCGAGATCGACTACGGGCTCCCCTCCCCGGACGGGTGCCATGACGTCGCGCGCTCGCTGCTCGCCCTCCCCCGCTGAGCGCTAACCGCCGTCCGCGGGTGATGCAAGCCCTCCGGCCGCATCGGGGAGCCGCATTAGGTTCGCCCCCATGGCCGATCTCACGCGTCCCCAGACCCCCGACCCCTATCCGCTGCTGCCCGCCGCCGCGTCGTTCGACGTCACCAGCGACGACGTCTCCGACGGACAACCCCTGAAGGACGATCAGGTCGCCGACAAGGGCAACACGTCTCCCCACCTGCGCTGGTCCGGCGCACCCGAAGGCACGAAATCCTTCGTCGTGACGGCATTCGATCCCGATGCCCCGACGCCGAGTGGATTCTGGCACTGGGTCCTCGTCGACCTGCCCGCCGACGTGCACGAGCTGCCCGCGGGAGCGGCGGAGGCCGCCCTGCCCGACGGCGCCTTCCACGTGCGCAACGACGGCGGAGAAGCCGGCTTCATGGGCGCCGCACCCCCGCAGGGCGACCAGCCCCACCGCTACTTCTTCGTGGTGCACGCCGTGTCCGAGGACACCCTCGGCGTCGATGCGGACGCGTCACCCGCGGTCGTGTCGTTCAACCTCGCCTTCAAGACGCTCGGCCGCGCGATCCTGCACGGCACCTACCAGCACTGAGGCCGGCCATGACCAGGAACGACGAGGATTTCGACAAGGCCGAGACCGTGGCCGAGGTCGAGGAACGCGTCCAGGCGCGCTTCCCCGCCGCACCCGACGAGATCGTCCACGACGAGGCGGTGGCCGCCGTCGACAAATACGCCGACGCCCCCGTCAAGGACTTCATCGAGATCATCGCCGAACGCGATGCCCGCGCCGCGGTCGCCGAGACCCTCGAGGGGCAGTAGGGCCGCTTAACCGAGCTGCAACTCGGCCTCGGTCTTAGGGTAGGACCGCTGCAGCCACTCCCCGAACCTTCGGGTCTTGAGGCATGCGGAGCGGTCCGCGCACCGGATGACCTCGTCCTGCTGCGTGTAGATGCGGTAGGTGTCGACCTTCGCGTCGAGCACCGATCCACTGATGTTGCGCGGCAGGTCGGCGGAGGGGTAGCCCACGAAAT
>NZ_CAJYPF010000217.1 GCF_913776565.1 uncultured Microbacterium sp. | reverse complement strand
GCGGGTCGGTGCGGGCGGCGAGGAGTTCGTCGCGCGCGGCGCGGTAGAGGTCGGTCGCGGACGCGGCGGTGGGGATCATGGTGCTCCTTCGATCGCGTTCTACGCTAGCCCTCCGTCACCGGGTGGCCGACCGCGAGGAGGACGTCGCGCCTCAGCGCCGAGCCGACGCGTCCTCCCGCTCGGCGCGCTGCTTGGCCCGTTCGAGGGCGCGCGTGCGCGCGGCGCGCGCGTCCTCCTCGAGCTTCTCGGCCTTGGCCTCGTCGCGGGTCAGGTTGACCCCGGTCTCGGGGTCGAAGAGGTGCAGCGAATCCGGCGAGAACCACAGGCGCGCCGCATCGCCCGGACGGATCGAGCTCATGGCATCCAGGGCCACGACCAGTTCGGTGCGCAGGCTCTCGCCGTCCAGATCGCGGTCGAGCTCGGACAGCTTCTCCTTCACCGTCTCGTCGGTCTCATAGGGCACGTAGGCGTAGAGCACCTCGCCGAGCCACTCGGTCATCTCGATGTCGAGCTCGGCGGTGACCCCTCCCTCGAGGTCGCGCTCGGTGGCATCCGCGTCTTCGAAGGCGTCGGGGCGCACGCCCACGATCACGAGGTCGCGACCCTCGACGGCGCTGCGCAGCCGGTCGTCCAGCGGAACGTCGGCGATCGGCAGACGCAGCACGTCGCCGTCGACGGTGCCGCTGAGGAAGTTCATCGGCGGCGAGCCGATGAACCCGGCGACGAAGAGATTCACCGGCTGGTCGTAGAGCCCGCGCGGGCTCGCGACCTGCTGCAGCTCGCCGCGGCGCAGCACCGCGACCCGGTCGCCCAGGGTCATCGCCTCGGTCTGATCGTGCGTGACGTAAACCGTGGTGATGCCGAGCGAGCGCTGCAGACGCGCGATCTCGGTGCGCATCTGTCCGCGCAGCTTCGCGTCGAGGTTCGACAGCGGTTCGTCGAAGAGGAACGCGCTGGCGTTGCGCACGATCGCGCGGCCCATCGCCACGCGCTGCCGCTGACCGCCCGAGAGGTTGGCGGGCTTGCGCTCGAGGTGCTCGTCGAGCTCGAGCAGTTTCGACGCCCGGCGCACGCGCTCGTCGATCTCGTTGTCGTCGAGGTCGCTCGACTTGAGCCGCATCGGGAACGCGATGTTCTCGTACACCGTCAAATGCGGGTACAGCGCGTAGTTCTGGAAGACCATCGCGAGGTTGCGGTCCTTCGGCGCCTTGTCGTTGACGACCTCGTCCGCGATCTTGAGCTCTCCGTCGGAGATGTCCTCGAGGCCGACGATCATCCGCAGCAGCGTCGACTTGCCGCAGCCCGACGGCCCCACGAGGATCACGAACTCGCCGTCGGCGATGTCGAGGTCGACGCCCTTGACCGCGGTGAAGCCGTCGTCGTAGGTCTTGACGATTCTGTTCAAAGTGATGGATGCCATGTGACTGCTGCTCCTTTACCCCTTGACCGCGCCCTGGGTGAGGCCCGACACGATCCGACGCTGGAAGATGACGACGACGATCACGATGGGGATCGTGACCACGATGGCGGCGGCCGAGATGGCGCCGGTGGGTTCTTCGAACTGCGAGGCCCCCGTGAAGAACGACAGGGCCGCCGGCACCGGGCGGGCGGCATCCGTCGATGTCAGCGAGATGCCGTAGACGAAGTCGTTCCACGCGATGAAGAACGCGATGATCGCGGTGGTGAACACCCCCGGTGCGGCGAGGGGGACCACGGTCTTACGGAACGCCTCGAAGGGCGTCGCCCCGTCGACCTGAGCCGCCTGCTCGAGCTCCCACGGGATCTGGCGGAAGAACGCCGCGAGCGTCCAGATCGAGATCGGCAGCGTCAGCGAGAGGTACGGGATGATCAGGCCGAGCCAGGTGTCATAGAGGCCCACGACCCGCCACAGGTTGAACAACGGTGTGACGATCGACACGATCGGGAAGACCGACACGGCGAGCGCGGTGGTGAGGATGATGCGCTTGCCCGGGAAGTCGAGGCGGGCGATCGCGTAGGCGCAGAGCGTTGCCAGGACCACCGCGATGAACGTCGCGATCAGCGAGATGCCGATCGAGTTGCGCAACGCCGGCAGGAAGAGGTCCTGAGCGCTGCCGCCCGGGGCCAGGATCGTGGCGTAGTTGTCGAGGGTCCACTCGATCGGCAGCAGCGTCCCCGAGAACAGGCCCGCCGGCGTCTTGAACGAGGTCATGAGGATCGAGAACACCGGGAACAGCGACCACACCAGCACGGCCGCGATGATGACGATCCACGTGATCCGCTGGGGCCAGGTCATCGCGCGCATCAGGAGTTCCTTCCCGCCGACAGGTCCACTTTGAAGCCTTTGATGAAGATGGCCGCGATGATCAGCACGCTCAGGAACAACAGCACCGAGATGGCCGATCCCAGCCCGATCTCGAGGCGGCCGATCGAGGTGTTGTAGGCCAGCAGCGACAGCGCCTCGGTGTTGTTGGCACCGGCGGTCATGATGAAGATGTTGTCGAAGATGCGGAACGCCTCGAGCGTGCGGAACAGCACCGCGACCATGATCGCGGCCTTCATGTTGGGCAGGATGACGCGGCGCAGCACCTCCCACGACGTCGCTCCGTCGACCTTCGCGGCCTCTTCGAGGTCGCCCGGCACCTGCGCGAGTCCCGACAGCAGCAGCAGCGAGATGAACGGCGTGGTCTTCCACACCTCGCTGAGGATGATGACGGTGAGGGACGTGCCCTGGTACGCGAACCAGTTCAAGCTCTCGTCGAAGCCCGGGATCCACGACAGCCAGTTGTTGACGTATCCACCGGAGTTGATGTCGAAGGCGTAGAACCAGGCGAAAGCCGAGACGACGGTGATGATGCCGTACGGCACCAGGATCGCCGTGCGCGCGAAACCGCGCAGCTTCTTGATCGCCCGGTGCATCACGAGCGCGAAGGCGAAACCGATGATGAGCTCGAGGAGCACGGTGACGACGGTGATGAACAGCGTCACCCCCATCGACTGCCAGAACGCCGGGTCGCCCAGGATCACCGCGTAGTTGCGGAACCAGATGAACTCGCGATCGTCGGGCGCGGTCAGGCGCAGGCTGAACAGCGAGTCCCAGATCGCCTGCACGATCGGGTACAGCGTGACCAGCAGCATGATCCCGAACGCCGGGCCCGCGAGCATCCAGCCCAGGCGCGCTTCGGCGCGGGCGCGGTCGGAGCGACGCTTCTTCTTGGCGGGGGCCACCGGCTCGGCGCGCCCCGTGGCGCGGGTGATCGTGTCGGTCACAGCAGTCGCTCCCCTCTGAGCACCGCGAGGATGAAGTCGGTCGAGGACTGCGGCGTCGCGTCGGGGTTCACCGCGTTCGGCGGATGCCACGTGCGCTGCAGTCCGATGGAGATCTCGTTGTAGTACGGCGTCTGCGGACGGGGTGCGCCCAGCTGCAGCGACTCGGCGATGGTGGATGCCATCGGGAACTTCTCGTTCACCTCGGCGTCGTCGTACGCGGCGAGGTTGGACGGCGGGTTGCCGTTGGTGACGAAGTACTGCGCCTGGTTCTCGGGGCTGACGATGCACGCGACCGCCTGCCAGGCCAGGTCGACGTTCTCGCTGTACGCACCGACGCCGAGATTGATGCCTCCGACGGGAGGGGCGGCGGGGGTGTCGGCATCCACTCGGGGATACACCGCCCAGCCCAGGTCGTCGACGACATCGGGGGCCGCCGCCTGCATGGCCGGGTAGACGAACGGCCAGTTGACCATGAACGATCCGTTGTCGCCCTGGAAGAGGTTCATGCTCGCGTTCTCGTCCGCGGTGGGCAGTCCGGAACCGCCCAGGCCCGACGAGCCGATGCGGCCGATGATGTCGGCGGCCTTGCGGCCCGCGTCGGTCTCGAGACCGAGCTGCATCTCGTCGGGCTTGGCGTCGGGGTTGTCGAGGATCTGCCCGCCCGCCGAGGCGACGAGAGCGTTGATCCACACCGTCAGCGACTCGGCGAGCGCCCCCTGCACGCCGAGCTGCTTGTTCTGATCCTGGGCGGCCTGGATGATCTGGTCCCACGTGACGGGCTGGCTCATGTCGAGGCCCGCGGCCTCGGCCACGGACTTCCGGTACCAGAGCAGCTGCGTGTTGGCCCAGAACGGGACGGTGACGAGCTCTCCGTTCCAGCTCGCCGACTGCACCGCGCCCTGCACGACACCGTCGGTGTTCTGCAGATCGGCGGGGACGGGGGCGAGGAACCCCGGCTCGGCGAGCTCGGGGATGAACGGCGGGTCGAGGCTCATGATGTCGAGCGAACGGTCGCTCGCCGCGAGACGGCGGGCCAACTGCTCGCGCTGCGAGGCCGCGTCCCGCGGCAGCAGCGACGTCTCGATGCGGTACGCCCCGTTGGCCGCCTCGGTGCAGGATGCCGCGATCTCGGCCTGGCCGCCGTCGTCGGGGTTGATGTACCAGGTGAGGGTCGGCACCCCGTCACCCGCCGCGCACGCCCCGAGTGTGCCCGCGAGGGCGAGCACCGACGCCCCGGCCACGATCCGTCTCACCGTTCGCATCCGGCCCCCTCGCCTCGGTGCG
>NZ_CAJYPF010000216.1 GCF_913776565.1 uncultured Microbacterium sp. | reverse complement strand
TCACGGCCCCACGTACTCCCCGCGCGGGCGCAGCCGCATCGCGGGCTCGGCGTACTCCGCCCCGATGTGGGCGATCCATCCGGCGATGCGGCCGAGCACGAAGATCGTGCTCGCGGCGTCGTCGGGCAGGCGCGCGCCCGACACGAGCGCGGCGAGGGCGAGGTCGATGTTGGGCTGGAGGCGGGCGCGATCGGCGACGACGGTGCGCAGGCGGGTCACGGCATCCATCGTCCCCTCCCCGTCCGGAAGGGCCGCGAGCAGGGGGAAGAGTGCAGCGGCGCGGTCGTCGACGTCGCGGTAGAGGGGGTGTCCGAAGCCCGGGATGCCGTTGCCGTCCTGCAGCGCCTCGGTCAGTGCCCGCTCGGGGTCCATGCCGCGACGCACCCGCGTGAGCAGCCGTGCGGTGCGCGTGGCGGCCGAGATGTGCAGGGGGGAGTCGGCCGCGCCGAGGGCGGCGCCGACGGCGGCGTAGGCGTCCGCGCGGGCCGAGGCGGCGACCCGGGCGGCGAAGGTCGATACGGCGAGGTCGTGGTCGATCAGCAGCACGAGGGCGGCGTTGACGGCCTCGATCACGGGGTCGGGCGCGCCGGTCGTCCACGCGGTGACGAGCGAGCGCGCGAGGTCGGGGTGCGGATCGCCGCCGAGGGCGACCGGCAGCCCGGTCAGCAGCGTCCACCCGATGCGGTGCAGGGTGGCCGCTGAGGTGTCGTGGCGCAGCGGATCGTCGGCGGCGAAACCGGTGAGCGCGGCGCGCAGGCGGTCCATGGCCCCGGCGTGCAGCGGCAGGGCGTCGACGACGGCGCGGGCGCTGCCGATCGCGGTGTCCGGGGCGTCGAGTCGCTCGGCATCCCACAGCCACGCGACGACCTCGGCGAAGGGGCGGTCGATCAGGTCGCGCGCGCGGTGACCGCGGTAGAGCAGCTCGTCGTCCTCGATGTCGGCGACGTCGGTCTGCACGACGCCGAGGGGCATGCCGACGGTGGGGTGCGCCGGCGTCCGAGCAGCCGCGCGTCGCCGGCCCGATGCGAAAGCCTCGACCTCGAGCGCATCGAACGTCGACCCGTGCGCGTCGCGCTCGCGCCGCAGGAGTCCGCGCGACACGTAGGCGTAGACCGTCTCGGGCTTCACGCCCAGGCGTGCGGCGGTCTGCGCGGCGGTGAGGCGGGGGAGGGGTGCGGTCATCTTGATCCGATCAACGTTGACGCTGTCGCCGTCATGTTCGCACACTGGGCGCATGAGCGAGCTGATCGATGTCCCCCGCGGCCTCAACGGCGTCGTCGCGGCCGAAACCCGCGTCGGCGACGTCGACGGTGACGCCGGCTTCTTCCACTACCGCGGTCACTCCGCCGTCGAGCTCGCGCGTACGCGAAGCGTCGAGGACGTCTGGCACCTGCTCGTCCTCGGGCACCTCCCGGACGACGCCGAGCGCTCCGCGTTCGCGACGCGCATCGCCCGCGCGCAGACGGATGAACGGATGCCAGGGCTCGTCGCCGCCGTGCGCGCTCACGCCGACGAACCCCTCGCCGTGCTGCGCGCGACGTGGACGCTCGCGGCATCCGTCCGCCGGTCCGCGGCCCTGTACGACTTCGACGAGGCCGCCCGGATCGACGAGGCGATCGCTTTCGCCGCCCTGGCTCCGCTCGCCCTCGCCCCGGGATTCAGGCCGAGCGGGCGCGGGCTCGTCGCCGACTACCTCGAACGCGTCACCGGACGCCGCCCCGACGACGCGCACGTGCGGGCGCTCACGGTCTACCTCGTCGCGACGATGGACCACGGCTTCAACGCCTCGACCTTCACGGCCCGGGTCATCGCCTCGACGGGGGCCGACATGGCGTCGTGCCTGTGCGGCGCGCTCGGCGCTCTCGCCGGGCCCCTGCACGGCGGCGCGCCCGCCCGCGCCCTCGACAGCCTCGACCGCGCGGGCGACGACCCGGCGGCGTGGATCGCGGAAGAGCTCGCGGCGGGTCGACGCCTGATGGGCTTCGGTCACGCCGTCTACCGCACGGCCGATCCGCGGTCGGAGCTGCTGCGCGGGGTCGCCGAGGGGTTCGGCGGCGAGCGGGTCGCGCGGGCGCTGGCCTTCCAGCGCGAGGCCGAGCGGCAGCTCGCCGCGCGACGCCCCGAGCGTCCCCTGCACGCCAACGTCGAGTTCTTCGCCGCGGTGGTGATGGAGCAGTGCGGCATCCCGCGCGAGATGTTCACTCCCACCTTCGCCCTCGCCCGCACGATCGGTTGGACGGCGCACGTCCTCGAGCAGGCGCAGGACGGCAAGATCATCCGTCCGTCGGCGCGGTACGTGGGGCCGGCGCCGCGGGTCAGTTGAGCAGCTCGAGCCCGCTGAAGAACCCGATCGAGATCGACAGCAACCCGGCGGCGACGCCCGCGATGAACCCCGCCGCAGCGAGCTCGCGCGCCATGCGCGCATTCAGGCTGAGGATGCCGCACACCGCCGACACCACGGCGAGCACCCACATGCCGATCTGGATCCAGGCCAGCTGCTGCAGCTCGGACACCGTGCTGACGGTCACGACGAACAGGTACCACCCGATGACGATCGCACCCGTCACGATCGCGACGATGGACACGGCGCGAAGGTCGCCCTTGGGGGTCGGCGGCGCGGGCGGCTCGTCGCGAGGCGGGACGTCGGTCGCCGGCTCCAGCGAATCGGGGAGGTCCTCGTCTGCCATGCGTCGATCCTCGCAGGTCGGCGACGGTTTTCGGGATGTGTTGCCCGCGGGGGCGAGCTGTGCACGCGGCCGGCCGGGGGCCGAAGCGGCCTAGGCTCCTGTCGGTGAGAACCATCGGAGTCGACCTCGCCGCCGAAGCCCCGGGAACGGCCCTCGCCGAGATCGTCTGGGCCGACGGCTCGGCCCGCCTGACGCGGCTCGAGATCGGCATCCAGGATGCCGACATCGTGGCATCCGTCGCCGCGGGCGACGCGTGGCTCGGTGTGGACTGCCCGCTCGGCTGGCCCGACGCGTTCGTCGAGTTCATCGCCGCACACCACGTCGCCGAACTCCCCGCGTCGGGACCCGTCGAAGGGCACGCGGCCTGGCGCCGCCCGCTGGTCTACCGCCACACCGACCACGTCGTGCGCGAGCGCATCGGCCGCTGGCCGCTCAGCGTCTCGACCGACCGGCTGGGGGTGACCGCTCTGCGCGGCGCCGGACTGCTGCACCGCCTGGCCGCGGTCGGTGTCGGCGTCGATCGCGCCGCCGAGGGGCGCCTGTTCGAGGTCTACCCCGGGGGCGCGCTGCGCCTGTGGGGCTTCGACACCACGGGATACCGCGTGGATGCCACCCGCCGGGCGGTCCTGCTCGACGCGCTCCGCGAGCGCGCGCCATGGTTCGACGTCGGCGGCTTCGCCGCGCTGGCGATCCGAAAGGCCGACGCCTTCGACGCCGTCGTCGCCGCCCTCGCGACCCGCGCCGGAGCGCTCGGGCGCTTCTGGCCCCCGGCATCCGAGATGCTCGCCGTGGCCCGGCGCGAGGGATGGGTCGTGCTGCCCGACGGGCCGCTGGAGGGTTTGGTCGACGGTCCCGTAAGCAAAGGCTAGACATCTAGCCTTTGCTTACGAGTGCGAGATCACCGGGCGTCAGGCCGCGGTCAGGCTTGCGATCAGCCCCTCGACGCGGCCCTTGATCTCGTCGCGGATGCGGCGGACGGCATCCAGGTCCTGCCCCGCCGGGTCGTCGAGCTCCCAGTCCTCGTAGCGCTTGCCCGGGAAGATGGGGCACGCGTCGCCGCAGCCCATCGTGATCACGGCGTCGGAGGTCTTGACCGCATCGACCGTGAGGATCTTCGGCTGGTTCGCCGAGATGTCGATGCCCTCTTCGGCCATCGCGGCGATCGCCATCGGGTTGATGGAGTCCTTGGGCGCGGATCCGGCGGAGAGCACGTCGATGCGGTCGCCGGCGAGGTGCTGCAGATAGCCGGCGGCCATCTGCGAACGCCCGGCGTTGTGGACGCAGACGAAGAGAACGGTGGGGCGGGTCATGGTGGCTCCATCATGGGTGGTCGAGGTGAACGGGGGGTGAGAGGTCATTCGCGGCCGTTCATCATGCTGCGCCGCTCGATGAGCACGGTGTCGCGCCACCGCCCGGCCCACGGCCCGACGACCGAGCGGGCGATGCGCTCGCGCCGACCGACCTCGCGGAAGCCGAGTCTCTCGTGCAGGCGGAGGGATGCCGTGTTCTCGGGGAAGACGCTCGACTGGATCGTCCAGACCCCGTTCATCTCGGTCGCGGCGATGAACGCGCGCAGCAGCGCGGTGCCGATACCGCGCCCCTGGGCGCGGGACGCCACGTAGACCGAGTGCTCGACGACACCGCGATACGCGGCGCGGGTCGACACCGCAGACCCCGCCACCCACCCGACGACGGCGTGCGCGTCGTCGACGGCGACCAGCCGGCCGAACCGTGTCTTCGCGCGGTCGAAGGCGTCCCAGGTCGGCGTCTCGGTCTCGAAGGTCGCGTTGCCGCCCTCGATGCCCTCGCGGTAGACGTCCTCGACCGCGGCCCAGTCGGCTCGTTCCAGCGCTCGCACGAGAGTCATGTCAGCAGCACCCGCCGGCATCCGTCGCACACACGCCGGTCGCGGGAAGGTTCAGTTCGACGCGCGAGGCCGAGGCGAGATCGCCCGCGAGCCACGCCGCGATCGAGCGCACCTGCTCGTATCCGGTGGCCAGCAGGAAGGTGGGCGCGCGGCCGTACGACTTCATCCCGACGACGAAGAAGCCGTGCTCCGGATGGGTCAGCTCGCGGAAGCCGTGCGGCTCGACGGTGCCGCACGAGTGCACGTTGGGGTCGATGAGCGGGGCGAGGAGCCGCGGCGCCTCGACGACGGCATCCAGGTCGGTGCGGATCTCGCGCAGCGGGGCGAGGTCGGGCCGGAAACCCGTCGCGTTGACGACGACGTCTGCGGTGACCGTCGCGAGGTCGCCGCGTCGCGTTCCCGAGAGACGGATGCCGTCGGGCAGGGCCTCGACGCGGTCGATCTCGAACGAGTCGATCTTCTCGACGGTCCCGGCCTCGACGTAGCGGTCGACGCGTGCGCCGAGCTGCGCGCGCCCGACGAGCCCGTCGTCCGCCGACGACGACACGCGAACGGCGCTGGCGTTGCGGATGAGCCACGTGATGCGGGTGCCCGGCGCGTCGCGCTGCAGGCGGACGAGCGAGATGAGGGTGTTCGCGGCGGAGTGCCCGGCCCCGACGACGACGGTGTGCCGCCCCGCGAAGCGGTCGCGCTCGCGGCCGACCACGTCGGGGAGGGCGTGCGAGATGCGCGCGTCGTCGATGGTCGGCAGGCCCGTCGACAACAGGGAGTTGGGGGAGTCGTACGTTCCCGACGCGTCGAGCACGGCGCGGGCGAGAAGCTCTCCCTTCGGGGTGCGCACGAGGAACGGCGTGTTCTCGCGATCGGCGGATCGCGTGCGGTCCATGCCCTCGCGCGCGATCCCGGTCACGCGCGCGCCGTAGCGGATGTGCACCGCAATCTCGGGCAGCTCGGCGAGCGGGCGCAGGTAGTCGTCGACGAGCTCGCTGCCCGTGGGGGCGCGACCCTCCGCCGGCAGGGTCCAGCCGGTGGCCTCGAGGAGGCGGCGCGCGACGGGGTCGACGACCTCGCGCCAGGCCGAGAACAGGCGCGTGTGCCCCCACTTCTCGACGGCGGCGGCGGGTCCGGATGCCGCCTCGAGCACGGTGAACGCGATCCCGCGGTCGGCGAGGTGCGCGGCGGCGGCGAGGCCCACGGGACCCGCGCCGATGATGGCGACGGGCAGGGTCGCGAGACGATCCGTGACCCGGGGCCGCGGGGTGAGGGTGAGCGTCGACATGGGACTCCTCGTGCATCGATGACGGTCGATGCTTTATCGTGCCCGCATCTATCGACAGATGTCAATATCGACTATCGTCGATGCATGACCACGCTGCCGCTCCTCGACCCCGTCGCCTGCTGCGTGTCCTCCGGGGGTGCCGCGATGTCCGTCGCCGACGCCGAGGAACTGGCCGGGCGGCTGAAAGCCCTCAGTGATCCGACGCGACTGCGCCTGCTGTCGATCGTCGCGGGCGCGGCGGAGCAGGAGGCGTGCGTGTGCGACCTCACCGAGCCGGTCGGTCTGTCTCAGCCCACGGTGTCGCACCACCTCAAGGTGCTGACCGAGGCCGGGTTCCTCACGCGCTCCAAGCGCGGCACGTGGGCGTACTACCGGCTCGTGCCCGGCGCGCTCGACGCGGTCGCGGGGGCGCTGCGCATCGAGGGGTGACGCGGCTCAGCGCCCGAACATTCGCGAGAAGAAGCCGCCGCCCGCGGCCTCTGTCTTCTGGTGACCCTCGCAGCGATCGCGTCGGGGCACTCCCGCCATCACCTGGTCGACGTGCTGGCCGCACCCTGCCCACGTCGTCTTCCCGCACGTCCTGCACGCCACCTGTCGGCACATCTTCGGCATCCTTCCGTTCTCAGCCGCGGTCGCGACCGGCCTCACTATACCCCCGGGGGTATAAAGTGGATGCCATGAGGACGATCATCATCGGAGGAGTCGCCGCGGGCATGAGTGCCGCGACGCGGCTGCGGCGACTCGACGAGACCCGCGAGATCACGGTCTTCGAGCGGGGCGCGCACGTGTCGTTCGCGAACTGCGGGCTGCCGTATCACGTGGGCGGCGTGATCGCGGATCGGTCGTCGCTGCTCCTGCAGACGCCGGAGTCGCTCGCCGCCCGCTTCGCCCTCGACGTGCGTGTGGGTCACGAGGTGAT
>NZ_CAJYPF010000215.1 GCF_913776565.1 uncultured Microbacterium sp. | reverse complement strand
TCGATCGCCGAACGGACGGGCCGCCGCATCGACGACGGTCGGTCGCTGTCGTTCCTCGGGCGCATCGCCGAGGGCACCGAGACGATCGTCGTGCACACCCTCTGGCTGCTGCTGCCGTTCTGGGCCGGGTGGATCGCTCTCGCGTGGGCCCTGTTCGTCGGAGTGAGCGCCGTGCAGCGCGTCGTGGTGGGGTACCGCCTGCTGCGGTGAACGCCGGGGCGCGGCGACCCGGGAGCGCTCGACGCCGCGCAGGCGTCGACCCGGGTCGGGGCCGGGCCGCGCGTCAGCCCCGGCGCCCTCGGGCCCGCGCCTCAGCCCGCCGCCGCACGCGCCGCAGCCGGCCCCGCCCCGCCGCGTCAGCCCCGCCGCCGCCGCACGCGCCGCAGCAGCCGGATCACCGCGGCGACCGCGCCCGAGCGCAGGGCGCCCTGGGCGTCGCGTACGGCGGCGTTCCAGCCGGCATCCGAATACGTCGGGTAGGCGTGCAGCACGCCCGCCAGGTCGCGCACCGAGAGACCGCGCGAGACCGCCGTCGACAGCTCCCCGAGCGACTCCCCCGCGCGCGGACCGACGATCGTGGCACCGACCACCCGCCCCTTGCGGTCGACCGCGAGGCGCGTGAACCCCGCGGTGCGGCCCTCGGCGATCGCGCGGTCGAGGTCGTGGTGCGCGGTCTCGACGATGCGCACACCCGCGGCATCCGTCGTCGGCACACCGATCGCCGCGACCTCGGGCGCGGTGAAGGTCACGCGAGGCACGTCGTCCAGCCGCACGCGGCGCCTCAGACCGAGCACGGCGTTCGTGGCGGCGATGCTGCCGAACATCCCCGCGGTGTGAGTGAAGCGCGGCAGCGGCGTCGCGTCGCCCGCGGCACGGATGCGCGGGTTGCTCGTGGCGAGGATGCGGTCCACCGCGATCGCGCCCGAGTCGTCGAGGGCGACGCCCGCGGCATCCAGCCCCAGTCCGGTCGTGTCGACGCGCCGACCGAGCGCGGCCAGCACGCGATCGGCGACCACCGTCGAACCGTCGCTCAGGCGAGCGGTCGTGCGGCCGTCCACCCGCCCGGCGCTCTCGAGCGTCGCGCCCAGGCGCACGTCGACGCCGTCGGCGCGCAGGGCGGCGAGCACGAGGGCGCTGGCGTCGGGATCCTCTTTCGGAAGCACCCGGTCGCCGCGGTGCACGAGGGTCACGCGCGAGCCGAGGCGCGCAAAGGCCTGGGCCATCTCGCAGCCGATCGCGCCACCGCCCAGCACGAGCAAGGTGGCGGGCAGCTCGTCGAGGTCCCAGAGCGTCTCGTTCGTGAGCACCTCGACGCCCTGCGGCACGATCGGCGTGCTGCCGGTCGCCACCAGCGCATCGCGGAAGCGGATGCCGACCCCCTCGACGACCAGCGAGCGGGGACCGTCGAACCGCGCGCGGCCGCGCAGCGTGTAAACCCCGGTCTCGGCGAGCGCCTCGGGCGAGTCCACGGGTTCGATCGCGGCGATCGCCCCCTTCACGTGGGCCATCACGGCGGCGAAATCCACCCGCACGCCGTCGACGTGGACGCCGAGTCGCGTCGCGTCGCGCGCGTCGTGCGCGGCCTCGGCCGCGGCGATGAGCGCCTTCGACGGCACGCAGCCGGTGAACAGGCACTCCCCGCCGAACCCGTTCGCCTCGACGAGCAGCACCCGCGCCCCGAGCACGGCCGCGGTGCGGGCTCCGACGAGGCCGGCGCTCCCGGCCCCGACCACGACGAGGTCCCACTCCGCCCGCCCTGCGTCGACGGCGGTGAGCGGACGGGCGCGGCGACGCGAGACGGAGGTCATCCCCGAAGCCTAGGGTGGTCGGAAGAGGGGGTGGCGCGATGGCGGCACTGCTGCGCCGATACGGCGTGGGCGCACGCTGGTACGACGTGCTCTCGGGCGAACGCTGGGTGTACCGGGCGGGCCGGGAGGCCGGCATCCGCCTTCTCGATCCGCGCCCCGGCGACACCGTGATCGACCTCGGCTGCGGTACCGGACTGAACTTCGCCGGTCTCGTCGCGGCCGTGGGACCGACGGGACGCGTGATCGGCATCGACCGCAGCTCCGACATGCTCGCCGTGGCCCGTCGACGCATCGTCGCCGCGGGGTGGCACGACGTCGTCACGCTCGTCGAGGCCGACGCCGCGACGCTCGACCCCGCCGCTCTGCGCGCCGCCGCCGGAGGACGGGGAGCGGATGCCGTCTTCTCGACCTACGCGCTGAGCGTGATCCCCGCGCGCGACGAGGCCTGGCGCCGCGCGTGCGCCGCGGTACGCCCGGGCGGACGCGCGGGCATCGTCGACATGCAGCGCCCGCGGGGCCGCTGGCGCGTGCTCGAACCCCTCGCCCTGCTGGCGTGCGCGACCGGCGGCGCCGACATCGATGCACACCCCTGGCGGCTGCTCGAGCGCGACGCCGCCGACTCCCGCGGAATCGCCCGCGCCGAGCGCAAGGGCGGGCACCTCGTCGCGGTGGCGGGCGAGCTGTCCCCCTCGGTCACCGGCTGACCCCGCGCGCCGCCCGCCCCGCCCCCGCTCAACCGTCGAGTGTCCGAGACACACCGCGGCACCGCGCGGCATTTCCTGGACACCCGACAGATCCGGCTCCCGCTCCCCGCGCGCTCAGCGCAGCCGGCGCGCGATCTCGGCGAGGGCTTCGGCGAAGGGTTCCTCGGCGCCCTCGCGACCGCCCGACAGGTTCACGCCGACGACGCCCGGCACGGCGAGCATCTCCCGCGCCATCTCGACCGCGAGCGAGATCCCCTCCGCCCGCGGGTCGCGCGAGCGCCGCACGCGCTCCAGGAAGTCCGCCGGCAGCACCAGGGTCGTGAACGACTCCAGCAGGTCGGCCGACGCGTGATCGACGACCACCGGCACGCACGGGATGTACCGGATGCCGTCGCCCGCCTCCTCGATGAACCAGCGCACGGGGGCCACCCCGCCGGCGTGGTTGACGAAGCACACGTCCGCTCCGGCTCGGATCTTCTCGCGCAGCCGCGCCGCGCGTCGGTCCGTCGGCGGGGCCGCCGGTGAGGCCGCCACCGACACCACGTGACCGGCGGCGCGGGCCAGCGCGGTGGCCTCCGTCGAATCGAGATCGAACACCGGCGCGGCATCCGGTCGGTGTCCCGTGCGGGTGTGGTCGCCGGTCACGCAGTGCACCCCCGCGACCCCCTCGACCGCGAGGGCAGCGAGCTCGCCCTCGATCGCCACGCGATTGCGGTCGCGCATGTTCAGGCCCGTCCACACGCGCAGGCCCCGTCTCTGCAGCAGGTGCGCACGGTAGGCGGGAGGGAACTGCACCCGCGCGCTTCCCGCGTCGCCGGCGAGAACGGCATCCACCTCTCCGGAGAGGATCGCGGCGCACCGATCGATGGATGCCACGCTCAGCGCCCGCGCGGGAAGATCGGCCACCACCCAGGGGCGGGTGCCGAGGTCTGCAAGGGTGCGCGCGGCGGCGGCCGTGCGCGGCGCCGGGGCCACCTCGGTCGAGCGGTCGAGCCCCGTCCACGGCACGGTCGGGCGGTGCAGGAACGCGCACCGGTGCGCCGCGTCGATCTCGCACGATCCGTCGAAGCCGACCCCGCCGCAGGGACCGTACTCCATGCTCTTCGGGCAGGTGTCGATGAGGGGCAGCACGCGCATGCCGGGAGTGTACGAACCCGGTGTTTCGTCGAATGTTCATGACGGCAACATCGCCGAAACGCGCGGTGCCTACGCTCGTCGCTACCCGCAGCATCCCCGGAGGTCGCATCGCCATGATCACGGCCGGCACCACGTTCGGTGCCGACGTCGACGACGTCGACACGCTCGTCGACGACCCGCTCGACCTTCTCGTTCGCTGGCTCCCCCCGCACGACAGCGAACTGCGCCCCCTCGCCGCCCTGGCCACGATGGGCCGCGACGGACTGCCGTCGCTGCGACACGTGCTGGTGAGCGACCGCGACCTGACCGGGCTGTACTTCCACACCGACGCCGCGAGCGCCAAGGTCGCGCAGATCGCCGCGAACCCGGTCGCCGCGATGTCGGTCGCCTGGCCCGAGGTGGGGCGGCAGCTCGTCGTGCGCGGCATCGTCGAGCGCGTCGGCGCCGACGAGGCCGCCGAGGTGTACCGCCAGCGCTCGCGGTACCTGCAGCTGCTCGCGTGGCTGAACACCGACGAGAACGCGCACCTGCACGTGCTCGAACGGCGACACCTGTGGGCGGAGTTCGACGCCGCGCACCCCCACCTCGAGCCGCCGGAACGCTGGGTCGGCTTCCGCGTGCGCCCGGTGACGCTCACCTTCTGGCGGGGCGACGCCCTCGGCCAGAGCACGCGGCAGAAATACACCCTCGCCGACGGGCGCTGGACCGGCCGGATCACGGCGGGCTGAGCATGGACATCACCAGCGTCACCTCGTACCGCGTCGCACGCTCGCGCGCCGACCTCGCCCTGCGCCCCGGCGAGGTCGTGATAGCCGGCGGCACGTGGCTCATGAGCGAGCCGCAGCCGCACGCCACCGGCTTCGTCGACCTGACGGGACTGGACTGGGCCGACCTCGAGGTGACCGACGAGGGTCTGCGCATCGGCGCGACGTGCACGATCGCGCGCCTGCTCGCCTGGGTCGAGCACGAGGCGCCCCGCGACTGGACGTCGCTCGCCCTCGCGCGCCCCGCGGCCGACGCGCTGCTCGCCTCGTTCAAGATCTGGAACACCGCGACCGTCGGCGGCAACGTCTGCCAGGCCTTCGCGGCGGGCGCGATGATCGCGATGCTCTCGACCCTGGATGCCACGGCTCTGATCTGGACGCCCGACGGCGGCGAGCGCCGCATCGCGGTGGCCGATCTGGTCGTCGACGACGCCGCGACCTCGCTCGCTCCGGGGGAGGTCGTTCGCGCCCTCGACATCCCGGCACGGGCCCTCACCGCACGCGTGGGGCTGCAGAAGATCGCCCTCGCCGAGCTGGGACGCTCGGGCGCCGTCGTCACGGCGCGCGTCGACCCCGACGGCACGAGCGTCTTCGTCGTGACCGCCGCCGTGCGCCGCCCGCGGGTGCTGCGCTTCGCGCGGGTCCCCGGGGCAGGAGAGCTACGGGATGCCGTCGCCGGGGCCACCGACTTCTACACCGATCCGCTGGGCAGCGCCGATTGGCGTCGCGGCGTGAGCATCGTGCTGGCCGAGCGCCTGCGGGCGGGTTTCACCCGTCGCCCGTTGCAGCGGGGTGCCGCGTGAGCGGCGGGGCCCTCGTGCCGCGCTCCGGAGATCCGCGCACGTCGGCGGCGTCACGGCGGGGGTGCGGCGGTGACGCGGGCGCATCCTCCGGAGCGCGGCAC
>NZ_CAJYPF010000214.1 GCF_913776565.1 uncultured Microbacterium sp. | reverse complement strand
AAGCCAAGGGCCGAGTCTAACAGGTCGACGCCTCGACGGTGGTGAGCGCCACCTCCAGCAGCGCGTCGAACACCCGAGGCCGCATGGCCGTGACCAGGTGCGTGGTGCGGGGTACGACGATCAGCTCTGCGTGCGGGGCCACGGTCGTGAACAGCTTCTCGTTGGCGCGCAGCTGATCCCATTGCCCGTTGACGAACCACAGCGGGATGTTGATGCGGCGCAGCGCCGCGAGCAGATCGAGAGACGACAGCGATGCGAGCGCCGTGTCCTGCGCGTCGAAGGCGTATCCACCGGCCCCGAAGTCGTCGCGCGTCTCGGGAGGAAGCGTGCGGTCGAGCACGCGGTTGGTGAGCCCGAGCCCCCGGTCGGGCAGGCTGTCGAAGCGCCGCGCCAGAAAGCGGTACGCCGCCAGCCCCACACCGCGGGGGAGCGAGGTGCAGGATGCCGCCACCAACGCCGCGACCGGCGGGGGCTCCTCGCGCCCGACGTACGCGATCGATAGCAGACCACCCATCGAGTGCCCCACCAGCAGCACGGGCCCGCGCGTCGCGGCATCCCTGACGGCTCGGTCGATCGTGGCGAACGCCTCGTCGAGGGTGAACCGCTCGCCGCGGCGGGTGCCGTGCCCCGGAAGGTCGACGGCGGTGACGGGGGTGCCGCGCTGGGCGAGGTACGTGACCTGCGCCCGCCACATCGACGCCGACGTGCGGATGCCGTGCACGAGCACGACCTGGACCGTCATGGCATCCATGCTAGAAGCGCCGAGAGGCGCGACGGTCAGCTCCTCGCCCAGGTCACGTGACCTCGTCGAGATCACGCGTCGCGGCGTGTCGTTTCGCCGAGGTCACGTGACCTGGCGCGCGACAGCGAGGCACGCGCGGAAAGCCTCGGATGCCGGAACCCCGGGCATCGGGGACGGCGATGTCGGCGCACCACCGTAGAATCGACGGAACATGTCACCGCGCGCCCTGAAGCCCCTCGAGCCGTCCGCCACCCCGCCGGCGCAGATCCGCAACTTCTGCATCATCGCCCACATCGACCACGGCAAGTCGACGTTGGCCGACCGCATGCTGCAGATCACCGGCGTCGTCGCCGACCGCGACATGCGCGCGCAGTACCTCGACCGCATGGACATCGAGCGCGAGCGCGGCATCACGATCAAGTCGCAGGCCGTGCGCATGCCGTGGTCCACCGCCGACGGCACGTTCGCCCTCAACATGATCGACACCCCCGGTCACGTCGACTTCACCTACGAGGTGAGTCGCTCTCTCGCCGCGTGCGAGGGCGCGATCCTGCTCGTCGACGCCGCCCAGGGCATCGAGGCGCAGACCCTCGCGAACCTCTACCTGGCGCTCGAGAACGATCTGACGATCATCCCGGTGCTGAACAAGATCGACCTCCCCGCCGCCGACCCCGACAAGTACGCGGCCGAGCTGGCAGGTCTCATCGGCGGCGACCCCGCCGACGTGCTGCGCGTCAGCGGCAAGACCGGTATGGGCGTCGAGGAGCTCCTCGACCTCATCGTCGAGAAGATCCCCGCCCCCGTCGGCGTGGCCGACGCGCCCGCGCGCGCGATGATCTTCGACTCCGTCTACGACGCCTACCGCGGCGTGGTCACCTACGTCCGCATGATCGACGGGGCCCTTCAGCCGCGCGAGCGTCTGCAGATGATGTCGACCGGCGCGACGCACGAGGCGCTCGAGATCGGCGTCTCCAGCCCCGAGCCGATCCCCACCCAGGGGCTCGGCGTCGGCGAGGTCGGCTACCTCATCACCGGCGTGAAGGACGTGCGCCAGTCGAAGGTCGGCGACACGATCACCACGCACCGCAAGCCCGCCACCGAGGCCCTCGCGGGCTACACCGACCCGAAGCCGATGGTGTTCTCGGGCATCTATCCGATCGACGGCAGCGACTACGCCGAGCTGCGCGAGGCCCTCGACAAGCTCAAGCTCTCCGACGCCTCCCTGCAGTACGAGCCCGAGACCTCCGTCGCCCTGGGCTTCGGCTTCCGCTGCGGCTTCCTGGGCCTCCTGCACCTCGAGATCATCACGGAGCGCCTCTCGCGCGAGTTCGGCCTCGACCTCATCACCACCGCCCCGTCGGTGACGTACGAGGTCACCACCGACACCGGTGAGACGGTGTCGGTCACCAACCCCAGCGAATACCCCGACGGGCGCGTCGCCTCGGTGTCGGAGCCGATCGTCAAGGTCGGCATCCTGCTCCCGAAGGACTACGTGGGCACCGTCATGGAGCTGTGCCAGTCGCGCCGCGGCACCCTGCTGGGCATGGACTACCTCAGCGAGGACCGGGTCGAGCTGCGCTACAACATGCCGCTCGGCGAGATCGTCTTCGACTTCTTCGACCACCTCAAGTCCCGCACGCAGGGATACGCGAGCCTCGACTACGAACCGGCCGGCTCGCAGACCGCCGACCTCGTCAAGGTCGACATCCTGCTGCAGGGCGACAAGGTCGACGCGTTCAGCTCGATCGTGCACCGCGAGAAGGCCTACAGCTACGGCACGATGATGGCCGAGCGTCTGCGCAAGCTCATTCCGCGCCAGCAGTTCGAGGTGCCTATCCAGGCCGCGATCGGTGCCCGCATCATCGCGCGCGAGACGATCCGCGCGATCCGCAAGGACGTGCTCGCCAAGTGCTACGGCGGTGACATCACCCGCAAGCGGAAGCTCCTCGAAAAGCAGAAGGAGGGCAAGAAGCGCATGAAGATGGTGGGCCGCGTCGAGGTGCCGCAAGAGGCGTTCATCGCCGCTCTGTCCGGCGACGTCGAGGCCAAGAAGTAGCCGCGCTCACCTCCTTCCCATCCGCCACCCCGAGACTGGAGATCATGCGTCGGCAGAACTTCACGGACGACACGGTCGATTACGCGGCGGTCGGGGCCACCCAGGCCCACGACCTCATGCAGTACCCGCCCGAGAACTCGATCCCGGCCGAGGACGCCTGGCGCATCGGCAGCGGTGAGGAGCGGTTCGCCGCGGCCACCGAGCTACTGCTGTCGTGGGCGCCGCTGCGCGTCGGCGAGCTGAGCATCAGCGACGTGAAACCGGCCTCCAACGCGGGCTACTCGGGCGTCGGTTTCGACGCCGAGGGCGCGCCCGTCGCCCCCAGCCGCCTCGAGGCCGAGCAGCGCTTCGCCGCCGACGGCACCCCGTTCATCAGCCCGGGTACCGGGGTGCGGCTGCACGGCAAGGTCGACGGCCACCGCGCCGACGCCGAGCTGCGCGTCATCTCGGTCTTCGAGGAGCCGCGCCGCGTCGGATTCATCCTCGGCACCGTGGGGCACTCGATCGTCAGCGGCGAAGAGCTGTTCTCGATCGAGTGGCGAGAGAACGACGAGGTCTGGTTCATCGTCCGCGCCTTCGACCGCCCCACGGCCCCCACGTACCGGTTGTTCACCGGTCGCGTGCGCCGTCGCCGCAAGGCCCTGTTCGCGCGCTACCTGCGTGCGATCTCGCCGCTGTACTCCTCCTGATGGGCGGACCCCTGCCGCTCGGCGACCCCGCACCCGTCGACGGTCGCCTGCCCGCCGACCTCCCGATCGACGCGTCGACCGACTTCGGCGTCTACCTGCACGTGCCGTTCTGCCGCGTCCGCTGCGGGTACTGCGACTTCAACACCTACACCGCCGGCGAGCTGCGCGGCGCGCGTCAGGACGACTTCGCCGACACCCTCGCCGCCGAAGTGCGACTGGCCGCCGGGGTGATGGATGCCGCGTCCGCGCGGCGGGCGGCACCCACCGTCTTCTTCGGCGGCGGCACGCCGACGCTGCTTCCGCCGGGAGATCTCGCCCGCATGCTGGATGCCGTGCGCGAGGCCTTCGGGATCGCCGACGGTGCCGAGATCACGGTCGAGGCCAACCCCGACACCGTCGACGATCGCGTGGTCCGGACGCTCGCTGCGGCCGGGGTCACGCGACTGTCGATCGGCATGCAGTCGGCCCGGCCGCACGTGCTCGCCGCGCTCGATCGCACGCACGATCCGAGGAACGTCGCCACAGCCGTCGCCGCTGCCCGGGGGGCGGGCCTGGACGTCTCGGTCGACCTCATCTACGGGGCGCCGGGGGAGTCGCTCGACGACTGGCGCGCCTCGCTCGAGACCGCCACGGCCCTGGAGCCCGACCACATCTCGGCCTACGCGCTGATCGTCGAGGACGGGACGAAGCTCGCGCGGCAGATACGCTCCGGGGCGGTCGAGATGCCCGACGACGACCTGCAGGCCGACATGTACGAACTGGCCGACGACCTGCTGGCCGCCGCCGGATACGACTGGTACGAGGTCTCCAACTTCTCGCGCGGCGTCGAGCACCGCTCGCGCCACAACCTGGCCTACTGGCGGGGGACGGACTGGTGGGGTTTCGGCCCCGGCGCGCACAGCCACGTCGCGGGTCTGCGCTGGTGGAATGTCAAGCACCCCGCCGCCTACGCGCAGCGCCTGGCGTCGTCCGAGTCGCCCGCTGCGGCGCGCGAGCGCCCGGACGACACCGCGCGGCGGCTCGAGTCGGTGCTGCTGCGCAGCCGTATCCGCGAGGGCCTCGCCGTGTCGGAGATCCTGGGGGAGGGGCGCAAGGCCGTGGCATCCCTCATCGCCGACGGTCTCATCGAGGGGACGGATGCCGTGCGCGGCCGCATCGTCCTCACCCGGCGCGGACGCCTGCTCGCGGACGCCGTGGTGCGCGCGCTGACCGCCTGACCGGCGGCACCTCGGCTGCGAGTCGGTGCGGCGAGAAGATTGCGTCCGGTGGCGGGCGCGGTGAGGAGCTTGCGTCCGGTGGCGGGCGCGGCGACGAGCGCGCGCACGCCAATACCCGCGATGAACGCCATCCGTGCTCACAAACGGTGCGAGCCCGCGTTTCTCGCCACGCATCGCGTTTATCGAGGGGAAGGCGCGTCGAAAGGGCCCGCGCCCCATCCGCGAGCCGCTCGGCGCGAGGGTCGGACGTTCGTCGTAGAATTGGCACTCAGTCGAGTCGAGTGCCAAACGGGAGGAGCAGCGCATGGTGTCCGAACGCGGTCTTCAGGTGCTGCGTGCGATCGTGCAGGACTACGTCGACACGCGCGAGCCCGTGGGCAGCAAGGCCATCGTCGAGCGTCACGCCTTCGGAGTGTCCGCCGCGACGATCCGCAACGACATGGCGCTGCTCGAGGACGAAGACCTCATCGTCGCGCCGCACACCTCGTCGGGACGCGTTCCCACCGACAAGGGCTACCGCGTCTTCGTCGATCACCTCGCCGAACTGCGTCCGCTCTCGACCGCTCAGCGCAGCGCGATCACCTCGTTCCTCGACGAGGCCGGCGATCTCGACGACCTCCTCGCGCGCACGGTCCGCGCACTCACGCAACTGACCGGTCAGGTCGCGATCGTGCAGTACCCCTCGTTCGCTCGCGCGAACGTCACCCACGTCGAGTTGGTCGCCCTGGGGGGACCGCGGGTGCTCGTCGTCCTCGTCACCGACACCGGCCGGGTGTCGCAGCGCATCGCTCTCGTGCCGGTCGAACCCAGCGACGCCGACATCGCCCAGCTGCGCGCCCGCGTGGGCGCCGTCATCGTCGGGCGTGCCGTCGCCGAGTCCGCGCATCGCGTCGCCGATGCCCTCGCCGACGGCCCCCGGCCCGGGATCGTGCTCGACGCGATCGCCGACGCCGTCCTGCGAGTGGTCGGCGAAGAGCTCGAGGAGTTCCGTCAGGACCGTCTCGTGATGGCCGGGGCCGCGACCCTCGCCAAGCGCGAGGCGGATTTCCGCGGCAGCATCTACCCCCTGCTCGAGGCCATCGAAGAACAGGTCACCCTGCTCCGCCTCATGAGCGAGATGGTGGCCGACGACAAGGGCCTTTCGGCCAGCATCGGGCGCGAGAACGAACCCTTCGGCCTGATCGAGGCCTCGGTGCTCGCGAGCCGGTACGACGGGTCCACCGGCGGCGCCCGTGTGGGACTGCTCGGACCGACCCGGATGGACTACTCCTCCAACCTCGCGGCGGTCCGCGCCGTCGCGCACTATCTGACCCGGATGCTCGAAGACGACGACTGCGCGCGCTGACGGCATCCCCCACGAGAACGACCCCGCGTGAGCGGGCAGGAAGGCGATTGTGGCTGACCACTACGAGGTCCTGGGTGTCGAACGCGACGCCAGCCCCGAAGACATCAAGAAGGCCTACCGACGCCTCGCGCGCCAGTTGCACCCCGACGTCAATCCCGGCGAGGACGCGTCCGAGCGCTTCAAGCTCGTGACCCACGCCTACGACGTGCTCAGCGACCCCGAGCAGCGCCGCCGTTACGACATGGGCGGGGACCAGAGTCCGTTCGGGGGCGGGGGAGCGGCCGGGTTCGGCGGCTTCAGCGACATCTTCGAGACGTTCTTCGGCGGCGCGCAGGGCGGCGGGGGCGGACGGGGACCCCGGCCGCGGTCCCGTCGCGAACGCGGGCAGGACGCTCTCGTGCGCGTCACCCTGCAGCTCGGCGACGTCGTTTTCGGCGCCCACCGCGACCTCGAGGTCGACACGGCCGTGCTGTGCGAGACGTGCCAGGGCTCGTGCACCCAGCCGGGTACGAGCGAGGTGACGTGCGACATCTGCCACGGCTCGGGCCACGTGCAGCGCACGGTCCGGAGCCTGCTCGGCAACGTCGTCACCAGCCAGCCCTGCAGCGTCTGCCATGGACACGGCACGACCATCCCGTACCCCTGCGGAACGTGCCAGGGGCAGGGACGCGTCCGCGCCCGTCGCACCGTCTCGGTCGACATCCCCGCCGGTGTCGAGTCGGGCCTGCGCCTGCAGCTGCCCGGCTCGGGCGAGGTGGGCCCCGCGGGCGGCCCCAACGGCGACCTGTACCTCGAGATCACGGTCGAGGCGCACGACGCCTTCAGCCGCGAGGGCGACGACCTCGTCGCGACCCTCGAGGTGTCGATGCCGGATGCCATCCTCGGCGCCACCACCACGATCGAATCCCTCGACGGCTCGGTCGACCTCGAGGTGCGCCCGGGGGTGCAGTCCGGCGACGTCCTGACCATCAAAGGCCGCGGCATCACGCCGCTGCGGGGGAGCCAGCGCGGCGACCTCAAGGTCGGCGTGCACGTGGTCACCCCGACGCGCCTCGACCACAAGGAGCGCGCCCTCATCGAGGAGTTCGCCAAGCGCACCAAGGCCCCCAAGCCCCGCCTGGCCGAGCATCAGCAGGGCATGTTCAGCAAGTTCCGCGACCGCTTCCGGCACTGATCGTGGCGCTGCACTTCGTCACCGACGATGCCGGGACGGCTCACCCGGGCGCGACCGTTACCCTGACGGGAACCGAGGCTCACCACGCCGCGGCGGTGCGGCGCGTGCGCGTCGACGAGGCGGTGACCCTCGGCGACGGTCGTGGCGTCTGGTTGTCGGGTGTAGTAGTGGCCGCGACACCGAAACAGGTCGACGTTCGGGTGACGGCGCGCGATGAGCGCCCGGCCCCGTCTCCGCGGTTCGTGCTCGTGCAGGCCCTGGCCAAGGGCGACCGCGACGAGCTCGCCGTCCAGGCCGCGACCGAGCTCGGTGTCGACGCGATCGTCCCCTGGCAGGCGGCGCGCAGCGTCTCGCGGTGGGATGCCAAGGCGGACAAGGGTCTCGCGCGGTGGCGGACGATCGTGCGCGAGGCAGCCAAGCAGGCTCACCGCGCCTGGATTCCCGAGGTCGAGGCGGTGGCGCGCACCGCCGACCTCGTCCGGCGGGCGGGCGGGGCCACCGTGCTCGTGCTGGAGCCTTCGGCATCCATCCGCCTCACCGAGGCGACCGCCCCGGACGATCGCGACATCGTCCTCGTGGTCGGCCCCGAGGGCGGGATCGCCCCCGAGGAGCTCGAGGCGCTCACCACCGCCGGCGCCCGCGCGGTGCGGCTGGGCGACACGGTGCTGCGCACCTCGACCGCGGGAGCCGCGGCGATCTCGGTGCTCTCTGCGGCGCACGGGCGCTGGTGACCCGCCCGGCCGGGTGTCGGAGCCCGTCACTAGACTGGATGCCATGAGCGAACCGTCGATCTTCACGCGCATCCTGCAGGGCGAGATCCCCGCCGAGATCGTGGCCGAGACCGAGAACGCCTTCGCGATCCGCGACATCGCCCCGCAAGCGCCGGTGCACCTGCTCGTCATCCCCAAGACGCCGCAGTACCGCACCGTCGTCGAGCTCGCCGCGGGCGACCCGGCGCTGCTCACCGAGGTGATCGGTCTCGCGAACAGCGTCGCGGCCGAATACGCCGACGGCGACTTCCGCCTGATCTTCAACACCGGCGAGGGCGCCGGTCAGACGGTCTTCCATGTGCACGCCCACGTCCTCGCGGGCGGCCTGAACGAAAAGAGTCTCGGTGGCTGAATCCCCCGAAGAGACCGTCAGCGAGCAGATCGCCGTCGATGGCGTGGCCATGGTGCAGCTGCTCGGTCCGCAGGACCGCCTCCTGCGGGTGGTCGAGAAGGAGCACCCCGACGTCGACGTCCACGTGCGCGGCAACGAGATCACGCTCTCGGGTGCGCCCGCGGCGGTACGTGCGGCGCGCGGGTTGGTCGACGAGCTGCTGTCGATGACGCGATCGGGGCACGGTCTCGACCCGGCCGATGTGTCCAGCTCGAACCGCATGCTGCGCTCCGACGGCGGGCCCCGTCCGTCCGAGGTGATGGGCGAGGCGATCCTGTCCTCGCGTGGCAAGACCATCCGGCCCAAGACCGCCGGCCAGAAAGAGTACGTCGACGCGATCGACGAGAACACCATCGTGTTCGGCATCGGTCCGGCCGGTACCGGCAAGACGTACCTGGCGATGGCCAAGGCCGTGCAGGCCCTGCAGCGCAAAGAGGTCAACCGCATCATCCTCACGCGCCCCGCCGTCGAGGCCGGAGAGCGGCTGGGCTTCCTGCCGGGCACGCTGACCGACAAGATCGATCCCTACCTGCGCCCGCTATACGACGCGCTCAACGAGATGATGGACCCCGACATCGTCCCCAAGCTCATGGCGACGGGCACGATCGAGGTCGCCCCTCTGGCCTACATGCGCGGTCGCACGCTCAACGACTCGTTCGTGGTGCTCGACGAGGCGCAGAACACCACGCCCGAGCAGATGAAGATGTTCCTCACCCGCCTCGGGTTCGGCACGCGCATGGTCGTCACCGGCGACATCACCCAGGTCGACCTTCCGCAGGGCGCTTCGGGCCTGCGCCTGGTCACGCGCGTCCTCGACGACATCGACGACATCCACTTCTCGCGCCTGACCAGCGACGACGTCGTCCGCCACTCGCTGGTCGGCCGCATCGTCGACGCCTACAGCGAGTACGACGAGAAGCGCCTCGCCGCCCGACGCGAGCGCGACGAGGCAACCGAATTCGCCACCCGTGCGGAGCGACGCGGCCCGGGTGCCGCCGGTCCCCGCGATCACCTCCCGAGACGAAACCGCTCATGACGATCGAGATCAACAACGAGTCCGACCACCAGGTGGATGAGCAGGTGCTGCTGCGTCTGATGGAGTACAACCTGGCCGAGCTGCACGTCAGTGCCGACGCCGACGTGGCCATCGTGCTCGTCGACGAGGGTGCGATGGAGTCCCTGCACGTGCAGTGGATGGACGAGCCCGGCCCGACCGACGTGCTCAGCTTCCCGATGGACGAACTGCGTCCCGGGTCCGAGGACGCGCCGACCCCGGCCGGTCTGCTCGGCGACATCGTGCTCTGCCCGGCCGTCGCCGAGACGCAGGCGGTCGCCGCGAAGCACTCGACGCAGGACGAGCTGATCCTGCTGACCACGCACGGGCTGCTGCACCTGCTCGGCTTCGACCACGCCGAGCCCGATGAGGAACGCGAGATGTTCGGGTTGCAGCGCGAGCTGATCGCCGGCTTCCAGGCCGTCGAACGCCAGCGTCGGGCATGACCGAAGCCCTCCTCCTCGTCGCCGCCCTGCTGCTCGTCGCCTTCGGCGGGTTGATGGCGGCGTCCGAGGCGGCCCTGGGCGTCACCTCGCGGACCGACCTTCTCGAACTCGGTTCCTCGGGCCGGAACGCCCGCGCCCTGCGTCGCATCGCCGACGACACCAGCGCGCACCTCACGGCGGTGGTGTTCATCCGCGTCCTCGCGGAGACGACCGCCGCGGTGCTGGTCGCGGCATCCTTCATGCTCATCTTCGACGACATCGGGCTCGCGGTCGGCGCCGCAGCGGTGCTCATGACCGGCATCTCGTTCGTCGCCGTCGGCGCCAGCCCCCGCTCCGTCGGCCGTCAGCACGCACGCGGCCTCCTGCGTGGCGTCGCCCCGGTGATCCGCGGCATGCGCATCCTGCTCGGGCCCCTCGCGCACGGTCTGGTCGCCGTCGGCAACCGCGTCACTCCCGGCATCCCGCAGTCGACGTCCTTCGCCTCCGAGGAGCAGCTGCTCAGCATCATCGACGAGGCGGCCGAGAACGAGCTCATCGAAGAGGACGACCGCGAGCTCATCCATTCGGTGTTCGACTTCACCGACACCTACGTGCGCGAGGTCATGGTCCCGCGGACCGACATGGTGAGCGTGGACGCCGCCGCCACCTCGCGCGAGGCCCTGGCCCTGTTCCTCGAGAAGGGCGTCTCGCGCGTCCCCCTGGCCGACGACGAGGCCGACGACATCGTCGGCATGCTGTACCTGAAAGACCTGGTGCAGTTCGGGTTCCGCGACGAGGCCGGGTGGCGCGACGCCCCGATCCGTCGCATCGCACGACCGGCCACCTTCGTCCCGGAGTCGATGAAGGCCGAGACCCTGCTGCAGCAGATGAAGAAGGATGCCGTGCACGTCTGCCTCGTCGTGGACGAGTACGGCGGCGTCGCGGGCCTGGTGACCCTCGAAGACCTCATCGAGGAACTGGTCGGTGAGATTGCCGACGAATACGACGCCCCGAACACCGAGATCGTCGAGCTGCCCGACGGTCGCTACCGCGTCAACGCCCGCCTCGGGCTCGACGAGGTGGGCGACCTGTTCGGCCTCGAGCTCGACGACGACGACGTCGACTCGATCGGGGGCCTTCTCGGCAAGGCCCTCGGCCGCATCCCCCAGCCCGGCGCGACCGCCGAGCACTCCGGCCTCGTGATGACCGGCGGCGCATCGCGCGGTCGTAACCGGGGCATCGCCACCGTGATCGTCGAGCGCAGCGAACAGCCCGCCGACGACGACGCCGAGGACGAGGTCCCGGCGCGTGAAAGGAACGACAGATGACCGACACCCGATCCGGTTTCGTGACCTTCGTGGGCCGGCCGAACGTCGGCAAGTCCACGCTGACCAACGCCCTCGTGGGCGAGAAGGTCGCGATCACGAGCGAGAAGCCGCAGACGACCCGACGGGCGATTCGCGGCATCGTCAACCGCCCCGGCGGTCAGCTCGTGGTGGTCGACACCCCCGGCATCCATCGCCCGCGCACCCTGCTCGGGCAGCGCCTGAACGACCTCGTCGAGCAGGTGCTCGGCGATGTCGACGTGATCGCGTTCTGCGCGCCCGCGACCGAGAAGGT